>JANMFC010000539.1:0-4178 GCA_031377675.1 Pseudanabaena sp. OTE_70b_metabat_355 | reverse complement strand
GCGAGCGAATCAGCTTCTTTCGGGTATTAAACATTGATGTACTTAGAAACCATTTCTATTTAGTGGCTAGATAATCGCGGAAATAGGCGATCGTTTTCGACAAGCCGTCCTCTAATGAGACAGTTGGTTCCCAACCCAAATGGAACTTAGCCCGTGAAATATCAGGCTGACGACGTTGAGGATCATCTTGAGGCAATGGCTTGAATACCAGTTTCGCAGTGGGATCGATCAAGCGTTGAATGGTTTCCGCTAACTGAAGAATTGTATATTCTCCAGGATTACCTAGATTCAGTGGTCCAATATAGTCGCCATTCATCAAGCGCATAAATCCTTCCACTAAATCGGACACATAGCAAAAACTGCGAGTTTGAGAACCATCGCCATAGATAGTTAAGGGAATTCCCTTGAGGGCTTGAACGATGAAATTACTCACCACTCTTCCATCGTTTTCGAGCATCCTTGTGCCATGAGTATTAAAAATCCGCGCCACTCGGACTTCTACACCATATTGACGATGGTAATCGAAGGTGAGAGTCTCGGCGACGCGCTTGCCTTCGTCATAGCAACTGCGAATACCTGTGCAGTTGACATTGCCCCAGTAGTCTTCAGTTTGAGGATGAATTAATGGATCGCCATAGACCTCAGATGTGGAAGCGAGAAAAATTCTTGCATTCCATTGTTTAGCTAAATCCAACATATTCAGCGTCCCCAAAAAGTTGGTTTTCGCGGTTTTAACTGGATCAAACTGATAATGCACAGGTGAGGCAGGACAGGCTAGGTGATAAATCTGATCGAGATCAGCGATCGCGATCGGTTCCACAATGTCATGTTCAATAAATTGAAAATTAGGATGCGATTCCCATTGCAAATTATTGGATGTTCTACCTGTGTAGAGATTATCAATACAGACAACAGAATGTCCTGCTTCCATTAATCGATCAACTAGGTGCGAGCCAATGAAGCCTGCTCCACCAGAAACTAAAATCTTCATGCTCACTATCTAAATAGGTTATTAATCAAGGCAAAAGGAGTGATAAGATTGCCCAGCAATTTTGTGGTCGTGTTGAGAATACTGGAACCAGCCGATTGACGGACGACAATTACATCGCGATCGCGTAATCCAGGATTTGTCTCTTCATTCATGGGTAGATTTAGATCGGCAATTAGCTCTCGGCGCAAAATCGTACCATCGGGATTGACTCGATAAAGCTCCACAGATTTCCAAGCTGCATCATTGGTTAATCCACCAGCAAAGGAAATAGCCTCAGTAAATGAGCTATTTGGTCTCAGTTGTAATGGACCTGGACGAACAGCTTCACCAACTACTTGGACTGTGATCGCGATCGGCGAGAATGTCGCTTTGGCAACTTGCAAATAATCATTAGGATTCGTCTTAGCGAGACGAGGCACAGTAATCAAATCACCGTCGGTGAGGGTGATATCTTGACTGAGATCAGCTTTGGTAATTAAATTCAGCAAATCGGCTTTAACAATTGTGCGCTCTCCCTTGTAATTCAAGCGAGAAATTTCCACATTGCGGATATCGGCGATTTCGGTAACACCGTTAGCAGATTGGAGGGCGCGACTGAGGGTGACTGGTCCACCGTTTAAACTATTGCCAGCCGCAGTGGTAGTACTAGCAAGTCCTGTAGAGCTAACGCCGTTGCGTGAATAGAGTAATGTCTGTGGTCCAACGCGATTTACTTCGCCAACGATCGCCACTTGGATCGTATAGCTGTCTGGTGAAAAGGTAGAAGTACTAACGAGACGAGTCTGTGCTGTACTTGCCTCAGTCAATGGTGGAACCAAAATCGAATCGCCATCAAGGATGCGGATATCTTGACTAACATCCCCTTTTTCTAGAAGATTTTGAAGATTAATCCTAATAATACGCCGACCTGAAGCGCCATCACGCCGAGAGATCTGCACGTTACTGATATCGGCTCTAGAAGTAATCCCTGATGCTGACTCGATCGCTTTAGTCAATGTGGTTGCATTGGTAACTGCCCCCCCACCAACGGTGGCAACGTTATAGCTTAAAAATCTTGGACCTGGACGGTTAACTTCCCCTACAACTGCGATATTGAGAGGACGGGGAGAAAGCAATGATACATTCACAATATTGCGGACTAGGAACGGATTAAGCTTGTCGCGCAGTAGAGCATTGGCTTCATCTAACCCCAATCCCTCTAACTTAACGGCTCCAATTAAGGCAAGATTGACGGTTCCATCTGGGGCGATCGTTTGAGTTCCCGATAGTTCGGGGACATTAAAAACATCAATTTTGATCGTATCACCAGCCCCTAATGTGTAGCGAAATGTATCTTGAGAATCTCCCACACTTAGATTCGGTGCATTAAGCAATGGTTTGAGATTAGAATTTGTGGGTGCTGATGCTGGGGATGTTGTCGAGGCGGGAGCAGATCTCTCAATTGTGGTGGTCTGCGCCGAAATTGATAAAGGTGAGCTAGCAATAAATGTAAATAGAATTACTTTGCCAAATTGAGAAATGTGCATAAAAATACTCCTTAACCAACCATTTAGTGATTGTAACTAGTCTTGAGAAAGTGAATACCTGTCATAATGAGCAAGGCATCTTACTAACACTAACTTTGCTGCAAGCTTTGGCAGTCATTGTATCAGTATGCCTCACAGTTTACCCCAGTAATTTCTCCCAAATCTAATGCGATCGCCTAAGATTATTTTTCTAGATGCAGTTGGCACGATATTTGGCGTTAACGGCAGCGTCGGTGAGCAGTATGCGAAAATTGCGACTAATTTCAATGTCAATCTCGATCCTGAGTTAGTTAATCGAGCTTTTTACCAAAGTTTTCAGGGTGCGCCTAAGATTGCTTTTCCTGATTTACCACAGTCGGATATACCGATCGCTGAATATATGTGGTGGCGATCGCTTGCTGAGCGGACTTTTAAGGAGACAGGGGATCTCGATAAATTTGCTGATTTTGATGCTTTTTTTAAAAGTTTGTATAGCTACTTTGCTACGGAGCAGCCTTGGTTTGTGTATGCTGAGACGCGAGAAGCTCTCGATCAATGGCAACAGCAAGGAATTACTTTAGGTTTGTTATCAAATTTTGACAGTCGGATCTATTCAGTCATAGTGGCGCTGGGGCTGGATCATTATTTTAGTTCGATCACCATATCTACGGAGATTGGGGCGGCGAAACCAGATCGCTTAATTTTTGAGGCGGCTTTGGCTAAGCATGAATTGGAGCGATCGCCTGATTTGGCTTGGCATATTGGGGATAGTTTTAACGAAGACTATCAAGGCGCGGCGGCGGTGGGGATAACGGCATTTTGGCTAAATCGAGATCGGACACCGACAACTAATCCAGTAAAATTAGCTGCTCGCAGCATTAGTCTCTTAACTGGGTTATAAAAACCAAAAGAGAGTTGCGCTGCGAAGCGGCGCAACTCTCTTTTGGTTTTTATGTCCTGATACACTTGATTATGACGACCACACAATAGATGTAATTACCAATTACCAAAAAATGTTTACTGGATTAATTCAAACCATTGGAATCATCGAACAGCGCGATCGCGATCGCCTCACAATTCATTGTCCAGATTTAGTGGCAAATGTTGCGATCGGTGACAGTGTGGCAGTAAATGGTGTGTGTTTGACCGCAACCTATATTTCATCGACTAGCTTTGTCGCGGATGTCTCCCCTGAAACTTTGGGGCGGACTAATCTCGGCGATCGCAAAATGAAATATGTGAATTTAGAAACCGCGCTGGCGGTTGGTGACAAAATCGGCGGACATTTTGTGTCGGGACATATTGATGGTATCGGAAAATTAAGCGATCGCGCTATGGTTGGTAACTCGTGGGAGCTAAGTTTTCAAGCAATTCCTGAAGTGGCGCGATACATCGTCTTCAAGGGGAGCATTGCCATTAATGGAATTAGTCTCACCATTTCCTATTGCAATGATTCGGGTACGGATTTTCGAGCTGCCGTAATTCCTCATACCTATGAGAATACAACCTTAAAATATCTTGATATTGGTGGTTCTGTGCATTTAGAAGGCGATATCTTAGGTAAATATGTCGAAAAATTTCTGCGATCGGGATATAATAGAAAGATCAGTCTTGAAAGTCCTGATGTAACCCCAGCCTTTTTAGCCGAACATGGTTGGTAAGCTAGAGTGTAAAGCTATGTC
>JANMFC010000534.1:0-9014 GCA_031377675.1 Pseudanabaena sp. OTE_70b_metabat_355 | reverse complement strand
GTGCGCGGCGAAGCCGCGCACCACTAATTATTCACTGGGAAGGGAGTAAGCAAAGATCTGTATATTTTTCAGTTGTGAATGAGAGGGCTATGGATGCAGTGGTTTATCAATATTGACTTAATTGCATTCATGATCAGAGCGATCGATGTCCTGTTAGTATTGGGCTTGATCTATCTCATGCTTTCTCTCAGCAACGATCGCCGCACTTTGCTTATGGTGCGCGGGATCATCTTTTTGCTGATTGCTAGTGTTTTAAGCGATCGCCTTGGTTTGAAATTACTCAATTTTGTCTTAGACAAATTATTAATTGGGACAGCCGTGGCGATGGCGGTGATTTTGCAACCAGAGTTGCGTAAATTTCTCGAACGTTTAGGGCGCGGAGATTTACTCTCCTTAGTGCAACCCACGATCAGTCGGCGATCGCCTGTCGAAACAGACTCAGCCCTCGAAGAGATAATTGAAGCCGTAATTGAATTGTCCCAAAATCGTACAGGTGCGTTAATGATTGTTGAGACTGGGGAACCAATTGATGAACGCGATTTTTCTGTGCCAGGGGTAAAGTTAAATGCGGTATTATCCAAAGAATTACTACATACGATTTTTCAAACTTCCACGCTTTTGCATGATGGCGCTGTCTTGATTCGCGAGGATCGGATTTTAGCGGCTGGGGTGATTTTGCCAATTTCGGAACGGGCGGCTTCGCGAGAAATTGGTACACGCCATCGGGCGGCTATGGGGATCACTGATCGCGTTAGAAATTGCTTTTGTATAGTTGTTTCTGAGGAAACGGGATCAATTGCGATCGCTGAAAATGGTCTTTTGGATCGCCCTGTTTCTAGTACTCGCCTACGCGAAATTTTAGAAACTAAACTGGGAAACTACCGTCCAACAACTTTAAGTCGCACTGTACCAAGATTTAAGCTGCCAGTATTTAATTGGCTTCGGTCAAACTTAAATCTCAAAAACATGGTAAATCGAAAATCGTCAGAAAAGAAATGACTGCTAAGCTATTGCAAACTTTGCCACCAGATCTAGATCATCAACGCTTGCCCAAACATGTCGCCGTAATTATGGACGGTAATGGACGCTGGGCAAAGCAAAAGGGAATGCCCAGAATTGCGGGACATCGACAGGGGGTAGATGCACTCAAAGATCTATTGCGCTGTTGTAAAGATTGGGGCATTGCCGCCCTAACCGTCTATGCCTTTTCCACAGAAAATTGGAGCCGCCCCGCGCAGGAAGTCGATTTTTTGATGGTGTTATTTGAGCGGATGTTACGCCGCGAACTGGAAGAAATGTGTCAGGAGGGGGTACGCATTTCCTTTGTTGGTGATCTTGATTCTTTATCGCCGTCTTTGCGTGCTGAGATTGAGCGATCGCAACTTGCGACGGCAAATAATCAGGCTATTCATTTTACGGTGGCGATTAATTATGGTAGTCGCCGCGAAATCGTGCGGGTTTGTCGGCAAATAGCGGAAGAGACAAAATCTGGAGAGCTTAAACCTGAAGATATTGATGAGAATCTTTTTGAGCAACATCTCTATACCGCAGGTACGCATAATCCTGATTTATTAATTCGCACTAGTGGCGAAATGCGCCTGAGTAATTTTCTGCTATGGCAAATGGCTTATACGGAGATGTATTTCACGCATACTTTATGGCCAGACTTTAATCGCAGTGAATTTCATCGGGCGCTGATTGATTATCAAGAACGCGATCGCCGCTTTGGCAAGGTTTAAAAAATAAAAAGCTCGCAAAGCAAATTTCTTATTTTTTAGAGAGATCGCTATATGATTAAGTAAGTAAAATCTAAATTAATAACCAATTAGCAACCTATGCAAGGCTTAGAAATTAATGGCGGTAAGTTCCGACCAGAAACAATAGTTGCAAAAGTTGTATCAAGTGGAATGATGCCGCAACTTGTGAAGGAGATGACACTCGATCGCAGTACTGCTGAGATCTCACTGACTCCCGAAGAACAAAAGCTTGCCTATCAACAGGCTTTTCAACAGTTAACCATTGACTCAGATGAAAAGCTAAATGCATGGCTCAAACAGCAGGGGATGACTTTAGCGGATTTAGAAAAACGGGCCGAGCGATCGCTCAAGCTTGCCAAATTCAAGCAGACGACATGGGGCGCAAAAGTTAATTCCGCTTTTTTGGAACGTAAGCAACAGCTTGATCGGGTGATTTATTCTCTAATCTGTACCAAGGATTTTTGTGTGGCTCAAGAGCTATATTTTCGGGTTAAGGAAGGGGAGCAGTCCTTTGACGAGCTGGCTAGAGAATATTCACAGGGACCAGAAGCGCAAACAGGGGGATTAATCGGTCCGATCGAAATTGGCTCGGTGCATCCAAATTTAGCGAAAATGTTGATTTCCTGTGATGTTGGGCAGGTTCAAACACCGACAGTAATTGGCGATTGGATTGTGTTAGTCAGATTGGAAAAAGTCCTGCCAGTCTCCCTTGATGAGGCGATGCAACAAAGGCTAATTGATGAAGCTTTTACCAAATGGCTGGATGAATCGGTAGCCCAACAAATGGCAACCTTTGCGATCGCGCCCTAAATTATTGATGCAAATTATTGAAACAAGTATTTTGTCAGTAGATGAATGGATAAACTTAGTATTAAAACTGAGTCTTTCCTTGCTGGTTGGCAGTTTAATCGGATTAAATCGCCAATCTGAAAACAAACCCGCAGGGTTACGAACACATATGTTAGTGACCCTCGGATCGACGATTTTTGTGATGACATCCTTGCCAAATAACCATGTACAAGTTACCCATGATTCTATGAGTCGGGTGATTCAGGGCATAACGGCTGGGATCGGTTTTTTGGGTGCGGGAGAAATTTTCCGCCAGTCGGATGTTACTCAAAACCATGTAAAAATTAGTGGCTTAACTTCGGCTGCGGCGATCTGGGTATCGTCGGCTTTGGGAGTAGCGATCGGGGCTGGGCTTTATCCTTTGGCGTTAGTCAGTGTGCTAATGACATGGATTACGCTCAGCATCATTAAACGATTTGAACGTTAGAGATCGCATTCTCGAAACGTAACAATTCTAAAGCCCGATCGCCATAGATTGATTCGATTTGTTCTTCACAACAGGCGATCGCAAATTCATCAAGTTCCTCTGGCTCGATCCCGAACATATCAAAAAAAGTATCGGGTTGTACTCGACAAAAGCGCGGACGCTCGGCATAAATGCCACATTGTCGATTAAGATGATCAAAATTAATGCACCAACCATCAGCACCGACCATACTCAAATATTTTTGTAGTTCTGCGGGTGTGAGGTAGTCTTCTAAGTCAGGGCGATCGCTCGGTTCGAGATAACAACAAGCGCCACAGCCACTAATACATTGCCAAGTTGCCATTTTTTATTTTTATACTAATTTTACAGCCCTTTGCGCTTTAACAATAAAGGCGGCGCGTTGCGCCGCCTTTATTGTTAAAAAACTGACTTGCACCAATCTCGCATTAATCCATTGACAACTTCAGGACTCTCATCATGGGGGCAATGTCCAGACTTAATATAATGCTCCGTTAGTGATGGATAGAACTCCCGAAACTTTGCACCTCTAGAACTAGAATTCATCCAAGGATCGCCTTCACCCCAAATCATTAATAAAGGGCAACTCATCGCCCCTAATAATTCATCGATTTTTTTGCCCTGTGGGGTACTAAATACCGAGCCAAAAACCTGCGCCGCACCTTGATCACAGGAAGGTTGATAAATCTCTTCCACTAACTGCTCGGTGACTGCCGATTGATCCAGATATACTTTTTTCAAGGTGCTACGAATTCGTGATTTTCGGCGCACAAAGTTGAACAATAACTGATTTGCCCAAGATTTCCGCAAAACTCCCTGTAGAGTTTGACCGATCGCTTTCTGCACAGGGTTAACTTTTTTGGAGCCAAGGGGATGGGTATCGGTGAATGGACCAGCACTGTTTAGCAGCACAATTCCTGCTACGGATTGGGGATAGCCCGCCGCTACACATAACGAAGAGTAGCCACCGAGGGAGTTACCTGCAATCACGGTGGGGCGTTGAATATTTTCGGTAATAAAATCATGGAGTTGATCGCGCCACAAATCGCCGCTATATTCCCATGCTGGTTTTTGCGATCGCCCAAACCCCAACAAATCGATCGCATAGACTTCAAATTCCTGACTAAGCTCAGAAATATTTTTGCGCCAATGATCTGTCGATGCACCAAATCCATGCACTAGCAGCAATGGTGGCAATTGAGGGTTATGCCCTGCTTTAACGAAATATATTTTTTGTTCCCGCCATAGCCAATATTGACCTGCGATCGGTTGAGTTGTTGTTGAAACCATTAGGGCAGTTCACTCATGTTATAGATATGATTTATCTCTACAATTGTTACATATCTTCACATTGTCATTGACTCAATTTTTGGGTGGTAATTATTTGGTATCACGAGTTCCAAAATAAAAACCGATCGCTGCGGCAACTAGGGTTGATTGTGTGGTTAAAACGAGCGTGATGAGATCTTTAGTGCCAGGCTGCTCTTTAAACTTGTCTTTGTCTGAAGCAAGGTAGTAAAAAGTTTTATCAATTATGATGATCACAAAAACAGCCGCTACAGTACCTATAAAACTGTAGATCAAGAATTCGGCAAGCTTAGATCTTGTTTTTTCGCGTACAACGTATAGGGACTCTCCCTCTTCTACTGGGTTAGCTGAGGTAAAAAAATCTCTTGGCTGCACCTTGCTAGATGCACTATCAAGCGATACAGGGATATTTTCAGATGGGACGTTGTTGTTTTCTTCCATCATCAATTTACCGAAGCGTCAAGTGCTTTGACAACTTCCTTTGGATCTGTCCAAGAAATTTCGTGGGTTGAGTTATTGTGCTTCTTGACCAAAAATTTTGATTTGTTCTTGATTTCGTTTTGGATATAGCTGTCTGTGGCGATCGCATGACGTAAAGCGATCGAGGGAGACACATCCATAGTCTCCGCAAGCCACTTAAGCTCACGAAGTACATCTTCGGGGATACTAACTGCTATTTCTTTCGTTATTTCTTTAGTTGACATACTTTTGTTTCCTTGCCTGTAAAACAGTGCTTAAACATAGTAGCATTTTTGCAGAGAAATCTAACTTAGTTCTCTCTCACAAACAATTGTGCCAGAAGCAACAAAAGTCACCACTGGCACAAAGGATTTGAGATTCATAACTAGATAGACCATTAGGAAGCGTCTCCTCCCTCTATGATAAAAGTTGTAGTAGGCTCTCTTGGCTCTAAATAGTGAAGGCATTGCTCTAGGGAGAGTGAAAAAGGCTTTTCTTCCATTACACAAGCCGAGGGTTCTTTAGACACTAGATCTTGAACAGTAAAATCTAGTGAATTCAAAAAACTTTCGTGATTTACAAATTCGTCCATCGTGATTTACCTTCAAGTAACTTGTCATACATTAGCATAAAATAATAACGCTTAAAAAAGCTCAAAAATGTTGGTTTCACGGGATTTCAACAATACCAAAAACTACCATTAAATTCTAAATTTTCCTGCTTTTATATTGCCGATAGTTACCTTTTTTTGCCAAGAATATTTATTTATTAAAAAGCACTTTAAGGATTACTCAATGTTTCTTTTTGACACGGAATTTTTTGGTAAATAGAGCCATTTTGAGTAATTACCGTTTAGTGCCTACAAGTACTCAATTATTCTATTTACAAATAATGATTCTTGGTTGATGATACTTACATCGATAATGATTCTGTCTTGAATGGAGAAAGTTATGCAAAATAATGGCTCTGATCAATTTAACTTTGGACTCAATCGAGATGCTTTGATAGGAGTTTATGGAACTCAAAAAGAGGAATGCAATCGGATCACACTTACTGAAACATTTTCTGGTAAAACTCATGAATTTTATAGACCTCTTTTTGGTAGATTGATTTTGGAACATGATCCAGTGAGAACAGTTATTTACAGACTAGGCGCATTGGGTAATAAGGTTGGTGGCTTTACTACTTATGAATCTGTTTCTTTAGACGTTGATTATGCTTAGAGTAGAAAAATTTTAGGGAAATTGGTACTGACTCTGATACATAACCATTATCAATTTCCCTGAACTATTTCTTTTTATATGATTTTGATGTCCATCTCACTTCAACAGCACATGATAGAATGGGAAAAATCTATGTCTTCAACAGTTGCTCTTTTTGTCGATTATGAGAATGTCCCAGATGTACAACTAGCAGAGAATTGGATTAATTTTGCTCAGTCCAAGGGGAATCTTGTTGTTCAGAACGCTTACACGAGGCAATGGAAAAACTCACCCAGTGATGGAAGCTTGCTGAAAAGATTGGGATTTCGCCTAATTAGCGCTATTTTCAATATCAAGAACAGTGTTGACTGTAAGTGTATGTATGACTGTCTTGGAATGGTAGAAAGCAAGTCTTCTCCTGATATCTTTATTATTGTGACTGGAGATGGAGACTATGCTCATCTTCTCAATATTTTAAAAAGTCATCGCAAACAAACTATCGTTTTTTCTCGTCGTGGTTCAGGAAGTAAAAAGCTGAAGAGAATTGCACATGAATTCTATTTTGTTGATGAAGTTGATGAATATTTGTTAGCAGCTTAGACAAAATCGACCTCTAAATTGTTGAGATAGAAGTCGAATACCGATTTTTACCATATACTTCCTCCCACTACCACCAGTTTCAAGGACACAACTATTGCGTTTCTATACCGTAGTAAAGTAAAATGATGGGCTTAAAATGAACCTTACATCGTTTTAGGATGATGTAAAATCTTACTCTTTATTGAAAGTGTTACAACCTAATATTTTCAATAAAGGTCTAGTTTTTGCTCTCTCTCGGAGCGGTGCATCGTAAAGTAAAAGTTTTCGGATAATCTTAGAGAATAGTAATTAAGGGTAATAAAATATGTCAGTCAGTTTAGAAGTTAATGATGCCAAATCCCAAAATAAGCGTAATACAGAACCAGTTGATTCGGTGATTTTTAGGCATCTCAAACTATCTTATGCTGACAATTTTCACGATTCTCCCAGTAGACTTCGTGCAAAGCTAGATGAAACTTTTCCTGATGAGATCAAAAGAGCTAGAGACGGTTCAGGAAGTCTTATTTCAGATAAGACCATCCGCAACTTTTTTGGCGCTATTGAACTACCGACAGCATCAACAAAAACGCTTAACTACCTCTGTAAGGTGTTGTTGGGCTTTGATAGCTATGGAAAAGCACTGAGAGGTCATACTGGGATGGAGATACTAACGCCTCTAAATAAAGTTGAGGCGAAAGAACCTGTCAGTGAGAATAAAGGCTCCTTGGAAGATCGATTAAAACCTTATTGTGAAAAAACTAGAGGTAAACTTAACAAACTTAAAGTATTGGATATGAGAGAAAGTCTACCTCTAGACAAAATCTATACAAAGACATTTTTCATTGCGAAATCTAAAGTTTCAAATTTCAGAAACCATGAAGAAATTAGTAGAACATTAAGAGAGTCAGACGCAATTACAACTTTCTCTGAAGATAAACGAGTTCTAGCGTTAGAAAAAATCAAAAAATCTCAATATCTTATGATATTTGGTGGTCCTGGAGCAGGTAAAACTTCATTTATTAAAAATCTTGGACTGCGATACCTCGATCAGTCTATTTCCATTCAAGATTTTGGTAAGTGGTATATACCAGTGTATGTGTCAGTCAAGGTTTCTGGAGACAACATAAATAATTCAGGACTAATAAGTATCATCGCCCAGAGATTCGATGGAATTTTTGAGCAAGAAGAAATTGAGGACATGTTGCGAAATGGCGATTTCCTAATCTTGCTTGATGCTCTAGATGAGTATAGTAATCTAGTCGGTACTTGCGATAAAATCGTTGATTTTCTGGAAATCTACGACAGAAATAGATTTATCGTTACTACCCGTTTGGGGATTCCTGAATGTAGAATTGAACAGTTTGATGAGGTAAGAATTGCAAACTTTGATATTGAGCAGATTTCTGATTTCGTTAACAGTTGGTTTGAAGTAAGCAAAGAAAAAGATAAAGAAATAGATTCCGATGATGATTGGGAGCCACAAGAGTATTCAGCAAAATTTTTAAGTGAGCTTAAGCTTAATAGATCCATATCCCAAGCAGCTACAAACCCTCTAACTCTAACTTATCTCTGCTTAAGATTCAAAGAGGAATTTGGATTCCCAAAAAATGTTAGTGAGCTTCTTAAAGATGTTGTGAACATATTGCTACGAAGATGGGATGCCACACGGCGCATTAATCGTATTCCCAGTAAATCAAATAAGATTTCTGATTCTCGAAAAGTAGAATTGTTTGCACAGATTGCCTATCGTGGATTTACCAGAAAACCATCTATGCAGTTCCTCTGGTCAGAAGAAGAACTAAAAAAAGAAGTGCGTGAATGTTTGAGTAAAGTCTCTACTATCCATCCCGATGAGATTGATGATGGTGCTGCATTATTACTACAGGTACTAATCAGAGATCATGGTTTGCTTATTCCTCAAACAGATCTCCTTCATTCTTTTCCCCATTTAACTTTTCAAAAGTATTTTGTCGCTGAGTACATACACAGTCAATTGGGTAATGATCATATCCTGCATCGCAGTATTCTGCAAAGATATTGGCTTGATCGTCAATGGGAACAAGTTTTTCTAATGTTGTCCGAAAAGCTAAACAATGCTGACAATTTTTTTAGACAAATGTTTTGGAATGTTAATCTTGCAATTAATGGAAGAGATGAATTGACCAGAATGTTAACGTGGATGTACAAAATCACCCAATCCTTCAATGTTGACTCATCCTCTTGGCGAGCGTTTATTTTAGCGACTGGGCTAGAAGCTGATTTATACTTACAACGTGTTACTAATCAGCATAAATGGAAGATAGTCATAAATAGGACTAAATGCATATCCAGTAATTATTAGAGGTATTTATATCCCAAAAATGATTACTAATCAGAGTAAAAAGATACAAAAAGAAAGGGGAGAATGTGTTAAAG
>JANMFC010000532.1:0-1787 GCA_031377675.1 Pseudanabaena sp. OTE_70b_metabat_355 | reverse complement strand
CTTTAACACATTCTCCCCTTTCTTTTTGTATCTTTTTACTCTGATTAGTAATCATTTTTGGGATATAAATACCTCTAATAATTACTGGATATGCATTTAGTCCTATTTATGACTATCTTCCATTTATGCTGATTAGTAACTAAGTGTGATTTGAAATGTCGTTACCGATAAAAGTTTAAAAGTGCCGCAAAGCGGCACTTTTAAACTTTTATCGGGATTTGTTTTTAGCGCAAAGCGCTGTATTCATTGGTAAAAGATTATGCTGCAATTTTTTGAGTTTGAAGCCGAATTTGTTGACTCATTGCGGTGCATTCCTATGCAAGTCCGCTACAAGCTCGATACCTGTGGCATCAAACTCAAGCTTCAGCATTGGCATAGCTTCTCAACTTTGCAACGTCAATCATTAATCGATTTGCCTTGCCACACAGCCGATGAAATTCAAATCTATCGCGAAAATTTGCGATCGCAGGTTTTTCAAAATCTCAATACATATCCCCATGATCTTCCTATTGATCCAAATCCTGCATGGTTGCAAGGCGAATCTATCCCCGTTAGTGTTTTAGAGCAATTGCAAGAGTTAGAAGTAGCGATCGCGCCCCTACAATTTCATGAAGAATGGCAAAAACTCACGAGTTTACAAAGATTTGCACTCATCAAACTTAGTAGATCCGATCACGAAAATAATAATTTTTTACCCGCCTTACAAGAATTTGGACTGCTGCCATAAAAAAAGAGCGCTTTGCGCTCTTTTACTAGAAAAAAGGGAGTGCAACGCACTCCCTTTTTTCTAGGTAAGTTGACTCAAACGATAGCCAACACCATGAATCGTTTCAATCAAGTTGTGAGGAGCATTAGCACCCTTCAACTTGTTACGGAGACTCTTGATCGTGGCATTGATCGTATCTTCTCTAGGTGGATCAGTGAGCGACCAAACGTGTTCGACAATCGTGATTCGCTTCAAGACTTGACGACCATGATGCAGCAACAATTCTAAAATGTTGTACTCCTTCGGTGTCAAATGCACAGATAGCCCCGCATAGGAGACTTCATGCATACCTGGATCAAGTTGTAGTTCCCCCCAACGCAAAACAGTAGGTTCGGCAGTCTGGGCGCGACGAGATAAAGCTCGAATCCGAGCCATTAACTCAGGCGGATCGATGGGTTTTACGAGATAATCGTCAGCCCCAGCGTCCAAGCCTTGAACTTTGTCAGAGCTTAGATCTAAAGCCGTTACCATCAAAATTGGAACGTTGTTGCTATGCGCCCGTAAGCGACGGCATAGGTTAATGCCATCAAGCTTCGGCAACATCACGTCAAGCAAGACCAAATTATAGTCGTCAGCCTGAGATTTCTCCCAGCCTTCCTCACCATCTCTTGCTATATCCACAACACAGTGCTGACTGCTTAGCGTTTCCGCTAAAGCATCAGCTAAATTCGCATCATCTTCTACTAATAGAATTCTCATTGGTTCGCGCAAATCTTAATTATTTAAGCTTGGATAGGTACTTGTAATTGAGTATATGCTATAAAGCGCCACTTTCGGTTCTATGAAAAACGCGAACTTTTCGGCGATCAATAAATATCGATACAAATCTATCATGATTACATCATATCCGATATGAATAAGATTTTTTCGCGTATGCAAAATTTAAAAAATTCAAAACTCAAAAAATAGAGTCAGCGCAGAGCGCTGACTCTATTTTTTGAGTTTTAGTAGTACTTGCACCGATAAGTACCTCGGCTCAAGAAAACAGAACCCAAAGAAGCTGATTCGCCCGCGAAGCGGG
>JANMFC010000487.1:0-8621 GCA_031377675.1 Pseudanabaena sp. OTE_70b_metabat_355 | reverse complement strand
TGCCTTCCTACTCTTTTACTTCTTATATTGACTCTGATCCTGCTATGGCTTCTCGCCGAAAACATCTTCAAAAAGTGTTCCGTATTGAGTTCTATGTTTCCACTCTAGACTGGGCTTCCTAGACTTTTGTCAGTCAATCAGGGAATGAACTCTTGGCTTTAGTGGCGGCTTCTGCTTTTTCCTTAGCTTCAATTAACTCTATTTCGATTTGTTTGCGATCGCTAATATCGATGAATGTGATCACGACTTGGCGGATCTGATGATTAGTATCAAATTCTGGAAATGCGTTAACTAATACCCAAACTTGTTTTTGGTCGCTGTGGTTAATTCTCACGACATAGTTTTCAAGTGAGCTTGCAGTCCTGAGAACTTGATTGACTGGGTAATCCTCAATTGGCATAATAGTTCCATCTTCACGGCTAAAATGCCAAGACGGATCGATCGCCGTTTTGCCAAGCATCTGATCGAGAGTCAGTCCCAATATCTCACAAGCCCTAACGTTACATAGCAAGATACTTGTGTTAGCAGCATGAACGACGATGCCAGAATGTAAATTATCAATGAGATGCCGATATTTTTCTTCGCTTTGTTTGATTGCTAGTTCTGCTTCTTTGCGATCGCTAATATCTGTAGAAATAATCGTAACAATCCAAGCATTTTCGAGATCATCCCAGCGTGAACGATTTGTTTGCGAGATCCAACGTTGCGATCCATTTTTGTGCTGCAATCGATAAACATACGTTCCAACTCGTTCGGCAAATATATTCTCATATACTTGAGATTCTACCGCTTTCCAATCATCAGGATTAGCTCGACTGAGCCAAAGCCCCTGATCGGCTTTTAGTTCGGCGAATGTATAGCCACTAATTAATTCGCAACCATCCGAAATATAATCCGTTTCAAAAGTACCATCAGCTTTGACAAGCAAGCGCGTAATTGCGGCAGTGGTGCTGTTTAAAATATCATTGACTTTATTTTTCGTGATTATTAGATCGAGTTCTAATTGTTTGCGATCGCTAATATCACTGGCTATGCCATGCCAAACTGTATCGCCGTTTTCGCGGAATGATGCGCGGGAGTTGGCTCGCAACCATTTAATTTTGCCAGAAGGTGTGATAATTCGCCATTCATGGATAAATGGCTGCAAATTTTCTAAACTTATTTCAACTGCATCCACATAGCCTTGAAGATCATCGGGATGCATCTGCTTCATAATAATCGCCGCATCTTGATAGATTTCGGCGATCGAAACTTCATGAATTTCTTCAGAGATGAGACTAATATATTCAAATCGAACAATCCCATTCTTATCTTCAACCATCGTATAAATCACGCTGGGTGAAGCTGTTGCTAATTCTTGGAATTGTGTTTCTTTTGCCTGTAAAGCTAGTTCTACTTTTTTGCGATCGCTAATATCTAAGGCTGTACCAAATAGCCGAATAACTTGCCCCTCATGGTTGCGCTCGACTGCGGCTCGTGCTTCGTGATAACCAATAGAACCTGATGGTTCTATTGTCCGATAGTCAATCGTATATGGCATTCCATCCGTAATTGCCTCGGTTATTCGCTGTTGCATTAAGGGGCGATCATCAGCATGAATCATCTCAAGATAGTCTGTAAAATTTGGCTCTGGTTGATTAGGATCAAATCCAAACATACGAAATAACTCTTTTGACCAAGTGATTTTCTGACTTTGGATATTAAACTCCCAACTCCCGATCCGCGCAATCCGTTGAGCTTCAGTTAGCGACTCTGTTTTTTCAGCAACTTGCCTTTCTAAATCATGCTCATAGTTCAAATGTAATCGATCAGCCGCCTGAAGTTCGATGATCATCTGCCGAAATGATGCAGTCAAAATCTCCATTTCGTTAATGCGAGTTGTAGGAAGATCTTGATTGAGTCTATCTTTGCTAAAAGTTTGAGTTGCTTGGGTGAGGCGAGACAGCGATCGCGCAATACGGCGAGATATCCAAACCCCAATACCTATAGAAGCGACTAGAGCGAATCCACATAACCAAAATGTATTCCGTAAGTTTGCCTGAATCTCGGCTGTAAAATCAGACTCAGGAATTACCACGATCATCAGCCAATCCAGTTGTCCATTGAGAGGTGTAACCTGCACAAAATATTGCATGTCATTCAACCAGAGTCGTAACTGTTGAGGCTGTTTGATTTGACTAAGCTCAAGAGGCTGTTGGGATAAAAGTTTGGCAGTTGCAGCAGTCAGTGGGTTTTGACTCTGAAGTATAGATAAGCGGCGATTTCGAGTATTAACATTTTCAGCAAGAGTATCACGCTTAGTTCCGTCAAATGGAACTTCATTAGTAGAGGTCGCAACTAATAGTCCATCACGTTCTATCAATAATATCTCCCCATTCCTGACTACGTTTAAGCTGCGGAGGAAATCACCAATCTGGGTTAAATAAACAGCAGAACCTAACACGCCTTGGAACTGCCCCGCAATACTGTAAAACGGTAAAAAATAAGTAGCTTGTAAAATCGGTTTATCTTGCCCCTTTGATAGGTTAACTACTAACCTCCACAATCCGTCAGGTTCATTTTTCGCTTGACTATACCAAGGATTGCTAGGCGGATCATTGTGTGGATTGTAGTTGGTTCGCGTTTCTTGAAGAACAGGATTTTGTCCATCCTGATCGGCAAGATAACGATAAAAAGATTTGTCCCCTGAAGTCGCATTTCGTTTGCGAATGATTAAGCTTTTTTCTAAGGGTTTTTCAACAGCGAAGAAGTCACCATTTTCATTGGCGATCGCTATGGCATTAAGTCGCGGAAAAATTCTGATTTGCTGGACAAAGTGCTGAGACATCATATCCAAGTCATACCCATCTAGCCGCTTTTGGCGCAGCAATGCAGCATTACTCTGAGCAACGCTCTTGGGTATGGCAAAATAACTATCGAGGTTTTGCTTAGTGCGATCGCCAACATCAAGCATTTGTTGATTCGCGATTTTTTCCACAGACTCTTGCCCACTGCGATAGGACAAGTAGCCCCCCAGCCCCACCGCGCCCACAATTAGCGACACAAATGGCAAAACGATCGCCGTTTGTAGGGAGATTTTGGGAAAAGGCGATCGTTTACGAGAAATGCTCATCAGGACTAACTAAAAACCTCTAGTCATATTCGCATGATAGCGCTCAATTCAGCAAAGTATACAGCGAACAAAAATATCGTAGTGGCAATTCATGAATTGCCACTACGATGAAATCTACTGCAAGTCTCTCTGTCTGCGTTTCAATTTATCTAAGCCCCCTAAATCCCCCAATTCTGGGGGACTTTGAAAGAATTTTATTTTCTTGTTCCCCCCAGAATTGGGGGCTAGGGGGCGATTAATCGTAAACCCTAACTCTACTAAAAACCCCCTTTAATTCCCCCTTGCAAAGGGGGAAGACTAGAAATCTTGTTCCTTCCCCTTTGCAAGGGGAGGGCTAGGGAGTGGTTATTGGTAAGATTTGATAATAATTCTTAGTTGTGTGTACACGGTAGCTTTTTAAGGTGGGGGCTGGGGGTGAGGGTTCCACCTAACATCAGTAATTGACTACAAACCTATTTCCTATATTTTTATAGTAGAAAGTAGCTCAATAATTTCTGGCATAAAAACAGGTTTACTGATGTAATCATTCATACCCGCATCAAAACAAGCTTGACGATCTTCGGGCATGACATCGGCGGTCATAGCGACAATACGAGTTTGAGAATTGAGGGGACGGGATCTAATCAATTTTGTGGCGGCTAATCCATCCATCTTCGGCATTTGCAAATCCATCAAAATCAGATCGTAGGGTTTCTCTTGAGCAGCCTGTACTGCATCAAATCCATTTTCGGCTACATCAATTTCATAACCCAGTCTTTGGAGCATTAGTCTGACAACCATTTGATTAATGGGATTGTCTTCTACTAACAAAATCCGTAACGGAAACTTTGTGGCTAATTCAGGATCGATTAAATCGGAGTTTAGAGAAGAAGAATCTTGAGATTGTTTGATATTTTCAGTTTTGGGGACAGATACCGCGATCGCAAAATGAAATATGGAGCCTTGATCCTCCGCAAGCCCCCCTGAAGTCCAGTTTTCAGGAGGATCGCCGCCAATGTTTCCTAAACTCTCGATCCAAATTGTGCCGCCCATTAACTCAACAAGGCGCTTACAAATTGCTAAACCAAGTCCAGTTCCACCATATTTGCGAGTAATGGAAGTGTCTGCTTGGCTGAAGGCTTGAAATAGTTTGTTGATTTGTTCTTTTTCAATGCCGATTCCTGTATCCGCGATCGCAAATTTTAGTTCATATTTATTTGTAATCTCCTTAAATTCACCATTGACGACAATTTGAACTAGACCCTGTGGTGTAAATTTAATAGCATTACCCACTAGATTTAGTAAGATTTGACGCAGACGAGCTTGATCGCCTATGACTGTATCAGGGACATTGGGCGCGATCGCATATTTCAGTTCAATTTGACTAGCGATCGCGATACTTTCCATCAATTTGATCACGGCAAGGATAGAATCTTCCAAAACGAAAATTTCCTCTTCGAGTTCTAACATTCCTGATTCGATCTTAGAAAAATCGAGAATGTCATTGATAATGGTCAACAGTCCATTACCAGTCTCTTTAATCGTCCGCACATAGTCCGTTTGTTCTTCGTCCAGATTTGTCATTCCTAGAAGTTGTGACATGCCCAACACACCATTCATCGGGGTACGAATTTCATGACTCATATTGGACAGGAAGGCACTTTTGGCTCTAGCCGCCGCTTCAGCTTTTTCCTTGGCTTCAATTAATTCTATTTCAGCCTGTTTGCGATCGGTAATATCTCTAACAATTACCAAGCATTCATCATCATGCAATGGAAAAACCCGTATCTCCTCATAACAATTTTTTTCATATTTAATAATTTGATGTTCCCATACTTGTAACATTCCTGTTGCAAGAGCTAGGTCGATATACCGCAATTCATTTTCTAGCAATTCAGGCGATAAAGCCTCCGAAAGATGGGTTTGGATTAGCACAAATTCATTAGCTAGATCTTCTCTGGGTGGGATAAATTGCAAACAAAATCCATTGCGATCGACTCTAATTAACAGATCAGGAATGGATTGCAAGATCGCGCGATTTGCTCGCTCGCTCTCCATAAGCTGTAATTCTAATTGCTTGCGAACGCTAATGTTACGAGCTACCCAAAGAACCGATTCCCGATCTAGGGGGGACACGATTGTTGAGAACCATAGAGTTTTACCTTCAAGTTCTAATTGGTATTCTATTTTGCAGCTTTCCTGCGTCTCGATAACTTGTTGTATCGTCTCTAAAAAATAATCGGCAGTAGTTTTTGGAAAATGTTCGTGCAAAGTCTGATCGAGCTTACTGCTACTATCGCTCTCAATATTTGCTTGAGTCGGCGCAACTTCAAGATACCTCCCTTTATTGTTTAGCACAAAAATGTAATCCCTCATCCCCGCAAATAGATTACGAAGTTGAGCTTCATTATGATGTAAAGCAATTTCAGCTTGTTTGCGATCGCTAATATCAATAATCGTGCCAACCAGTTTAAATACTTTGCCATTTTTATCGCTTATAGCCGCACCTCGGCTGATGACATAACAGATAGAATTATCGGGACGGACGATCCCATGTTCTATCTTGTAAGTCGTGGCATGGGCGATCGCTCTCTCCAAGGCTTCTTGTAGTTTAGGGCGATCGGCTAAGGGAATCATGTCGAAAAAATTTGTGTAACTCGGTATTTGTAAACTAGGCTCAAATCCTAGAATACGCGACTGTTCGTATGACCAAGTAATCACCCCGCTCTCCACATCAAGTTCCCAACTACCTACATGTGCAATCCGTTGAACTTCAGTTAGCGCTGCCGTTTTTGTGGCTACCATGCGCTCTAAATCATGTTCGTAGTGTGATCGCAATAGATCTGAAGCTTGAAGTTCGCTCGACATCTGCCGAAAAGATTCACTCAACATTTTTACTTCGGCGATCGCGCTATCTTCAAATAAAACTTCTTGCCAATCTCTCCTCGCGATCGCTTTACTGGCAAGACTCAATCGCAAAATCGGACGAGTAATCCAACGGGTTATGAATAGACTAACCCCTGTTGCCAAAAACAAAGTAAGTCCACATAATAAAAACGTCCAGACTCTATTTGCCTGAATTTCTGCCGTAAAATCAGACTCAGGAATCACAACCACAATCATCCAGTCCAACCCATTTTGACTGCTCATTGGCAGCGCTTGTACGAATTGACGATCGCCGTTGATGTGGAATTGGGACTTGTGAGGCGATTTTAGTGAGGTCAAATCAGGAAAAGTGGCTTTAAGATGCTCATAGGTTCGTTGGATTTGAGAATCGGCGATATCTCGACCAGATACACGATTAAACTTTAAAGCTCCTGTTATCAAATCATCGCTTAATTTTTGATTGCCAGTCTCTATAAAATTGGGTTGCTTGATTGAGTTGGCAATCATTAGCCCATCACGTTCAATTATAAAAATTTTGCCTGTCTTGCCTACATTCAAATTACCGAGAAAATCACTTAACCGATTGAGGCTAATACTAACCGAAAAAACTCCTAACAACTTTTGGGATTTATCATATAAAGGCGCGTAAGCATTGATTCCTAATGTATTAGTGCATACAAGATAACTTGGTTTAGTCCAGCCTGATTTTTTAGTTTCAACGGCAAGTCGATACCAAGGGCGATCGCGAATATCAGTGTTTTTGATGGTTTTTAAATAGCGACTCAATTCCCCTTCATTATCAGTATTGTAAAAATCAATTTGATTAATTCCAGATTCCGATTTCCCTGACATTAATGCTTCATAGGAAAGCTCTTTCGACTTGGGCATTGATTCTTCATTCGGATCTAGGTGACGACTGGCTCTAAATTCACCTTGAGGGGTTACAAAAAATAATGAAGTTATTTCCTCGTTTTCACGATGGTCGAGAATAAGATATTGATGCAGTCGATCGAGATTTTGTAAGTCGATTATCCCCGCGTTAAACAACGCAATATTGCTCTGATTTTTGTCAGTAGCATGTTCTAAATTATGCTCTAGATTTTGGTTGACTTTTTGCCCCAACTGCACTATCAATTGATCTGCAATTTTTTCTACAGACTCTTGCCCACTGCGATCGGACAAGTAGCCCACCAGTCCCACCGCGCCCACGATTAGGGTCACAAAGGGCAAAATGATCGCCTGTTGCAAGGAGATTTTGGGAAACGGCGATCGCTTACGAGAAATGTTCATTGGAACTAGGTTAGAAGCGTTAGTACATATAATATTTGCATAACATTAGGATAATTTTGGTATATTTGCATAACATTATGATAATTTTTAGGACTTACACAAAAAACATCGTAAGGACAATTAATGAATTGCCCCTACGATGAGATGCCGATTTAAACTCATTTTTGCGTAAGCCTTAACTTAAACAGGAACGGCTGCAACCTCAGTTTTACCGAGAGATTCCATTACTAATTCCGCGAGATCATTAATAAAGATCGGATGACTATTTAAAGCAGGAACGCGATCGAAATGATGAATACCTGAGGCTTCCGCCACTTCCCGATATTCGATATCAATCTCTTGCAACGTCTCAATATGTTCCGAAACAAAGCTAATGGGAACCACTAACAGATCATTAATCCCGCGCTTGGCAAGACTTTGAATTGCGCCTTCAGTATAGGGCTGGAGCCATTCCACTGGACCCACACGACTTTGATAAGCCAAAGTATGCGCGTTATAGCGATGATAATCACGGCGCAAAGCCTTCATGATCCCATCCACACAGTTTTCCATCTCTGATTGATAGGGATCGCCATATTGAGTGACATATTTCACAGGTACACCATGAGCGCTAAAGAAAATATGCACATTTTCAGGTTCCGCAAAGGATTGTATTTTTGCATCGATCAACTCATTCATGGCGCGAATATAGCCACCACGCTCATACCATGACTTGATCGTGATCTTCTCGATCGCTTGCAGTTGCGGATCATTTTCCCAAAGCTCTTCCAGTTTCTTAATACTAGAACCACTAGTACTAATCGAATATTGCGGATATAAAGGCAATACCACAAGGCGAGTAATGCCATCTTTTTTGATTTCGGCGATCGCCTCTTCAGTGTAAGGATGCCAATAGCGCATCGCAACATAGACTTTCGCATCAACTCCATGACGCTGCAACACGTTTTCGATATTTTCCCCCTGCTCTCTGGTCAGTTGCAGCAATGGCGATCCACCACCGATCATCGCATAGTTTTCTTGACTGATGGGGGCGCGACTAGCGGCAATTAATGAAGCGATCGGTTTTTGTAAAAACGGAATTGGCAGGCGAATAATCTCTGGATCGGCGAATAGGTTATACAAAAAAAGGTAGACATCTTCTAACTTTTCAGGGCCGCCTAAATTTAATAGCAGTACTCCAACGCGACCAGACATAAAACAGTTTCCTAAAATTTGATGAATTTAAAATTGAATAAATTTGATAGATTAAGACATGTTTAGTCTAACCGATACTTGATTATAAGCTGTTGTTTTTGTTCGCTTGTTGATTAGTACCTCGGCTGAATTAAATCAAGAACCCAAACAAGGTGATTCG
>JANMFC010000228.1:0-22689 GCA_031377675.1 Pseudanabaena sp. OTE_70b_metabat_355 | reverse complement strand
GGCATCGCCTGCGCGATCAAAGCCAGCCTGCAAAAAAACAACTGCGAAATCGCCGCAGGAGTACTCGAAAGCTTCCCCAACACCAAAAAATACGACTCAGAATATAACGGACATCGACTACCCCTACAAACTGGCAGTTACCTACTCGACAACGACCTCCAGATCATTGGACGGGATCTAAATCAATTTGTCGAAACATGGCTGACCGTACAAGAGCAACAAGACATCGACCTATTAAAACAGGCGATCGCCGAAGCCAAAGCCAACTACCAACCACCCAAAGACAACCGCAAACTAATTAAATGGCGAGAAGACCTAGAACAGCAAATCGAAGAAGGATGGACAAGACAGGGACAATCCAACCAATTGTTATATCTAATGGGCAAATACGCCCGCGTCTTCTTAGGCTGCGAAGAAGACGAAGCGATCGCCGAATACATCACCAAAACAGCAAGAGCCGCCGTAGGATTTATTAAATTTTGCGGAGACATCAAGAGACTAGAACAAAAAGCCAAAGACATCGCCAAATGGTGTATGAAGCATCATTTCCCTTGGGGAAGTAAAAAGGAAGAACAAACAGACGAGCAAGGTAAAGATACAGAAACCAAAAAAGCCCAGAAACAAGCAGAACGACTCGAACGCATCCGCACAACTGTAAACGAGCTAAATAAAACAGGAGAAATGCCAGAAACAATTCGAGGGATGGCGCAAGCGATCGCCAAAATAGCCAAAGTATCAGTAGAAACACTATACGAAAACAAACAGCTATGGCATCCAGAGTTCACCGAATCGCGTAACAGTCCCAATACAGACAATTCCGCCCCATCACCCATAGCGATCGCCCCCCCTAACGAACAAGCTGAAACCCAGACAGAAAGGACTGTTACAGAAAAAGCCCTATATAAAGCGTTAGCTGCCTCTGAAACGCCCCTGCGAGGGCAAGAATTGCCAAAATTTGCCGACGTTGATTTTCAGGTCGCGACAGACTTGCCCAAGTCGCTGCAAAAAACTAGCGATCCGATGTGGATCGAGGCTCATGGCAGGCTAAGTCCGCCAAAAGCTGAAATTTCTAAGGTCGCAATCTCTCAAAATCCATCTATCCGCACAGCTAATGCTGACTGTCTGCGACCCTATGAACCACCAAAATCTGAGCCTATCTCAGCGATTGGAAGCAGGATTGGCTATCTGAAAGCCTTACTAGAAACGCCTATTTTGCGTAGGAGTAAATCTGCATCGGAAATTGCTAACTTGCAAGCCGAACTGGAAAGACTTGAGCAAGATCGGCAGACTCCAGTCCCTAATGGGTGTAGAGACAGGATTCTTGGTGCGGTGCGGTTCTGAGAAACTAGCCCGTAATCGGGCGATCGCTTTCAAGATGGTGATGTTATGTACTTTTTGTCGGATTTTGATTGTTAAGCGTTGGTACAAGCCTCAGTTTTAATCTCTTAGGGTAAATTCCCCGACGCTTTGCGGCGAAAGATAGAGATTGCAATGCTAAACAATGTGTGCAAGCAAAACATTTTCTATACCCTACCCGTCCGCTTGCGGCGGGGTAGTTAATTTAGTTGGTTGGTTTTGAGCTTGACTATACTTGTGCTAGTTTTGGCATAAGTATTCTGAGTCTAGCCATTTGGGGCTTAATCTATAATTTACTTTGGCATTTCTCAAAAAATTTGATCGCCTAACTACGAAGGGGACAAAGAAGTGTAAATCAATACAAAAAAGTGCAAAGGGCTGAAGGGCAAAAGAACTGAGAAGGGAGTCCTCACCGCAAAACGCATACAACCCGAAAACCGCTGAAGCTGCTCTGACTACGCGCGTAGTTGTAGGAGCGATACGCAGACCGACAATACCCAGCAAAGTAGTACCATGAACCACCGCGCAGCAGCTTTCGGCTTTCGGGAGCTTCATAATTCTTAATATCTTTTATATAAATCTGTACGTCTGTTGGATTTCCTTCATAACTATCGTGCCAATCATCAGCGCACCATTCCCACACATTTCCATGCATATCGTATAAACCAAAGGCGTTCGCCGCCTTAAATCTACCGACTTTTGTTGTCTCATTTCGATATTCTCCTTTCGGTGCATCTCTATAGGGATAGTTTCCGTTGTAGTTGACATAATCGGTTGTAATCGTCTCACCAAAATGGAAGAGTGTAGTTGTTCCCCCCCGACAAGCATATTCCCATTCTGCTTCGCTTGGTAGCCTGTATTCTCGCTTTGTGTACTTTGATAGCCGCCTACAAAACTCCATTGCATCTAGCCACGATACAGTCTCTACTGGACGTTTATCATCTTTGAATTTAGATGGATCTAAATTTAGTTCTTGATTGATTGTAGGCAGCGTTGCAACAGAGCGCCATTGTTCTTGTGTAATTGGATATTTACCCATACAAAAGGTTTTCAAAATTACTTTGTGTTGCAGATGTTCGTCATCACGTTCTGAATTAAGTGAACCCATCAGAAAACTGCCCGCAGGAATAGATACCATATCTAGGGTTACTCCTCCGCCAAGATCTTCTAATATATTTTGAGATTGTCTTGATTCTCGTTGAATAATTTTACCTTTACTACTAAGGGTAATAGTCTCAAATGTAAAGGGAGTTAGGATAATTTCCAACCTATTAATATATCTAATGAAATTATCAGCTTTTATTACCCCACTTTGATGATTTAGTTCTTGGTAAAGTTGCTTAGCTTCCTCATAACTTTCTAAAGCTAATTTGAATTCTTGGAGAAACTGCTGTCGTTCACCAATTGCCATTTTTATATCAGCTTCCCCAAATTTATCTTTATTGTTTTTAGCAATTTGCAATGCAATAGTGAGCTTATGCATCGAATCTTCCTCAGAAGCTAACCAATTCCAATGCTTGCCTAACAGTGCTGTAATTCTTGCACTTCGACAAATTCCATCACTGCTTCTTTCATATCGATAACCCCATTCCAAAAAATTAATCAAATTAGCTTGTTCTTCTTTAAGAAGCGTTTCACCTTGTTTAGAGTTGTCTTTTTCTACCAATAAATCATTTATTTTCTGAGCAAAAACATAGAAATATTGTAAGACTTTAGGAGCAATCCTCTCCATCAGGTTATCTTCCTGTTTTGTCTCTGCATAAAAGCGTGCTGGTTCAGGTAAAGCTACACGCCAACTCGAAGAATTTTCCTTTTTCTCAGCCATTGAATGTTGCAGCAACGTTACTAATGCTTCAAAGCCGCCTTCACCTAAAACATCCTTGGCTAATTCGTCTGTTAATCCACTTGGGAAGAGGGCTAGGATTGGAAAAATATCTCTTGCACCAAGAGGAAGAATGCTATAGGAAAGTCCAAGTGTTTTAGCTAGGCTATTATTGCGAGTCTCTTGCCTTGACGTTGGACGTAGAGTATTGAGGGGATTAAGTTGCAATCTTTGGCAGAGCATTCCTAAATCACAGCGTGTTTCCTTCATATATGATGCAGCTAGATGAATTGGGAAGGGATAACCATCTAGGAAAGTCATCAATGCATCATAATCTTCTTCGGAAGCTTCTCCTAAATCCCACTGTTCGCTAGGTACAAGATTTCTGAATGCTTGCTTTGCGTCTTTAGATTCAAGTTCTTGAACTTCTCGCAGCCGATAATTTATAGTACTGGGTAAGTCTAATCGAGAGGTCACGAGCAGTTGCAGTTTTTGGCAATTAAGCAAAGCATTTAGTAATCGAGATAAGCCTTCTTCATCTTTCAGAATTAGTTCATCTAGATCGTCTAAAACCATCAATACATTGGAATCTTTGAGGATTTGCTCTAATCTAGGAAGAGATGTTATTTCCATCTCATCTATAGATTTCGATATACGATCTACAGATTTCGATATACGAATTACATCGACAATTTTTGTTGTGGCTATGGCTATTGACTCAACATTCCGCAACTCAACTAGCCAAACTCCATCACGCCAACGACGACGCTCATGTTGCCACCGTCCCACCGCCTGAGCTAAAGCTGTTTTGCCCATTCCTCCTATTCCATGGAGAGCCACACAGCGACTTCTCCGATCATCAATTAAGTCCATAGCAATGCGATGAATATCAATTCTACGTCCAACAAAAGTCGGTTCATAGGAACGAAGGTTAGTTTTCTTCCAACTAGGAATGATAATCTGACCGCGATTAAGTGATAAAAGCTCTAAAGGTTTGTTGTGTGCCGCAGAATTTGTAGGTAATAAGTGAAACTTAAATGCCTCTTCTAAATTAATCCCTTTTTGAAATGTTCTTGTACTATAGATTTGGGCTAAATCGTCATTAGCTTTAACAGCATCACGCCCGTGTAAAAAAGCATCAACAACTTGATAATTATTAAATAAAGCATGATATAAATGCTTTGCAAAACATTGTGCAGCCAAGCTCAGAATTGTATCTTCAGCATTAATAGCAATTACATGAGGCACTCCCGCCCTTAAAAATTCATCGGCTAGACCTTGAGAGTGGCAAGCATTGAGCAACGCTAATTGACATGGTGGAGTTGTTCGATTTCCCAATAGATTACGCAAATCACTACTTGTGAAAGGACGCGCTTTCCCGACTTTATCCTCTAGTAGTAAAGCTACACCATTATCGGTTGACATCCCATGTCCGATAAAATGAATAATTAACGGCTTTATCGTATTCGCAAAAACCTGTAGAATCGATTCTGTAGTCGCTATCTTAACAGTGATTACTATTTCAACTAGATCGGGAATATCTTCCAAAGCTGAAACAATCTCATCTATTTCTCTCTGAATAGATAATGCCTCTACAGGAGATCCATCTTCTTTCAATAGTGGGGCAGAAATAAGTATGAGGATCTCATTTTTATACTGTGTTTGAGGAGTATCACCAAGTGACGGACTTAAAGGAGGATTGCCTCCTCCCCCTCTAGTCGATGGTATTACTGTAGTAGACTCTACTTGGATAACCATTCCTCTACTTCCTTGTCAGTAGCTGTATTTAGATCTAGAGATGCACGATCTGGTCGTTCAAGCTTGACTTCAACTTGAATCTCTTTTTCCTTAGCCTTGTGTCGCCAACTATTGATGGCTTTAGCTATTTTGATACCGTATTCTGCGATTTGCCCCACCCCGACCGCCACAGTAATGAGAGCAATAATATCATCTGCGATAAAAGCACGCTTTTCTAGTTGCTGGACATTGGCAGATGTTAAACGTATTGACGACAAAAGAGACTCAACCTCATCATCAGGCGTATTTGATGAAATAACCAAGCTAACAAAAGGGACTTCGCTCATCTAACTCTCCAGAAACCTTCAGTTGTTGATTGTAACTTATTTGGAGACTATATATGCATTCGCCTTACTCAACTTTTAATGTTTGACGCGATCTCTGCTAACAATTGGTCATATATTGATATATGACCAACGCAAGTCAACCAAAATTAAACAATTATGAAATTAAAGACTCAATTTCTGTCATCTTTTGTTTTAGTAAATCATAGACATCTCTTAAACTTGTAGGATCGGCAGATCGTAGTAAATCTGAAGAAATCAGATCAACACTTTGCTTGATTTTACCTAACTGTTTATTCGCATCTACTGCACTCTCTTGGCTAGGACTATGCTTAGCGATCGCCTCATTGACCAGTTTGCGAGTTTGTAAAACTGACAAATTCTCTTGAACAACCTTTTTAGTTAAATCCTCTCTTAGTCGTTTTGCCTTGGCTTGGGACAAATTTAGATTCTTTGCCGAAAGCTTTTGTAAAGCGATCGCATGGACTCCCTTTAGCCCCAGATTGCGAATCGCATCTTTTAGATCATCTGCTAAGCCCAACATTGGTAGCAAGTTAGCATCAACAGAAGCAGGATTGAGTTGTAACTCTAGTAGAATTCTTAAAACACTTTGTTCAGTTTCATTGACATAGTTAGGATCTACTTCGACTGTTTGGCTAGAGTCATTGGATGCTAAATTAGCCATGACTTCAGATAGTCGCTTTTGCTTATTCAATCTCCGAATGACCGTAGATAAAACTCTGGGGATGTCATCGGCTTTTAACCCCACGTTTAGCGAAATCTCTTTAATGATTGCTTCAGCCTTATCTAGAGGGTTAAGATCTTCACGATGCAATGATGTTAATAAAGCCTTACGGTGTAATTCCTGCGGCGCATCCATCGTCACAGCTTTGATAGTTGACCATCCTAGCTCCTTCGCCGCGCGCCATCGGCGCTCACCGTCAAAAAGTAAATAGCTCTCATCTTCTTGGGCAATGACAATAATTGGAGAAAGCTGACCATCTGACGCTAAGGACTGAGACATTGCCCCAATACTTTCATTCAGAAAGGTACGACGGGGTTGATCAGGGTTCTGAATGATTTTGGTGATTTCTAAATCTACTACTCCAGATTGAGACTTTAGTTGTTCCTTTAATGTTGATAGCTGAACTTCGACTTCTTCGGAGTCAGATGCTCTTAACCGCTCAATTTCGGTTTTGAGTTGAGCGATTTCTTCCTCAGCGTTGGACAATTGTTGAGTTTGTTTTGCGCCTGAGAAGTAGTCAGCGATATTGGGGGCTTTACGAGCTGCCATGATTATTTTTTCCTTTTCACTTTCTTACCGATTAATTGCACAACATGTTCAGAAACTTCTTTGAAGTCAGCTTGGGCGGGATGTTGATGGCGATACAGATGTAATGGTAAACCTTGCCCACTGGCATTGATAAATTCCGCCGAGTCCCTGACAGGTGGGAAACAGTGAATCCCTAATTGGTCAAGTTGGGTTGGGAGATCTTCTAATATTTGGCGGTGGGTTGCGCGTCTGGCATCGTATTGATTAGGTACAAATCCCATGACCTGTGGCTGGGGATCGAGCCTTAATTGTTTGCTGTTGTGATATACCCATTCAATTAATTTGGCGGAACCTTGGATTGACTTTGGTTCAAGTTGGACTGGAACTAAAACATGGGTACAAGCTGATAATGCTAATAAAGTTAGAGGTCCAAGGGTTGCAGGGCAATCAAAGATAATTAGATCGTGGGAAATGGGATGGTCTTTTAAGCAATCGCCAAGTAAATAGGCTCCTCGGCGATGTAATACCATCTCATCGGCGACTCTTGTTAAGATCATCCCTCCTTGGACTACATCTACCTTATTAGTGTTTTCTGTCCAACACTTTTCTAATGGCCATTGTCCAGAAAAATCATTATTTAATACTGATGCTAGGGTTTGTTCAGGTTCGGGTTGTGGCAAACCGCAAAATAGGCTTAAGGAGCCTTGTGGATCGAGATCCATTAAGGCAACTGACAATCCGTAAAGGCTCATTTCATAAGCAATATGCACAGATAATGTGGTTTTACCACTTCCGCCAGCATTACTGAGAACGGCAATTCGGCTTTGCATTTGTTGATATGTCTAAACAATCAAGGACATCATATATCAATATATGACTTTAATTTTATAGCTGCATCAAATAAATATAAGATACTTAGAGTAAGTAGTGCGAAACGCCGCCCGCTGTCAAAAAATTAAAAGGAAGATAAGGTACTTGAATGAGTGTTCTTGCAGTTGATCTAGATTTGTTAGATCTGATCTTGGATTGGCAAATGACGATCGCATGGGCAGGAGAAGCAAACTGTGAGCCATCACGGTTAGGTTGGTGGCGCACTGATTTAATTGATGATCTGGGTGGTGGCGATCTCCTAGCCCGATTGTTGCCACGCACCAAGGTATATGCAGGATGGGAGTCTGCTCGATCAGCAGCGATCGCAACGGATCGGCGGGCTAGGCAAAGAATGGCTAATCCTGATAAATTGCGAACGATTTTCTTTTGGGGATTTGACTTAGATGAGAAATTACACGATCGCCTTGCGGCAAGAAAACGACTGAGTGAAAATCTGAAATTGCCGATCGCTTGGGAAGACGGCTTTGATCGTGAAGTGATCGCCAAGCAAATTACTGATCGCTGTGGTGAGAGTAAATATGAGCTTGTGGCTGGGGGGCGCGAGATTAGAAGACCTGATTCAGACAAGCAAAATCTCTTGTTTCTAGTTGCAGCGCTTGTCCCGTTTGATCAAAATTATTCAATGCCGTTTTATCGGATTGCTTAGGAGTATGGTTAGTTTGAGCAAAAATATGGACTTATCTATGGACTTATCTGCAAATTATGGCGCGGAGGTTAGGTCGTTGCACACAAGACTGATGCGCGTTCCTTTGGCGATTGAAGAAAGTTATAGCTACTGGCAAAATCACCATCCAAATGTCTTGAATTTGGATGGTGATCGAGATCCCATTACTAATAAAACTGACAAAATCAATCAACTTGCTGAAATTGCTTTTGAGAGGCGCTGGTTTGGTAGTAAGAGCATGGCACGAACGCAATTACTACTGAAGGAGTTTTCGCAGCGCTATGATGCTTATCCCGTGGCGCTATTGGTTTTGCAGCAATGGCAGCCCCGTGATTTATTAACAAGACGTAATCTCTGTCATTGGCATTTGCAACTCGTTGATCCACTCTATCGCGCCTTTACAGATCATTATCTGGGACAACGGCGGATTTTAAGAGCAGATATTACGGACTCGAATATTGATCGCGACATCGTAGGACGATGGGTCAGCCAAAACATGGGAAGAGATCACTGGTCACCTGCAACGATCGCCAGAATGGCAACAGGACTGATTGCGGCGGCAGCATCGGCGGGGCTATGTTCGGACAAAATGGGTAAACGCAATTTGCTATATCCCCAAGTGAGCGATCGCGCTGTGGAGTATTGGTTATATTTTTTACGCGTTTTAACTTTTGAGGGAACTTTGCTCGATAATCCTTACTGGCGATCGGTGGGTTTGACTGGGAGTTTGTTAGAGACTCGTTTACAACGTTTACCAAATCTTGATTTTCGCCGCATGGGAGAACTCATTGACTTTGGTTGGCAATGTGATGATCTCAAAGATTGGGCGTTGCGATTAGATCGGGAGAATATGGGGTAATGACTAATCGTAGTTCGGCAAATAATGTAATTGATCGCGTAGTATCTGCTCTCAAGACTGACCTAATGGCAGAAGGAGGGGCAAAAATTAGCACCATGCGGAACTATCAATTTGCGATCGCTGTTTATCCCCCTGACAGAGAATTTGAGATGCGCCGAAAGCTGAAACAAATGCAAGATGAATTACAAGCCGTGGGTTGGAATGTTTTATCTATATCGTTATTGCAATTATTTATTGATCGATTAAAAAGTAAGTCGCCGCAGTCTTTAGAGCGATTAATTGCTATGGAAAAAAGATTAGCGGATAAGACTAGCGATCGCGGTTTGAACTATCTCAAGGAAAAATTAACTCCTGAAGTTGAAGGGGCTGATGGGATTGCACAGGACATAATTAGGAAAATCAATGAGTTTATGCCTAATGCTACACCTGACAAAAAGTTAATCCTATTAAGCCGTGCGGGAGGTTTGTATCCTTTCTTTCGTTCATCAGGATTACTTCGTCATCTTGATGGCAAGACGAGCAATCTACCGATCGTGCTGCTCTACCCAGGAGACAGACAAGATGTAAGTTCGCTATCATTTATGGGAGAACAAACCACCGATCGCGATTATCGTCCCCGTATTTATAGCTAGAAGCGCCGACACTCGCAATTACCAATGGAGAAAACACGATGCTTGTTAAAGATATTTTTGCTAGGGATGTAACGCGGGACATTGCGCCTGTGGTCTATTTCCATGAACAGGAGCCAGCTAAATTATGGGAAGAGGTTTCGGAATATATCATTACGGGCGGCTATGCTGAACATGACCCGCGCCATACTCGTACCAATCAGGGAATTCATGAGCAGTTTGTGCGCTTACTTAAGGCAATCGCCCAAGATTTAGAACAGCCGAATCGGTCAGGGACTACATTACCTGCTGCTTGGATTTCGGGGTTTTATGGTTCGGGGAAATCTAGCTTTGCGAAGTTGTTGGGACTTGCGCTAGACGATCGCCAAATGCCTAATGGACAAAAACTCGCTGATGCTTTATTGGCGCGGGATGATTCGCCTAAGTCCGCCGAATTTAAGGAGGCTTGGCAAAGGTTAACCAAGCGGATCGAGGCGATCTCGGTGGTATTTGATATTGGCTCTTTAGCGCGGGAAAATGAAGATATCCATCAAGTTGCTAAGCGCGAAATTCAAAAACGTTTGGGCTATTGCAAAACTAGTAATTATGTCGCTGAGCATGAACTGAAGTTAGAAATCGATGGGCGTTGGGATGCTTTTTTAGAATGTGCGATCGCTATAATCGGTAAGCCTTGGGAGCAGATCAAAAATAGTGAATTAGCTGAAGAGGATTTCTCTCTGATTTTGCATCGTCTTGAGCCTGAAAAGTACATTGAGCCAATGAGTTGGATCGATAGTCGGGCGGGGAGCAGAACGGGGCTAGGTTCAGCTGTGGATGAAACGACTAAGGCGATCTCCGCCATGCTCAATCGTCGCGCTCCCAGTAAAACCCTATTTATTACCATTGATGAAGTCAGTCAGTATATCCATCAAAATGACAATCGGATGCTGAAGTTGCAATCTTTTGTAGAAGATCTCGGTCAAAAACTGAAGGGACGGGTGTGGCTGTTGGCAACGGGGCAGCAGCAACTAGAGGATGGCATCGATCAAGGTAATATTGGCAAGCTCAAGGATCGATTTCCGCCCAAATTTCGGGTGCATCTGACACCTTCAAATATTCGTGACGTTGTGCATAAGCGGCTATTGCAAAAGTCACCTGCCCATGAAGCAGAGTTGCGAAATTTGTTTCAACAGCAGCGTTCTGACTTAAAGCTCTATGCCTATGGCTGTGAAAATATTTCTGAAGAGGATTTTCTAGAGGTTTATCCCCTCTTGCCCAACTACATCGATCTGTTTATGCAGATTACCAGTAGCTTGCGCCTGACCTCTACCCGTGTCAAAGGTGATGACTATGCGGTGCGTGGATTGCTGCAAATGTTAGGAGAGCTATTTCGGACGCAGGGATTAGGCGATCGCGATTTAGGAGCCTTAGTCACCATTGATGCGATCTACGAGATTCAGCAGACGGCGTTGGATGTGGATACGCAAAATACGATGACGCGGATCTTGGGCGATCGCGAAATTGTCGGTGATGACATTTCTCTAAAAGTGGCGAAGGCGATCTCTTTATTACAGTTAATCCAAGAAACACAGCCCACGACAGCAAAATTTATCAGTCAATGTCTTTACGATCGCCTCAGTGCTGGTAACAATGAACCAGAGGTACAGATTGCCCTCGATAAATTACGCGATCACGGACATATTACCTACTCTGAGAAATTGGGGTATAAACTGCAAAGCTCCGCAGGGCAGGAATGGCAAAGAGAGCGTGATAGGGAGGGTGTGAATGATGAAAAAATGACCGCGATCTTGATGGAAAAACTCAAGGTGTTGATCGGCGATACTGAAAATCCTAAATATAAAGGACGTTCTTTCCGTTGGCAGGCTTACTTTAGCGATGAACGTCAGCGCAAGGATGAGCGCTTGATCTCACCTAATGATGTGGCGACAGCAATTGTCGATTTGCGCTATATCCGTGATGATCTCAAAGAAGATGTCACGATTTGGATTGCCCAGAGTGGACAGGAAGCCTATCGCGATCGCCTGTTATGGGTAGTGGGCAATATCAGCGATATTCCTGAACTAGCGAGAAGACAGGTGAGATCGCGGCAAATGATTAAAAAATATCAAGGCAGATTTGCAGCATTATCACCTAATAAACAGCGCCTCTTGATCGAAGAACAGTCGGAAGCCGATCGCCTAGATGCAAGTCTTAAAGAAGCGATCGCTAATGCCTTTGTGCGCGGAACGTTCTATTTTCGGGGTCGGCAACTGGACGCGCAGGGTTCTAGCTTTTCGAGCTTATTGCAGCGCACCGCCGAAAGTATTTTGCCAGAGGTCTATACCTATTTTCAGGACATGGCGATCGCCCCTAGCGAACTAGAACAATTATTTAAAAAACAACTTTCAGGTGTATCGCCCAAGTTTATGGAGAGGGAATTAGGGATTTTGAGCCTTGATGCAGGGAAATATGTACCCACCTGTAACGGTGAAATCCCCACATTAATCTATAACGAGATTGCCAAAAATAATGGCATGGCTGGCAATAGTCTATTAGCCATATTTGGCAGTGCGCCCTATGGTTACGCTTCCGATCTGGTGCGGGCTTGCTTGTTGGGACTGCTACGGGCGAATAAAATTCGTATCCGTACTGAGAATCAGCAAATGATTAGTTCATACGCGGATGCGGGTGTGGAGGATTTATTTAAGAAAGAGCGCGATCTGAAAAAGGCGGAAATTTTACTAGCTACTGAAAGCGATATTACCGTTCGCGATCGCACTGCCATTTGTAAATTCTTTAAGGACTATTTGCAAGTAGAGCTAGACCGTGAGAAAGAAGCGATCGCTGATGCTGTATTTCAATATTTCCCCCATAAGTCTTCTCTGTTACGAGAGTTAGAGGGGAAATACAACCGTTTACCTCTGCGTTTACCAGATCACGATGATCAAAATCGTGCTAATCAAAATCGTGACGATCGCCGCCAAATCCCTGATAGCCTGCAAAAATTGCAAAAAGCTCTCCTTGATTGTTGTCAATCTCGCCAAATCGAAGACACCGTAAGAGCCGTCAAAAAGAATCTAGACATCTTGCAAGACGGGATGCAACGCCTCGGCATCGAAAATAGCGAACTGACAAATGAGGCGATCGCTCAAGTCAAAAAAGCCCATGATACCTATGTGCATTGTGTGGAGCAGTTGCGCGGGATGGATAAATTAGAAGAGCTTGAACCAATGGCGATCGCCCTATGTCAACAACTGCAAGCGGAACGCCCTTGGCGCGATCTGACAAGTTTAACCCCTAGTATTGAGGCGATCGCCTTGCGCTATCGTGAGGTAAGGCACGACTTGCTTGATGCTCAATATCTCCAACTAGAAGCAGTCTCAGCAAGGGTAAAGACGAGATATGGCTTTGCGCGACTCAGTGAAGAAAAGGCTGACTATGTGATCCGTTCGATCCGACAGGCGGAGATCAAAACTACAGAAGATACTCTCTATCCCACGCTGATCCAGTTACGCGACTCGGTGGTACGTCAGCTAGAACATGCGGAAATGGAAGCCAATGCGACTCTTGATCGCTTGATTTCAGAAGAGACTCAGGAGCAGGTTCTCACCCTTGATGTGCTTACGGATTTACGCAACCGTGAACTTCGCAATCCTGAAGAGGTAAATGCCTTAGTCGATACCTTTCGCGATCGCTTATTGAAGCAGTTGGAGAATAAGAAAAATATACGGATTCGGTTGATATAAAGCCACTGGCTTTATAATGCTATGTAGCGCGAATATTTTTAGAGTTTAGAGTCAAACCATGCTGCAACTCGATCGCCAATATTTATCTAATAATCTACCCAATAGTGACGAATTACCCGATTCAGATGATACCCCTGTGGATAACGAAGACGAGAACTATTTACCAAATCTCTTGTTATTCCTATTGGAATATATCTGGAAAGATCGCCATGATTGGTATTTTGGGGTCGATATGGGGATTTATCACACTACAGGCGCAAGCCCTAGAGTGCCAATTGTTCCTGACGGATTTTTGAGTGTTGGCGTGGAACGGCGCAAGGCTGGCAAGTCTCGTAAAAGCTATGTGATGTGGGAAGAGAATAATATTGCGCCAATTTTGACTATAGAAATGGTGTCTCATACCTATGGCGATGAGTACGAGAAAAAGTTAGAGATTTATCGTCATCTTGGGGTGAAATATTACCTGATTTATAATCCCGAATTTTGGCGGCGTGATGGTCACTCGTCCTTAGAAATATATCAATTGATTGATGGTGACTATCAATTACAGCAATTACAGAACAGCAACCCATTTTGGATGCCAGAAATTAGCTTAGGGATTGGGCGTTGCACTTTACCGACTGACCCCTATCAGCGTGAAGTCTTGACTTGGTTTGATCGCAATGGCGATCGCTATTTCACCAGTGATGAAAGAGCATCACAATCACAGCAACAAGTGGAATCTTTAAAGGCTAAATTGCGATCTCTAGGCATTGACGAAGAATAAATTTACTTATGGCTAATTGCCATATATGTCGTATATGACCTACCTCTCTCCTACAGCTAAATCTCAACTCTCAAAAACAATTCGTAATTTGCGCGATCGCCTGATTACTGACCTACACAACGCCGTTGAGTCCACATACCTGATGGGGGTAAAGCTGGAACAGGTGCAGCTAGATGAGGAGCGCCATTGTAAGCGGGAGAGGTTAGAGAAATATCTGGAAGAATTGGTGAAGGGGGATCTCGCGGTTTATAAGGGCAAGCAATCGGCAAAACTCAAGCAGGAATTGCGCGATCGCCATCGGCAGGATCTCGAAAAACTAGCGGCGGCGACTTGGCTCAATCGGTTGGCGGTGATTAAACATTTAGAGGCGATGGAATTGCTGAAGCCGAAATTGGTGACGGGGGGATGGCAGAGCGCCGCTTTTAAGGAATTTCGGGACTATGCACCAGAGTTTTTGCAAGAGGAAGATCAGGGCTATGGGTTGTTGTTGCGGTTGGTATTTGATGAACTGGCGCTAGACTTGTCGGGTTTATTTGGGCGCGGCGGATTGAATGGCTATATTGAGCTTATTCCTATGCCTGCGTTGACTTTGCGGTATTTAGTGGAGGAGCTAGATAAGGTTGAGGCGGATGCTTGGCGCGATGATACGACTTTGGAACACCCAATCAGAAGCTGAATCAGCTATAAAACAATGTTGAGGCGGATGCTTGGCGCGATGATACGACTTTGGGCTGGATCTATCAATATTGGAACGATCCTGAACGGGAGAGTATTGATCAAAAAATGAATGATGGCGGGAAGGTGGAGCCGCACGAAATCGCTAGTAAGACGCAGATGTTTACGGAGCGCTATATGGTGGAGTGGCTATTGCAAAATAGCTTGAATAATCAATGGTTGGATATCTGCGCGGCGAATGGTTGGGTTGCCGAGGTGATAGGCGATCGCACTCTCGAAAATCTAGAGGCAAGGCGACAGGATTGGCGGCAAAGGCGCGAGGTGGGGGATGTGGCTCTGGATGAGTTGATGGCGATCGAGAATGAGCAAGAACAGCGTTGGAAGTATTGGGTGAGGGCTTCGACTTCGCTCAGCCAGCATAATTTATCTAGCTCCCTGAGCGAAGTCGAAGGGACGGTAAACGAAGCCAATCAGCGCAATCTTTCCCTCCGCCACCTCAAACTGATCGATCCTGCCTGTGGGTCTGGGCATTTCCTTGTGATTGCTTTTGACTTGCTATTTGCTTTTTATCAAGAGGAGGCGCGGCATCGGGGGAAAGTTTGGACAGATGCTGAGATCGCTAATAGCATCTTAGAGAATAATCTCTATGGGATTGATATTGATGCGCGGGCGGTGCAGATGGCGGCGGCGGCGTTGTGGCTGAAGGCGAAGGGGTTATGTAAGGATGCTGCGCCGAAGCAGATTAATTTGGTGGCGGCGAATTTGAATTTGGCGAATTTGCCGAAAGATGATCCTGAGTTATTGAATTTTTATGATGAGGTGCGATCGGCGACGGGGATTCCGCCAAAGTTGACGATGCAGATTGTGGACGCGCTGAAGGGTGCGGATGTGTGGGGTAGTTTGCTGAAGGTGGATGGGGCGGTGACACAGGCGATCGCTGATTATGAAACACAGGTGAAGGTGTTGCTAGAGCCGCAGCAGGGTAGTTTGTTTGAGGCTTATCGTCCTGCTCAGGTGCGGTTGGATTTTGATAAGGCGCAAGCGCAGGTGACGGTGTTGGAGGCGTTGGAGAGGTTTTTGCAGCAGCGATCGCAGAGTGATGATCTGGGGGTGAGGTTGTGGGGTGAGCAGTTGGCGGCGGGGGTGAGGTTTGTGCGGATGGTGCGGGAGGGTCAGTATGATCTGGTGATTGGAAATCCGCCGTATCAGGGGACGAGTAAGATGGCGGATGCTGGTTATTTGTCGAAGCATTACCCCAAGGGGAAGGCGGATCTCTATGCGGCGTTTTTGCAGCGTGGTTTGGAGTTGGCGAAGGATGGTGGTTTTTCGGCGTTGCTGACGATGCGAAATTGGATGTTTATCAGTCAGTATTCGGCGATTCGGGAGTTTTTGATTGAGAATTATGATTTGCGATTGTTAGGGGATATAGATCGCGGTGGGTTTGAAGCAATTGTTGATGAAGTTGTTTCTACGGTGATGAGTATTTTTGTAAAAAAGAATCCATCAGAATCTTTTAGTATTGCGATCCAACCAACTCCATTAGATGATAATTCAAGGGATAGTCAGCGAACGAATCGCAAACGGGCGGCGGTGTTGGCTCATGTGGGAAGATATGAGTTCAAAACGCAAAATTTTAATGTCATCAAAGAAAAGCCTCTCATTTACTGGTGGGATGATGCCTTTCTTAAACGCTACGCTGAAACTCCAAAATTAGGCGATGAAGATCCTGTCAGAGCAGGAATGCAAACTTCAAATAATCTCCGATATTTAAGACAACCGTGGGAAGTCAATCTTAATAATGCTTATTTGGGAAGATCTGGCAGTTACTCTGTAGAGCTATTGAACCATAAATGGGTTCCATATATTAAAGGTGCTGTTGGTAAAGTTTGGTTTGAGCCTTTAGACACCTTTGTATTATGGGAAAAATCAGCCCTTGAGAAACAAGTTATGTACGATTACTTGGGGTCAAAAGGAGGAGGAAACGGTACACCTAGCCGTCATTTTTATTTTCTTCTCGGTGTTTTATTTTCAACAATTGGAACAAACTTTTCAGGAAGAAAACATCGTTATCGTTCTGTCTTTGGTGATATGGGGCAGTCAGTTTTTCCAGAGCAAATTAACAACTCCTGCTGTTTGATGAATACTTATCTAGCTAAAGAAGTATTATCCTCATTAAATCCTACTGTCCATTTTTTAGTTGGAGATGTAAACCGTCTTCCATTATTCCCAATAGAATCCGCAGACGAGATATTTAGAGAACTTGAAAAAGCATTTAGCGAACATGAAGCAGGACGCGAGACATCCGTAGAATTTATTAGCCCCCGTCCTAGCCCTTGGCGCACCGCCCAAACATGGGCGCAAACCGCCGTAGACCGACCCGCAGGCACACCCCTCCCCCCCTACGATCCCGAATACGATCCACCCACCGCCCAAGACTTTATTTCCTATGCTGTGGGGTTAGCGTTGGGGCGGTTTGGAAGACCCTCATCCCCCCAGCCCCCTTCTCCCAGAACGGGAGAAGGGGGAGCAAGAGAATTTGCTCCCCTCTCCCTCAATGGGAGAGGGGCTGGGGGTGAGGGTCTCCCCATCCTCTACCTCTCCGCCTATAGCCAAGACCTCCCCGAAATAGGCGATCGCCTCACCCACCCCGCCGCCGCCCCCATCCATCAGGCATGGGTAGAACATGGCAGCAAAATCACCAAAAAAACACTCCGCGAATGGTTGCGCCAAGACTACTTCAAAGAAGATCATGTCAAACGCTACGACCAACGCCCGATCTACTTCCCCATCTCATCAACTAAAAAGAACTTTGTCGCGATCATTCCCATTCACCAATGGACAGACAACACCCTGCAAACCCTCCTCGCTGACCACCTCCTCCCCGACCAAAACCACCTCCTCGGTGAAATCAACGACCTCATGGCAGCGCGTAACCAACCTGACGCTAAAGCAAGTGCGATCGCCGAAAAACGCTATAGCGAACTATGCAAATTCCAAGAAGAACTGAAAGACTTGATCGATAAAGTCCAAGCGATCGCCGAACGTGGCGCACCACCCACCAAATCCAGCGATCCAAACCGTGAAGTCGATGCAACCTTCAAAATGGATCTCGATGACGGCGTAATGATCAACAGCGCCGCCCTCTGGACATTGCTCGAACCGCAATGGAACAAGCCCAAAACGTGGTGGTCAGAACTCAGCACCGCCCAAAACAAAAAAGACTATGACTGGTCACACCTCGCCGCCCGCTATTTCCCCAGCCGCGTCGATGAAAAATGCCAAAAAGACCCATCCCTAGCCGTCGCCCACAGCGTCTTCTGGAAATATCACCCCGCCAAAGCCTACGAGTGGGAACTGCGTTTACAGGATGAAATAGACCCTGACTTTCATATTCAAGAACCCGATTCTCAATCCCTACGCGATGCCTTTATCAGAGCCAATCCTGAGCTAGTTTTAGACTTACGACAAAAGGAACAAAAACGCAGGGAACGCAAAAAGAATAAAGAAGAAGATCTTTTACCCTTTGAATTAGAAGAAGAACCTGTGCCGTAGGGGTAGAGCATTTGCGCCCCAATCTCGCAACCCCTCGCCACAATCTCCATTTGCAAATGCTCTACCCTCTTTGTGGATTTACCTGTCAACATCAAAGAGGGCAAAGCATTCCTGTTTAAAAATGGTTGCCACAAGCCAAGATAGTCGCAGGAATGCTATGCCCCTACGATTCGATTCGTTTTTCTTTAGGCGATCGCATAGCCTGAAACTTGGCGAATATATATAGGCTGAAAACCAATCACGATATCTTCATTTGGTACACCCTTATCTACAAGAGCTTGACCAATATCAAGTTCAGTATTATTAATTTGAATCCAAATTTTGCCATTTTTAATATCTAAATGCATAGAACAACCGTAAATCCTTTCTTTCTTGTTCCAACCAACACCTAGAACTTGATAATGATCCTGTTCCGTATCAAATAGTGTTTGAATCTCAATATCCCCATAGGAGGGTTTATAGGATGCATATTGGCTAAGGATTTGTTTGACAATCGCACGATATTTGGCAATTTTCTCTAGATTTTCCATGTGACAATCACCTCATTTTCGATATCATAAACTAAGATTTCGGGTTGATATTCGGCAATAACCATACGCGCAAATTCCTTTTGAAAGAAAGTTCGATAGGCGTTATCTGGTACAGCTAGAAATAGTTTTCGCTCTGGATCTCCTACTTTTAATGCTACTCGATAGTTTAAAAATTGTCCCATTGCCAAATGAAAGTCAGTAAGCGATGAAGGATTGATAAAACTTTTAATCTCTACAGCAATTTTTTCGTTATTTCGTTCAGCCGCAATTAATTTTTCGGCTCCAAGATCAATATAAATTTCAACGCCTCCTATTTTCAAAAACAATGGATCTTCCGTAATTATCCAACCATCTTTGACTAGGGCATTCCTGACCGCATCATGAAATAAATCTCTTGCCATGTCCTTTATCCTCACTGACCATCATACTTCGTTCCATTCGTCTATACTTAGAGTCATTAAATGAGTAAGTATGAATAAACTGTTACGATCATTTTGTCACAATACCAAACTATAGGGAGAAAATATGCTTGCGATCGCCACTCAAACCATATCCCTAACTGAATTTCTTACCCTTCCTGAAACCAAACCCGCCAGTGAATATGGCAATGGTCAGATCCTCACCAAACCTATGCCCAAAGGAAAACATAGCGCCCTGCAAGGTGAACTCGTCACCCTGATTAATCATCTGCTCAGAGCATCCCGCCGCGCCCGTGCCTTTCCAGAATTGCGCTGTACCTTTGGCGATCGCTCCATTGTCCCCGATATTGCTACCTATACATGGGAGCGTATCCATCGTGACCCCAATGGCGAAATTGCCAACACTTTTACTACAGCCCCTGATTGGGTAATCGAAATTCTTTCACCAGATCAAAGCCAAACTAGAGTAATCAAAAATATTTTGCATTGCCTCAAACATGGCACAGAAATGGGGTGGTTAGTTGATGCTAGCGATCGCACCGCTTTTGTCTATCGTCCTCACCAAGAAACAGAGGTCTATGAACAACCTGATGCGTTGCTACCTGTTCCCAGTTTTGCCAGTGATTTGTGCTTAACTGTTAATGATTTATTCGCTTTGCTTTATGACTAATGCGATCGCCAGTTACCTTGAAAACGACATTAAAGAAAGCATCCGCCGTCAAGGTATAGTCCTTTGGCTCGATGCCGATAGTCGCTATACCGAATTTGTCGATCGCCTGATCACCCGTCATCAAACAGGTGATTTTGACTTTCCTGTAGTGGGTTTTCGGGGTAGCTATTTGGAATTATTGCTGCAACTCGAAAACTATGGCAATGGACTCGATCCTGATCAGCTATTAATCCATTTACCAAACCACAACACCCAAACTGTTAAGCAAACACCACTATTAGAACTCTATCGAGCAGGTAAACGCTACGAAAAAGCCCTACCTACCCTTGTGCGTGAAGCAGTCACGGGTAAAGTTGCCCCTGATGCGATCGCTGATTTCCTGAAAACGACCGACCTCACCCTCTCAGGAGCCGAAACTTGGCTAGATCAACAATTAAATCGACATAATTCTAAAACTGGTAATATCCGTAATCATTTAGCAGAATTAGATCATCAACAGATTCTCGATGGTTTGATCGATCACAATAGCAATCTCCGCACCAAAATCCATAGCGCATCAGAGTTAAATATTCTCACCGAATATCTCTATATCCATACAGGCATGGATACCGACTTTTTACAATTTTTCCTTGGAAAAAATGTTGCTATCAATATCGATCATATAGAATCTGCCTTTGTCGGTTGGTTGATGTGTGTAGAATATGCCAACGATCTGACGCGATCGCCCTATTTGCTAGAATTACAGCCATTGCGATCGCTCCTAAAACCATTACAAGCACAATGTCAAAATCTAATTAACCATCTACGCGATCGCTATCCCCTCCGTTACATGGCGATCGCTGAAGAAGTCGAAGCCAAAATCAAATCGGAACTCGATCAAATCACGCCCCATGATCTCGGCAAAATCGACACCTTCGCCACTGAAGATCGAGTGATGCTCAATGCCTCTATTCAAGCCCTACTTAATCAAAATTGGCAACAAGCGATCATCTGGGGGCGATCGCGACTGAAAGAGCCTTCTCTTTGGATTCTCCACGATTCTCAAAAACGCCGACTTTGGTTTTGGGTCTTAAGAGCCGCACAGTTTGGACAGGTAATTACGCAACACAATCATGTCTTAGATGAAGCGGCAACTTTACGCGAGGCACTTGATCTCTATACCCAAAAGGCTTGGATTGTCGATTCTTACCATCGAGGCTTTGAACAACTACGCTTGCAAATAACCACAAATAGTAACCTGCCACAATATGCGTCAATGGAGAAAGTGACACATTTTTTGCGCCAGCTTTATCGTGATTGGGCAGATGATTTGGCGCGAGACTTTGCGAAACTTTGCGATCGGGTTGGCTTCTTACCCGAAGAGGAATTACAACAGCGCCATATCTTTGAGCGTTACTGTCTGCCATTGATAAATAAAACAGAGCAAGCTGATCAAGGTGGCGATCGCGTTGCTATTTTCTTAGTTGATGCCTTTCGCTATGAAATGGCAATGGAACTAAAGAACAAATTCAATCAAGAGGATTTCCAGGCTGACTTAATCGGTTGCTATGCTGAACTACCAACGATTACAGCAATGGGAATGAATGCGATCGCCCCTGTGTCGAGTGATGGCAAAATCCGCTTACCTGATGGTAAAGATTTTAGTAAAGGGCTGAAGGCGGGAGAATATACGGTCAAAGATCCTGATAGTCGGGGACGCGCCATAGGCGATCGCACTTTTAGTACTAGTCGCGATCGACATTCGTTATCTAGTCTCTCGCTGCAACAGGTCGCCCAATCAACGAGTGAGACTTTAGAAAGTCTATCTAAAAATGCCGCTTTGCTCGTAATCCATAGTCGCGAAATTGATGATGCAGGCGAAGCAAATGTGGGATTGGCTACGTTTACAACTTGGCTGCAACACTTAAAGTCCGCGATCAATAATCTCCAAAAGATTGGTATTAATACTTGCGTCTTGACTGCCGATCATGGCTTCATGCTCCTTGATCACACTGTAAAGGAAGTAGAATATGCCACCGCCACCCGCCGCTATGTGCGTCTCGATGATTACCGCCGCGAGGCTGATTGTGTATCCGTGCCTTTGCGATCGCTAAATTATGAAGGTCAAGAGGGATATCTACTATTTCGCAATGACACCGCTATTTTTAAGGGTAGAACTAAACTTAGTAATGCTTCCTTCGCTCATGGAGGCAATAGTTTACAGGAGCGAGTAATTCCTGTCCTCACTGTCACCAAGCGATCAACCGTTAAGACTAAGCGTGCTAAATCACAACTACAAATTCAAGATCCCATTCCAGAGCTAATTCTCGATCCGATTCCAGAGTCAATCGCTATTAGCGATCGCTGGCAAGATAATTTTGATGATCCTGCGATCGTCAAGGTATTTGAGCATCTAGAAAAACATGGCGCAATCGTGGAAACTGAACTTGTGCAAATGCTTGGCTCATCACGCAAAGCGCGAAGTTTTTCTCTCAAGTTTGAGGAATTTACTGCTAAAGTTCCCTTTACTGTCCAAGCTGAAAATGTCGCATCTGGCAAGCGGTATATTCGTAAATAACTTGTGGTGGCGCTTCACGCCGCTACTCACTTCTTGATTTGGGTTTGAGCGCAAAGCGCTGTAATGTAGGGACTATAGCTTACCCCTGTTAAGGTGACATTTAGCGAAATCTGAACGAATAAAAGTAGGATTCGATTATAATCAGAGATAAAATCTAAAAACAATCGCTAAGAGGGAATAAAAAATGATAAGTGCAATTTTTGAAAGATTTGTGGAGGCG
>JANMFC010000224.1:0-21555 GCA_031377675.1 Pseudanabaena sp. OTE_70b_metabat_355 | reverse complement strand
CGGCGCGAAGCGCCGCAACGCTAGTTCTTGGTTTTACTAAGCCGAGGTACTTATCACAAAAACAATAAGATCCTGAAGAGGCATCGGCTTATGTGTCTGCTGTTTTTGAAGAGGAAAAGTCTGAGATTGAGTTGTTGCCATTATGTTTAGGTCATGTGGCGATCGCATTGGGTGGTGAAGGCGATCGCGCCTTGGGTGAAAGATTTTGGGGCAAGTGATAAAAGTCAAGTGGTGTATGAGTTGGCGGCGTGATTGGATAGTTTGGGATTAAAGTTAACGGTGACGGTTAAACCCAGTTAGCTAAATTTCTTGTAAAATGTTTGCAGTATATTTTTCGGGTGATTTACATGGAAGCTATTGCTGAAAATCTCTATACTGTGCAGAAAATTGAGGCGATTTTACAAAGGTTGTCACCTGAGAGGTTGCGAGTGGCGGCTGACTTTATGGCTTATCTCGATGAAAGAGAAAGCAACGATGCAACGGAGGAGTTGTTGAGTATTTCTCAATATCAACAAGAGAAACTAGAAATTACCATGATGAGCGAATCATCCCTAGCAAAAGACTGGCTTAGCCCAGAGGAAGATGAAGCATGGCAAGATTTGTAAAAGGAGATATCGTGATTGTCCCTTTCCCTTTCTCTGACCTGTCGCAAATGCGGGTCATCTCAAATCTACGAAGACTAATCAGGCGATCGCTAAGGTTATCGAGATCCTAAATACGCTATGAAAGATTAGGGATGCTTTAGTTGTTGGCTTCGGTTATTGATAATGTGGCATTGGGTGGTGAAGGCGATCGAGCCTTGGGTGAAAGATATTGGGCAAGTGATAAAAGTCAAGTGGTGTATGAGTTGGCGGCGTGATTGGACAGTTTGGGACTAAAATTGACGGTAACAGTTAAATAAAATCAACTCAATAGACAAAGCAGCATGAATACGTTTGAAGATTTTGCATCTAACTTTTTTGAAATTTTTACCAACAATAATTTTTATGAGGGTAAGAATTATTTAGAATATGTTGCCGAACCTCAGACTAATGATGAAGATAATATTGTTGATACCAAAATTGTTTTACCTTTGGTGTCGGCCTTGGGGTTTGAGTCTGGCGAGATTACAAAAAATCAAACAGGTGGTACTAAGGATAGTTCTCGTCCTGACTTTCAGGTAAAGTTATCAGATGATTATCGCTGCTTTTTGGTTGAAGATAAACATACTGCTTATGATCTTAGTAAGCCTGAGCCATTACAGCAATTGGTAAGTTATGCCCCTAGTCGTGGTTATGGATTGGGATTGCTTTGTAATGGTAAGTTGCTTTTAGGCTGGGATCTCGCAAATCCGACGATGCCGATTTTAGTTTTGCATTTAGATATTCAACAGATTGTGGAGACTTATCAAGGTCAAAATTTACTTGCTAATTCACAAACGGGGATAAATGCTTTAACTTACGAGCAGTCGCAATCCTTAAAGGGACTATATCGGCGCTTTCATCGACAAAATTTTGAGGGAATCGATGTTTTAATTGCAGATATTGGTAAGTTACCTAGCGAGTGGGAACAGTCGGCTTATTCACAGGCAAATAATCCTAATTTTGATGAATTATTAATTGAGGATTTGAAGCGAGGAATTGGGCTGCTTGAGGAGGATGTTTTATATCAATTGGATTTGTTGTTGCAGGAATATAGTGACTATACTCAAGCGAAGTATTTGCCGAATGGGTCAGATCCTGATGATGTACCAAACGAACCGAAAGTAATTACGGATTTACGCAAGCAGATTCTCAACTATTTGCGGGTATCGGGTTTAAGTGAGGTTGATGATTATGATTGGGCTTCGGAGAAGTTGCTCGACTATGCCCAAAATTCAGTTGGTACAATTCGGCAATTAGCGGATAAGTTTTTAGCGCGACTCAAAAAGTCGGAACAGAAGCGCGAATCTCAAGTTAATAATAAAAGTAATGGAGTCAAGGGTGATCAATTAGATTTACTTTCGCCGATTTCAGCATCAAAACAAAAGGAATTGGGAATTAATGTCAAGCCTCAAGTCAAGATTACGAAACTAGATCCGAAGTTACAGCAAAAGTTGCGGGAATATCAAGATTTGGTGATTGGCTGGCACGCATGGAAGGCAAGGCAGAGTATTAAACACGATCGCGCTATTAAAACGCAGCAATTTTTTCAATCGTGGAAAGAATTGGTAACAAAAACAATTTTTCAAGATACGGATGATTTGAAATTAAAGGCAGAATTTGCGCGGCAAACTGCTTATGTATATGTAATTCGGCTGTTAATGGTGCGGATTTGTGAAGATAAAGGGCTGATTAATCGCAAGTTCTCTGATGGTGGTTTTAAGAAATGGAAAGAGGTGGTTGAGCCTGAATATTTAGACTTTGCGAAGGGAATGTCAATGGATTATTTGTTGGAAATGTCCTATCGTTCGGCTCAGAGTATCTACGCGCATTTCTTCAGTAATGAGGATTTGTTTAATTGGTATCACATGAATCCAAATACTCTGATTAGGGTTTTACATATTCTGAATCGGTTTAATTTACAGGCGATCGACAGCGATATTATTGGTATGGTTTATGGTCGTTATGTGACTGAGGGTAAACATGAGCAGGGGCGTTATTTCACACCTAGAAAGGTCGTAGAATATATGCTCGATAGTATTGGCTATACTTCTGATAATCCTGATATTCGTGATAAAACTCTACTCGATTTGGCAGGTGGGTCAGGAAGCTTTTTGGTTCATGCAGCGAGAAGATTAATTGATACTTATAGAACGAAATCTGGCAACATTCCTATTGGAAGTGTACCCTTAATAATTCAACAGGTAAAAACTTCTTTATTTTGTATGGATATAAATCCTTTTGCTTGTTATCTTGCTGAAACAAATTTATTAATTCAAGTAATTGATCTACTCAAACAAGTTAAAGCTACAGGCAATCTTAGAGAATGTACGATAGATAGATTTAATGTTTATAATACCGATTCACTCTTACTACCACCATCAGAAAATATTCGTTCTACATTTCTAAATCCTGTCCTCGACATGGAACTCACTACTGTTTCAGAGATTAAAACTCGCACGGGTAAATTTATCGACGGCTTCGATTTTGTAGTTGGAAATCCGCCTTATGTTCGTGCTGATGAACCTAATGTCGAAAACTATCGAGCCACTATTGAGCAAAGCGGTAGGTATGAAACTCTTTATGAAAAATGGGATTTGTTTATACCATTTGTAGAGCTTTCTTGTCGGTTAACTACTTTAGGTGGCAAGCTTGGGTTAATTGTTTCGAGAGGAATTCAATCAAATAATTACGCTGAAAAGCTTAGAGAATATCTTGCGAATTCATTAACTATTACTCAAGTTGACTATATTAATAACATTAAGATTTTTGCAGATGCCATTGTAAATAACACGATCTTCTTTTTGGAAAATACTGAACCAACGGATAATCACCAAACCAAAAGAGTTTTACATACTTCTACTTTTGGAAAACCACAAGCGCTAGAGACACTCAACCAAAAAGAGCATACCACAAAAGTTTTTAAGCAATTTACAGTCACGCAATCTTTTGAGAATGTGATTGATTTAGAGGATATTTGCTACTGTACTAAGGCAATGGTAATGCATTCTGAAAAAGGAGCATTTATAAAAGAAGATTTGCTGTCAAAAGCTCCATCTGATACCCACATTAAAAAGTATATCGATGGCGAAAATTTAATCCGTGAATTTGCTATAGATACAGTGCGATACTTAGAATGGAATACAGAAAGAGTTCCAAGTCAGTTAAGTAGAATTACAATTCCTGAGATTTATGATTATCCTAAAATTTTATTTGGAATGACTTCATTTCCTACTTATGATCGCGGTGCAAACCAGAATGACGGTTTTTACGTTCCAGATAGCGTCAGGATCTGTGTGCGTTGGGATGACGTTTATAAAATCAAGCGCCTTGCTAATGAACCAAGACAAATGTATGAATATTCCAAAAAATATCAGCGTACCCTTGGTGATGGAATAGGTAAGAAAGTTAAGGTATTTGATCGCGCAAAAGAGCAAGTGGCTTTAGCTAAAAAATTTGACTTGCGCTACATTTCTGCGATTCTTACTTCCAGTTTCGGCAAACGATTTCTGTTGGAAAATAATCGTGATGAGAACATTATGACTACAGTTGTTGGTAAACCTGCAAAAAGCAGAATTTATCCAGACGATCTCAAAGAATTTCCCATTAAAAATATTACACTCAGAAGACAGCAAGCCTTTATAGAGCGCGTTGATCATCTGATTGCTTGGAATTGGGAGATTTATAATTTTAGGCAGTTGGGATATGAAATTAACTTTAAATACGATCGCAACGAGCCAAAAATTGAAGTAGATTTCTTAAAAGTGCTAGCCCAAATTAATCCTAGTAGTTGGAGCTTTTTTAATGCTGAGCCGCAACGATTTGAGGTGATTGGCGATCGCAACGAACAAATTGCAAAAGTCAAAATCAAAGACGACAAGCTAATCATTGGGCGTAACTCTGAGCTTTTACAGTCAGATAGTCCATTAGTTTTAGAATATCTAAAACAGTATTTGCCACAATTTGAAAGTCGAGGTCGAACTTGGCAAAACCTGCTAACTGATGGGAAAATTCCCAAAACTGATGCCGATATTCAGAGAGTATTTGCTGAATGCGATCGCCTTACTGCCGAAATTAGGCAAAAGATAGAAAATATTCGAGATACCTATGAAGAGTTAGATGAAATGGTGAACAAGCTTTATGGCGTTTAAATGGATAGATGAGCGATCGCCCTTGATGGTCACAAAACTGGTCACAAAACTGGCAAAAGTGCTAATGATGCGATCTCCCAACTCTGTCAAAGCCTAGCACCAATCCAAACACGCCTATTCTTAGAAAGACAAACCACCCAAGAACTTATCAATCAAATCAATGCTTGGCGATCGGAAATGTAAATCAACTCAGGATCAACAAAATGGAGGAATTACTATTTGAAGTCCTTACACCGCTTAACTTCACAGTACGAGTCACCCAAGCCTATTGGGAAATCATCACCACCATCAAACATCCGATCATGCTCAACTGTGAAGAAGAAGTCCGCGAAACCCTCGCACACCCCGATGAAATCCGTCGAAGTAAAAACAAACCATTCATAAATATTTGTAATCACCAAATGCTTAACCTGAAAGTTGCCAAGCGTCACGCGCTCACGCAAAAAATATAAAACCAACTGCTGCACCGCCTTGGCATTCAGATTATCAACTTTCGGCATCTTGGCATTATTCGTCTTCGTCGGCTTCTTTGTCTCAAATATCACCCCAGCCGTACTTTCCACATTTTTATCATTGTGGATCACCAAATCGCTATATTCTTTCGTATTAATGAAATAGCGATCGCCGTAATAAGTCTTTTTCAAAAAATCACTCAGCAGATTTTTATTAAATTCTTCATCCTTTTTCTCGTCACAAAGCTCCAGCAGCCGCGCCAAATTTGCCTTAAACGACTTAATATTTTCAGCATCAAGCTTGATTTTTAAATAATTCCTATTTAATGCTTGCTTAGGTTCCAGCTTATTGACGATCATCAAACTTTATGGCTAGTGAAATTATTGGCTATTCCCATTATGCCTAATTTTGCAACCAGCGATCGCTATACCTATGGCTACAAAAAAAGGAGAGCATTTGCCCTCCTTTTCGATTAGTGAATGATTAGACTATAGCCGCCGCCGCAACTGCATCTGTAGCTTCAGGACTATTCTGCTCTGAAGGTGGTACGACTTGCCAGAACTTCGGTAAATAGCTCGACCAATGATCGAGAATTTCCTTGGCTCTAGAACTACCCGTATGCTCATAGCTAGATTGAATCAATTCCTTTAACTGATTCTCGCCCGCGATCGCGCTAATCCTCTGAACTTTGAGTGATTCTTGGCTGAGGCGCTCTTGGAACTTGCCATCGAGATCGAGAAAATACGCCATCCCGCCTGTCATCCCTGCACCGATGTTCCGTCCTGTCGTTCCGAGAACAACAACTACACCACCCGTCATATATTCACAACAGTGATCGCCTGTTCCCTCGACAACAGCTTTCGCGCCAGAGTTGCGGACTCCAAAACGTTCGCCGCCGCGTCCATGTACGAAGAGATAACCACCCGTTGCACCATACAAACAAGTATTACCAATAATCGCGTTATCGGCAGGATTGAAGATGCAATCAGGTTTAGGTTTGATGCTGATTGTGCCGCCATTCATGCCTTTGCCGATGTAGTCATTGGCTTCACCGATGAGAGCGAGACTCATGCCATTGATATTGAAAGCGCCGAAGCTCTGCCCTGCTGCACCGATGAATTCCAGATGCAGATCACTAGCAAGTCCAGAGTTACCATAGTGCTTAGCGATCGCCCCTGCTACTCTCGTGCCAACGGAGCGATCGGTATTCACAATTTTATAGCTCTTGCTTAAGTCAGTTTGATTGGCGATCGCCTTCTGCACTTCCAAATCCGCCAAAATCTCATCATCAAGCACCGCGCCGTTACTGTGAGGAGTAGCTGAATGCTCTAACCAACTGCGATCGCTTTTGGTATCAGGCAGATTAATCAAACAGCCTAAATCAACTTGCTTCAGATCGAGTTTAGCCAGCTTCAAGTCTTGACGTTGAGCTAGTAAATCCGAACGTCCGATGATTTCCTTGAGGGTTTTGTAACCAAGTTTAGCAAGGATTTGGCGGACTTCTTCGGCGACAAAGTAGAGGAAGTTGACCACATTTTCGGGAGTCCCTGGGAAACGTTTGCGGAATTGTTCCAATTGAGAGGTTACGCCCACAGGACATTTGTTAGTGTGGCAAACCCGCGCCATAATGCAACCTTCGGCAATCATTGCGGCTGTACCAAACCCATATTCTTCACCACCGAGGAGCGCGGCGATCGCCACATCCCAACCAGTTTTGAAGCCGCCATCAACTCGGAGTAATACGCGATCGCGTAGTTTATTGCCCATCAGCACTGTATGGACTTCCGCTAAACCAAGTTCCCAAGGTGAGCCAGCGTGTTTGATCGAACTTAGGGGTGAAGCACCAGTACCGCCATCGTAACCCGAAATTTGAATGATGTCAGCATTTGCCTTAGCCACACCCGCAGCGATCGTGCCAATACCGATTTCTGATACCAGTTTCACGGATACTTTCGCGGTGGGATTGATTTGATGCAGGTCGAAGATTAGCTGCGCCAGATCTTCAATGGAATAAATATCATGGTGTGGTGGTGGCGAAATTAGTGATACTCCTGCTTTGGAATTTCGCAACATGGCAATATAGCTGCTGACTTTAGGACCGGGCAACTGTCCGCCTTCTCCTGGTTTCGCTCCTTGCGCCATCTTGATTTCGAGTTGATTGGAACTAACTAAATAGGAAGGTGTAACTCCAAACCGTCCCGATGCAATCTGTTTAATTGCTGAGTTGGCAGTGTCGCCGTTTCGCAATCCTTTCAGGTGAGGGAAAGATGCGGAAATACCGTTCGCATCGACATCATTAATTGGTAAATAGCGAATTGGATCTTCACCACCTTCACCACAGTTAGATTTACCACCAACACGATTCATGGCGATCGCTAAGACTTCATGGGCTTCACGACTCAAGGCTCCCAGTGACATCGCGCCTGTACAGAAGCGGCTGAGAATTTCGGTCACAGGTTCGACTTCATCGATCGCAATGCTGGGGCGATCGCTTTTGAATTCTAGTAAATCGCGTAGAGCCGTTGGGGTGCGGTTTAATAACTGAGTACGATAAACTTCGTAATGGTCATAGCCATCACCCGCCACGGCTTTATGGAGCGCTTTCGCCATTTCGGGGCTGTTCATGTGGTATTCACCTGTGGGGCGATACTGCACAAAACCATAGTTCTCTAGCTTTTTGACATGGAGTTCTGGGAAAGCTTGGGCATGAAAACTGAGTAGTTCTGAAGCAATGTCAGCGAAATTCACACCACCAACACGGGAAACCGTTCCCTTAAAACATTCATCAACTACTTCTGCACCAATCCCGATCGCTTCAAAAATTTGAGCGCCACTGTAACTGGACAAGAGAGAAATTCCCATCTTCGAGAGAATCTTTAACAAGCCACCTTCTACGGCTTTGCGATAGCTATCTTGAACTTGAGTAATGGTCAGGCTCTTGATCTTACCGCTTTGCATCTGTGTTTGTGTCTTCGCTTTACTCCACCAATGGCGCGTGGTTTCAAAGGCAAGATAAGGACAGATGGCACTGGCTCCATAACCAATCAAACAAGCAAAATGATGCGTACTCCAACATTGAGCCGTATCCACGACAATCGATGCTTTCATCCGCAGCCCTTCCACGCATAGGCGATGATGCACGGCTCCGACCGCTAACAATGGTGGAATATAAGCATTTTCGGCACTCAAATTGCGATCGCTTAAAATCACCAATTTTGCACCGCCGCGTACCGCGCTCACTGCTGCATCACTGAGAGTAGCGATCGCCGCTTGCAGCCCTGAAGCTCCTGAAGCGATCGGGAACAGCATATCCAACTTCGTTGAAGCAAATCCTAAATTCTGTAATTGTTCAAGTTCCGCTTCATTGATTACAGGGCTTTGTAACTTGATTTGATGAGCCGCTTCAGGCGTGGCTAGGAGCAAATTCGCCTTTTCTCCCAAAAACATCGATAAAGACATCACCGTTCCCTCCCGCAGAGGATCGATCGGTGGATTTGTCACCTGTGCAAAGCGTTGTTTGAAGTAGTCATAGAGCAGATGCGGACGTTGCGATAGAAATGCAAGCGGCGCATCATCACCCATACAGAAAATTGGCTCCTTCCCATCTTGAGCCATTGCTTCGATCACCATTTCCACATCTTCGAGGGTGTAACCAAAAGCAGTCTGCTGCGTGAGTACCTTCTGTTCGTCGAAAATTGGTTCAGCATGGAATGGCTTGGTTTCCAGATTCTTACGTTGTTCCTTAATCCATTCACCATAAGGATGAGCATTGGCAACCCGTTCCTTAATTTCCCAATTATGCAAAATCTCATTGGTCTGTAAATCAACGGCGATCATCTGTCCCGGTCCAAGACGACCCTTTTCAATAATCTCCGTTTCGGGAATATCCACCGTTCCTGCTTCAGAACTCACTATCACCAGTCCATCGCTGGTGATCATGTAACGCGCAGGACGTAATCCATTGCGATCAAGCGCTGCACCGACAATTTTGCCATCGCTAAAGGCTAGTAAGGCGGGACCATCCCAAGCCTCTTGCAAGCCACTGTAATATTCATAAAAATCAACGATCGCTTGGCGATCGCTTAAATCTGGCTGATTCTCATAAGCTTCAGGCACGAGGATCATGATTGCTTCAAGGGGACTATGCCCTGTTTCAATCAACAATTCAAAAACATGATCGAGCGTTGCGGAATCGCTTTCATTGGGTTTGAGAATCGGTAACAAGTCTTTGAGGCGATCGCCTTTAGCATCAACCCAATTGGGATGGGCGAGATCGCCCTGTCTTGCGATAAACCAATTAGTATTCCCTTGCAAAGTATTGATTTCACCGTTATGCCCAAGGAATCGCATCGGTTGAGCAAGGGGCCATTTCGGTAAAGTATTGGTACTGAAACGACGGTGATAAATGGCATAAGCGGAAACGTAATCGGGATTTCGCAAATCATCATAAAAAGCATCCAGAATCGCCGATCGCACCATGCCCTTATAAATCACAGTCACATTCGAGAGCGACGGTACATAAAAGTCACTACTCGCGTTCGGAAATAACTTTTTCGCCTCCAATTTAATCCGCCGCCGCGTAATGTAAATCGCTCTTTCGATCTGGTCAAGATTTTGATGATCGGCATCAGCAACAAAGACCGCCTGTTCAATCTGTGGTTGATTTTCCCCTGCTTGCATCCCCAAAACCTGCGGCTGCACAGGCACAACTCGCCATTTGACCAGTTTCAGCCCCTCTTCCTTAGCAATCTTTTCGGTAACTTCACGACATTGAGCAGCGCGATCGCTCTGCTGCGGCAAGAAAAACATCCCTAAAACTGAATGCTCAGGATCGATCTCAGGAATTTCCTTTTGCAAGAGCGCCCAAGGAATTGCTGTCATCACGCCTGCGCCATCGCCTGAGTCTTGGTCAGCACTACAGCCGCCGCGATGCTCCATACAAGTTAAAGCCTTGAGCGTGTAGCTAATGATTTTATGGCTAGCTCGACCTTCTTTATCTGCAATAAATCCGACCCCACAGGCATCACGCTCTTCCACCAGCCAAGATGGCCCTTGGATCAGATTCGTATTTCTAGACTGATTCGACTGACTTGTATTCACGCGGCTCATTTCCATCGGATTATTCGGTGCTATCAAAAAAATATAACGCAAAATTAAAAGCCACACCCAAAAGCTGCGCTTGCGCTACAGCTTTTAGGTTTTTAAATTTAATTGCATCTAGCTACTTAAACAAAAATTGTGCGGTTTAATTCCTGCGTGGGGCATTAATAATTATAATCCACAGGAATTTTACTTGTGTTTTGGTTACTACACTTTGAACTAAAAAAGTAGAGAGCGCTCTGCGCTCTCTACTTTTTTGAACTTAGATCGCTATACTGTAATCGTTACATTTCGTCCTTGAATTGGCGCTGAAATCATGGCTTACTGGTTACTCAAGAGCGAACCCAATGTTTATTCCTACGCCGATCTAGAGCGCGATCGCCAAACCATCTGGGACGGCGTAAACAATAATCTGGCGCTAAAACATATCCGTACCGTCCAACCCAAAGATCTCGCTCTGATCTATCACACTGGCGATGAGCGCCGCGCTATGGGGATCGGTGAAATTATTAGTTTGCCATATCCTGATCCCAAGTTAAACGATCCCAAACGCGCTGTATTTGATATCAAAGCTGTGCGATCGCTATCCCAACCCGTGACACTTGCACAAATCAAACAAGACCCCGATTTTGAAGGTTTTGACTTGATTCGCATCAGTCGATTGTCGGTTGTGCCTGTATCAGAGGCACATTGGCAAAAAATCTTAAAGTTAGCCGAAGTTAATTAAGGCTATGGATTGGCTGTTAACTTTTCCAAGATTTCCTTAGTTCGCATTCCCTGTTTCACCAAAGGCTCTACCCTTTGAATTTTGTTGGTTACTCCCACAATAAAGCGAGTGTAGTTCTCCTGAACAGAACTAGACGCTCCATCAGAATTTTGCTCAGGTTGTACTGACCAGTCCGTTGCACAGGCGCGAATATCCTTCCCAGCCCATCGCGAAAACCATGCGGCGATAAAACCTGCTTGTAACTGATGCCAAGGTAAACTACCTGACTGTAAGCCCATCTCACTGCCTGTAGTTAAGATCGAGTTTTCTGTCGTGACGATGAGCAATCCATGTTGGCGATCGCTAAAGTCAATCGTCAGAGTTCCCATACCATGCACAGTCCAAAGCTGGCGCATGGTCGCAAAAAACTCTACCGCATTAGTCGCCATAATCGTTTTGCCCTGATAGGACTCGATTTCACCACGAATGTGATCGTAAAAGGAACCTCCCCAACTAAAGCCAAAGGTATAGAGAGCCAGCGCTCCCGCCTGTCCAGCTTCTGATTGCAGGGCGCGATGAATACTGCGTAATAAAAAATCAGGTACAGCAACCAAGCGATCGCCTTTACGGGTCGACAATAAGCCCGTGGCAGGATCGGACTTGACGTAAAAACGCGGGGAGAAGTAATTTCCAGAAATTGCAGGAATTGAGGGAATTGAATTAGTTGTCATTGGCTTAACCATTGGTGAGTGATCGCAAGGTAAGGGCTGAGTAAATCCGCATTTTCTTTAGGAAGATTTTCCTGCACAGATTTCCGCAAAGCGCGATAGAGAACATCATTGACCCGTTGTTTTTGGAGGGCAATCATAATGTTTTGCATCCAATAGAGCAAGCGGTCTTTGAGAAGTTCTTCGTCTTGCAATAACATCGCTGTCGCGCAATAACGTAAAACCAAAGCCATGTCCCGATTACATTTATTCACACCATCAGGACTCATCTTTGCCGCCATATCAGGCGCTGAAGCTTTTACCTGTCGCATCATCTGCTCAAGGATAGAATTTTCCTTAGCTTGAATCAAATCATAGGTTTGCCGACGCTGTTGCCATGAAGCGATCGCGCTATCCAATGTTCGTAAATCATCGGGCGTGATGTATGAGCCATCGGCACGGTCTAAAACGTTTTCTAATAAAGTAAGCATGAGTTTAAAGGTTTGATTAAATATTACTTTCTATAGTCAGAATCTCTAAGAGATCCCCCTCAAGTTTCTAAGACTCAGGGAAGCTGACAAGCAGATCTTCCAGTAGACTTAAGTCTTCTTCCTTGGCGAGCAAAATTTCTTGACTCTCCACATCCCATGCGATTTGGTCAATGAACTCTTTGGTGGTTAGCGACTCTAAATTGGGAAGATCACCTAAACCGAGTAGAAAAGGCGCTGGACGGGGAATTACAATTAACCCTTCACTGTTCAGATCGGATGGAGAGGCTTGGCGCGATCGCCGCGATCGCGAACTGTTATCTCCATCCGAATTTCCAGGAAACAGGATTTTTAGGGAATTGACAAGCGATCGCCATAGTCTTCTTAACGAATTGAGCCATTTATGCCAAAAATGATTGGGGGGGGGATTACGCCTTCTCAACTTAAATACCTCCTGTATTGATTGACTGATTTACACCAGAGCTATTTGAGTCTTCCTCCGCCAATAGTTTTTCCTCAATCTCACGAGCCGTTGCTCCAGAACTGAGCCAAAACTCGGCAGCTTTAATTCGAGTTTCCGAGCCAATCAAAAATCGACAGAAATTATTGCCCATCGAATAGCACTGAATTTCGGTACTACTCAATCCACGATTCAACATCACAGAAAAGAATCCAGCCAATAAACCTGCATAGAGAAAACATACAGGCTTGCCAATATTGCCCATCGACTTCGCCACTGCTGAATCGTATAAATCAATAAAAATAAATCCTTCTTTAATAGAACTGAGGTCAATATTCCACTTGCCCCAACCTTGTGCGGTCAATGGCCACCACCAAGTTTCTAAGGCAAATTTAAGGCTGGATTTGTTGATACTTAACTGATAGTCTCGCTCAAACCATATTTTAAAATCTTGAGCGTCCTCAGTTCCCCAGTCTTTACCAATCAAATACATCAACCAGCCAGATGCTTCACCAACTTCATGCTCCAAGCCTTTAAGCAGAGAGACAATAAAATCATCACTAGCCAATATAAATTTACGTTGATTCCAGCCTTGAACCTGCCCTTGCGACTGGTCGAACTTAAAATAAGTATGCCGACTGTAATGACATACTTGAGATAGAGGTGTTAATGGAAGAAGAACTTCTTTTTTGGGATGGACGGCGGATCTAGTCATAGAAAATCCTCAGTTGAATGGACATAAATTCGTTATTGATAGATATTTACTAAAACGCTAGAGTGTTTTTGGGGGTAGTAAAATTTGACTTAAATCAGTACTAAAACTAGAGTCAATTTCCGCCATTTTTTCTAAAGCCGATCTCAAAATCAACTTACCTTCTTCAACTAAAACTTCACCAGTTAGGGGGTGGATCAGGTTTTGCTGAGCGCGTTTGCCAATTAAGCTTTTTAATTCGCCAAGCGAGCCAATATACATGCCTTGGGGAACTTCAATCACCAATCCGTCTAGCCGAACTCTTGCCTGACAAGCTAAGCGCGAATTCGCTTTTGATGTGGTGATAAAGCTCAGCGTTAATATTTCCTGTTCACTTTTAGGGCTGAGCGACTCTTGCCCGTCTTGAATATACACATGACAGGTTGCACAGCGCCCTTGACCGCCACAGGCTTGAAGTACATTCATCTCCTGTCTCAGTAAAACACTGAGCAGAGTACTGTCAGTTAAAACCTCTACATCTTGGTTTAATGGTTGTAGTTTTATTTGTTTCACTTAATTTACTTCACTTAAATTGTGCTGATAAGCTCATTCAACTGGAGAAATTAATTTGGAAACATCGGCAGACAAAGGCTTGGCTTGCAAGATTTTCGAGAAGTCAACGATGACTCGTTCACATTCTTTCAAAAAAGCTCTTACCCATGTTTGCATATCCTGCAACTGCTCCACACTTAGAGGATCAATTTGTTCAGAAATGAACGGACAACTAATTTGCCCTTGATAATCAACTGTCCAATATTCCAGAGAAGGATGCAGAGTCACGAGACTAGCATGGCTTTTTTTCCAATAGTTCGCGATCGCGAGAGGACCCAAATAGCCAGAACTGTACTTAGTTAAACGGTTCAGGGCTACGAGGGTGGCTTCCCATGTTAGGGTATTTCCATCAACTCCAGTTGAGGTGGGGCTTGAGGTGCGATTCCGAGATTTCCTCGCAGCTTGTACAGTGCTGCGAAGCGCATTACGCACTAGAGCTTTCTGAAATAAGTGTACATTTTGAGGGTGAATACTCACCACATCATGCACACCGCGCTCGATCGCCCAATCTCGAAAAAAGTCGCTAATTTCGATTTGGTCAACCAGCAAAACAATTGGTAAGTTCTGCCATTGTTTGAGGCAACGGCGACAGACCTCTAACCAGTTTAAATCTTCCAATTTACCCAATAAAATCAGGTCAGATGATTGTCGAGAGATCGTTTGTTCCAACTGTTGATAATTGGCACAGAGATCGGGAACCCAACGGTTATCTTTTTTGATTTCCTGAAGGATAGTCTGCGAGACAGTTGGTTTAGACTCAGCCAAAGCTATGTGAATAAGCGGCTTTTGAGAATACCGCTTATCTACCAGTTCTTCAAAAAAAGAATCTGCGTTATTCATTGTTAGCGTCTGCATTTACGATTTTTTATAATGTTTTGTTAAATTTGTATGATGTTGTGAGTTTTTTGTTTTAGATTTAGAAATAGAAGAAATTGTTAAAAAAAGATAATGGTTTATTAAAAAATATCCCTCCCATCACTGAAGATAGAAAGAGATAAGTTATTGTGCCACGGGTTTAGTTGTGTTAAAAGATACAACGTTAAAACTTTAAGAAAGTACTTAATTTTTAACACAATATAATTTTTTATAAATTAAGCATCACTGAGTAATCTTTCTAAAATTTCTTGAGTAATTAAGTTGCCTTCTTGGACTAATAGCGCTCCTGACATGGGGTGATAAATGTTGCGTGGAGCCAAATGATTTTTTAATCGGGCAAAGATCTGCACCAACTTTTTGTCGGCTTTATTATCAAGATAAAAAACTGCTCCATCCTCTATGACCGATGCTTGACAGGTGAGTCGGTACAGTGATAGGTCTTTGCGCGTATTTCTGAGAGTTACCTGCTCTAGGGTTTGCATGGGACTAAGGCTATTTGCACCATCAAAAATTCGGAGGGCGCAAGTTCCACAGGTTCCTTGTCCGCCACAGATTGCGGCTAGTTCTACCTTCGCATGTTTAAGCGATCGCCACAATTCACTTTTTGCAGAGACATTAATATGGATTCCTAGAGGTTCGAGTTTGATACGAGGCATAGAGCTTAGATTCTGCCGAGACAAATTTAACTGATGCAGTTGAACAGCATAATGAGTTAATTATCTTAGCTTTTTTTGGTCCAGTAAGTACCTATTCCCAAAAGAGACTTGTGGCGCGAACCGCTATAACTACGGCTTTAGTCTAACCAGTTTAAAATTTCATAATTGACCCGTTCAGGATTATCATCATGGGCGCAATGTCCAGTTTCGGCGATATAAATTAAGGTACTATTCGGGGCATATTTGCTTAATCTTGTTCCCTCCGATGGTGGAATCAAGCGATCGCCACTTCCCCATAAAATCAATAACGGAACTTGTAACTGCGATAAGGCTGCCGTTAAACTGGGTGAATAATTCGGTTGATTAAGACTGCGGTTTAAGCGCACAAAGGCTTCGGCAGCTTGGCGATCGCGGGCTGGTTTGGCGATGATTTCTACTAGCTCATCATCAACGCGATCGCGATTACAGTACACAATTGATTTAAGAACAAATCGAATTAACCAAGGTTGTCTAATTAAATAAAATAAAGGCTTCACAAATATTGCCGCCACGATCGCTTTAACAAATCGTTCAAGCGGACGCAACCACTTAGGAACCATGTCATTAAATGCGGCGATATCAGGGAGGCTAATCGCAATTACTTCGGTGACAATTTCAGGATGCTCACTAGCGGCGATCGCCGATACCAATGCGCCGATGGAATTCCCCACAATCACCATTGGCACACCAATAAATTTTTGCCAAAACTGGAAGACCTGTTCTACCCACAAATGGATAGAATAACGAATCGCAGGTTTCTCAGAACCACCAAATCCTAATAGATCAATGGCATATACCGTATGGTTTTCACTTAAAGCAGGAATGTTATCGCGCCACTGATCGAGGGCTGCCCCAAATCCATGAATTAATAAAATTGGCGGTTTATTACTCTCAGGATTGCGTGATTTACTAACACCATAGCGCGATCGCCATTCCTGAAAATCCCAATCACCATATTCCAAACCATTAACTCGATTTGCTCTATTCATAACTCTCAACTCAAAATCTTGCAAGTTCTCCAAATAAAAAGGCTCGCTTTGCGAGCCTTTTTATTTAATCTTTAGCGCGTACCAATTGACCATCACTATTAACGTGCAAACCACATTCCTGATTGCTCATTTCCCACCACCAACGACCAGCACGAAGATCTTCACCCTCAGCGATCGCTCTGGTACATGGCGCACAACCAATGCTAGGGAAATTCTGATCATGGAGGGCATTGTACGGCACATCATTTGTGCGGATATATTCCCAAACTTGCTCATTTGACCAATCGATCAAAGGATTAATTTTGGCAATATTGCGATCGCCATCTAGTTCAACGGTTTCCATCGCCGAACGATTTGCCGTTTGATCGCGGCGCAGTCCTGTGATCCAAGCATCCAAGCCTTGAGTAGCCCGACCAAGCGGCTCCACTTTACGGATATAACAACATTTCTTGCGATTTTCCACGCTGTCATAGAACAGGTTAATGCCCTTAGCACTGACCATTTGTTCCACCGCTTCCGCCTGTGGGAACATAATTCGCAATTGCAGTTGCGGATATTTTTGCTGCACCTTGGCAATTACGTCATAGGTTTCGCTATTGAGGCGACCTGTATCGAGGGTAAATACATTCGCATCAGGCTTAATTTTGGCGATCATGTCGATTAAGACGACATCTTCGGCTCCAAAGCTAGATGCGAGAGCAATTTTGGAATAGTTACCTAGCGCCCATGTGAGAACTTCCTGAGGCGTTTTGGTTTTTAATTGCGCGGCGGCGCTGTCGATGTCAGTTTGCAAAGTCATTATTTAATTGAAGAATCCTAGAGTATTTTTTAGTATTTTTTATAATTAGCCTTGTTTTGATTCTGAGCCATCGATAATGCGTTGGAACAGATAACCCGTACCTCGTGCCGTCAAAATCAACTCAGGATTGCTGGGATCTTCTTCGAGCTTAGCGCGTAGACGCGAGATGTGAACATCGACAACGCGAGTATCCACATGGCGCTCAGGGGTATAGCCCCAAACCTCTTGCAAGATTTCGGCTCTAGAGAAAGCTTCTCCCGATCGCCCAACCAATAACTCTAGCAGGCTAAACTCCATACCCGTTAAGCGAATCCGCTCATCAGACTTATAGACTTGACGCTTATTAGTATCAATTTTGATCGTATTGATATGGATCACGCCAGAACTGGGAATGCCTGACATCCCGTTGCGATCGAAGCGGCGCAATACCGAACGAATTCGCGCCTCTAACTCCTTCGGCGAAAATGGTTTCACCACATAATCATCTGCACCCAATTCCAAGCCCGTAATGCGATCGGCGACATCACCCAAAGCTGTCAACATGATGATCGGGATATCAGATTCTTTGCGTAACTCTTGACATACTCCATAGCCATCAAGCTTAGGCATCATCACATCAAGCACAACTAAATCGGGATTTTCTTGATGGAAAACTTCGAGCGCTTCTTCGCCATCTGCGGCGGTGACGACCTCGTAGCCGATCATCGACAAACGTGTCTCCAGAATCCGACGAATGCTTGCTTCGTCATCTACAACTAGAATTTTTTCCTTATGGTTTTCCAAGCCAGTTTACACTCCATTATGCTGCTAGCTGTAATTCAGTAAAATTTTATGAATTTACATATTTATTTAAATAAGTTTACAAGAAATCGGTCGTTACAAACCGAAAACAAAACTTAAAGTTTCAGCATAAACCTAACATACTCGTTTCCCATCGATGGCGTTTAAACTTTTCTCTGGGTTTTATGGCAGTGCCAAGTGCTGTGACTATATTCTCAGTATAAATTCGCAAAAAAAGACGGCTTACACAACCGCTTATGGGTTATCCTAGACAAGCTGTTAAAAAACACACGCTTGAGGTTTCGGGTGTTTAGAGTTACTTGTAACTCCTAGATTCCATCTCAGGCGCAAGGATAAACCCGAACAATTAGGAGAAAAATTAAATGGGAGTCGTAACCCTAGCCCAGTTGCTAGAGTCTGGAGTTCACTTCGGGCATCAAACCCGTCGCTGGAACCCCAAGATGGAGCCTTACATCTTCACCGAGCGTAATGGCGTTCATATCATTGACCTTGTGCAAACTGCACAATACCTCGAAGAAGCTTATGCATACTTGCGTCAAGCTTCTGAGCAAGGCAAAAAGGTGTTGTTTGTGGGAACCAAGCGTCAAGCTGCTGGACTGATTGCTCAAGAAGCAGCCCGTTGTGGTAGCTACTACATCAACCAACGCTGGTTGGGTGGAATGCTCACCAACTGGACAACGATCAAAACCCGTGTCGATCGCCTCAAGGATCTCGAACGTCGTGATGAAAGTGGCGCACTCGATCGCCTTCCTAAGAAAGAAGCATCGACACTTCGCCGCGAAATGGAAAAGCTGCGTAAGTATCTTGGCGGCATCAAACTCATGCGTAAGCCACCCGACATCGTGATCGTGGTTGACCACAAGCGTGAGTACAACGCGGTTCAAGAATGTCAAAAGTTGAAGATTCCGATTGTGTCTTTGCTAGATACCAATTGCGATCCTGATAGCGTTGACATCGGTATTCCTGCAAATGACGATGCTATCCGCTCGATCAAGTTGATTGTCGGTAAGCTTGCTGATGCGATCTACGAAGGTCGTCACGGCGATATCGAAGATATCGAGTATGAAGTTTCCTACGAAGATGCGGAAGCTCTTGTGGAAACTGAAGAAATCATCACTGGTGATGAAGAGGTCGCAGAAGCGTAAAGCTTCTCAATAATAAAAAAAAGCGGCGCTATGCGCCGCTTTTTTTATTATTGAGAAGCTTCATAGTAGAGATTAGTCGTAAAGCGCTGTAAGTTAAAAACTTTTAAGCTAAGATAGGGCTTTGCTGGTTAGGTTTGTTAGACAATGAGTGAGATTAAGGGTAATTCTATAAATTCAGCCAATCAAGTGCCAAATCAAGTGCAGTTCCTTGATGAATTTGAAGTGATTGTGGTCGGTGCGGGTCATGCTGGCTGTGAAGCCGCCCTCGCCGCCGCGAGAATGGGTTGTAAAACCTTACTCCTCACCCTCAATCTCGATCGCATTGCTTGGCAACCCTGTAACCCCGCCGTTGGTGGACCAGCCAAATCACAACTTGTCCATGAAGTCGATGCCCTCGGCGGTGAGATTGCCAAAATCACCGATCGCACTTATTTACAGAAACGCATTCTCAATAGTTCACGCGGTCCCGCAGTTTGGGCGCTAAGAGCGCAGACCGACAAGCGCGAATATGCTGCCGAAATGAAGACAGTGGTTGAGAATGAACCAAATCTCTCTGTGCGTGAGGGAACCGTCATTAATACCTTGCTCGATGCTAACCAAGGAATTATTGGAGTCGAAACTCAATTCGGCGTTGGCTATGCTTGCAAAGCCGTAATTTTGACTACAGGCACATTTCTGAATGGCAAGATCTGGGTGGGTAATCGCTCCATGTCCGCAGGGCGGGCGGGAGAATTTGCGGTGGCGGGGCTGACGGAAACATTGAATGCGTTGGGATTTGTGACCGATCGTCTCAAAACAGGAACTCCTGCCCGTGTTGATCGCCGCAGTGTGGACTATAGCCAAATGGAAGTTCAACCATCGGATACTGAGCAGAACTGGTTCAGCTTCGATCCCAGTGCATGGGTAGAACGGGAACAAATGAACTGTTATTTAACCCGCACTACTTCCGAAACCCATCGGATTATTCGCGAAAATCTACATCTTACGCCCGTTTACGGCGGCTTTATTGATGCGAAAGGACCAAGATACTGCCCTAGTATTGAAGATAAAATCGTCCGTTTTGCCGATAAAGAAAGTCATCAAATTTTTATTGAACCAGAAGGTCGGCATATTCCTGAACTGTATATTCAAGGCTTTTCTACAGGAATGCCTGAAAATATTCAATTGCAAATGTTGCGAACTCTCCCTGGGTTAGAAAATTGCCACATGCTCCGCGCTGCCTATGCTGTGGAATACGACTATATTCCTGCAACTCAGTGCTATCCCACGCTGATGACCAAATTAATTGAAGGTTTATTTTGTGCAGGGCAGATTAATGGAACTACTGGTTATGAAGAAGCGGCGGCGCAAGGGTTAATTGCGGGGATGAATGCAGCGCTGTTTGCCAAAGGGAAGGAAATGGTGGTGCTGCCTCGTGCTAGCAGCTATATCGGCACATTAATCGATGATCTCTGCACCAAGGAATTACATGAACCCTATCGGATGTTGACCAGTCGTTCGGAATATCGCTTGATTTTGCGATCAGATAATGCCGATCGCCGACTGACTCCGATTGGACGCGAGATTGGATTGGTTGACGATCGCCGTTGGCAGATGTTTTGTGATAAACAAGAGCGAGTTCATGGGGAAGTAGAACGTTTAAATGTAACTCGTGTCAAGGAAAAAGAAGAACTGGGTCAGCGCATCACCGCCGAAACGGGTGAAATGATTCGCGGTGCAATTAGTCTTTCCGATTTGTTGCGCCGTCCTAAATTTAACTATGCAGAATTAATTCATTTTGGTTTAGCCGATCCTAATTTGAATCGATTTGAACGTCTCGCTGCGGAAATCGAAGTTAAGTATACGGGTTATATTCAGCGTCAGGAGCATCAAATTGAGGAGGTCGCTAAACATAGCGATCGCAAGTTACCGACTGATATTGATTACAATGCGATCGAGACTCTTTCTAAGGAATCAAGGGAGAAGTTGAGTAAGATTCGTCCGATGACGATTGGACAGGCTAGCCGTATTGGTGGTGTGAATCCTGCGGATGTAAATGCTTTGCTGGTTTATCTTGAGATTCAGCATCGACTGGCGGCGAAGACAAGGTAGGTAGGTATTGCCATTGTTTTACTCCTCTTGATTACCCCTGTTAAGGTGACATTTAGCGAAATCTGAACGAATAAAAGTAGGATTCGATTATAATCAGAGATAAAATCTAAAAACAATCGCTAAGAGGGAATAAAAAATGATAAGTGCAATTTTTGAAAGATTTGTGGAGGC
>JANMFC010000223.1:0-31179 GCA_031377675.1 Pseudanabaena sp. OTE_70b_metabat_355 | reverse complement strand
CACTCCCAAATCTACCGAATATTACACTTCCTAGATTTAGATTGCAATTTTAAGCTTGACATAAAAAATGTAATGGAAATTCATGAATTGCCACTACTAATCTAAAGTCTAAAACCAACCCAAGAAAATTTTCAAAGGCTTGCTTCGCAAGCCTTTGAAAATTTTCTTGGTTTGGTTTTAGTTGTAAAGCGCTGTAACTCTTGTTTTTGGTGCGAAATTGGGGCTTCGTAAAGATATAATCTACCGTTAGCCCCAATAAATTATGTATAAGCATTAGATAAATATGGCAGAGGTTACTTTTTTTAACGCGCTCAGAGAAGCGATCGATGAGGAAATGGAGCGCGATCCAGCCGTTTATGTTTTAGGCGAAGACGTGGGGCATTATGGCGGCTCCTACAAAGTAACCAAAGACCTTTATAAGAAATATGGTGATTTGCGTCTGCTCGATACTCCCATTGCCGAAAATAGTTTTACAGGCATGGCGATCGGTTCAGCAATGACGGGTTTACGTCCAATCATCGAAGGCATGAACATGGGATTCTTGCTACTTGCCTTTAACCAAATTTCTAACAACGCGGGGATGTTGCGCTATACCTCTGGTGGTAACTTCAAAATTCCCCTTGTTATTCGCGGGCCTGGCGGTGTCGGTCGCAACCTCGGCGCGGAACATTCTCAACGTCTTGAGACTTATTTCCAAGCCGTGCCAGGTATTAAGATGGTGGCTTGTTCTACGCCTTACAATGCTAAGGGTTTGTTAAAGTCAGCAATCCGTAACGACAATCCGATTCTTTTCTTTGAACATGTATTGCTTTACAACCTCAAAGAAGATATTCCTGATGAAGAATATCTACTACCTCTCGACAAAGCGGAAATGGTGAGAGAAGGTAGTGATGTCACGATCTTGACCTATTCTCGGATGCGTTACCATGTTCTCAAGGCGGTGGAGACTCTAGTTGATCGTGGTTACGATCCTGAAGTAATTGACTTAATTTCGCTCAAACCACTTGATATGGAAACGATCGTCACTTCTTTGCGAAAAACCCATCGCATCGTGATTGTGGAAGAGGGAATGCGTTGTGCCAGTATTGGTTCGGAAATTATTGCTTCGATCAATGACAGTTATTTTGACGAACTTGATGCGCCGATAGTCCGTCTTGCCGCGTTAGATGTACCAACTCCCTATAACGGCGGTCTAGAAAATTTGACGATTCCGCAACCTGAAGATGTAATTGCTGCTGTTGAGAAGCTTCTAGCTTAAGTACTCAACCTCGAAAAGGAAAAGGGGACGCATTGCGTCCCCTTTTCCTTTTTTAATTTCGATCGCCGCGTAAAATAGCCATAGTCTCTTCCTGATTCCCATCCCAAGCCCACATCAGCGCCGTCCAACCATTCTGATCTTGAGCGTTTAACCTTGCACCTGATGCAATCAGCGATCGCACAATTTCGCTGTAACCTTGTCCCGCCGCCCACATTAACGGTGTCCAGCCATACTTATTGCGCGTATTTGGATTTGCCCCCGCCGCCAATAAAATCTGCACAATATCCGTATAACCATTCATGACCGCCCATAACAATGGAGTCCATCCATATTCATCCCGAACATTAACATCGGTCGCTTGTGAAATGAGCGATCGCACTTGATCGAGTTTGCCATTTTTGGCAGCGTTTAATAATTGACTTGCTGTAAATAATTCGTTGATGGCGATTTCTGCGAAACGAGATAATAGGGCTTTCACCATTGCCGCATTCATCAGTTAACCATAATATCAACGAATTATTTACAGCAAGAAACTTTATGCCATAATTTTAGAGAATCTACTATAATCCTAGCAAGATTTCAGGAAGTCATCATGATTGTTGAAACTAGTTATGCACAGACAATACCAAACTTAAATGTATTGCTCGATCGCGTTGTCAACGATCGCGAGATTATTTATATCAAAAGTCAAAGTGGTGAAAATGTTGCTTTGATTGCTGCGGATGAGTTACAAAGCTTGTTAGAAACTATGCATCTTTTGCGATCGCCTAAAAATGCCGAACGTTTGTTAAATGCTATTAGTCGAGCTAGAACGAATGTAGAAGATTCTCAAACATCTGATGATTTGCGAAAGGAGTTAGGACTTGTCAAAGAGTAATGCTCCATTAATTAGAGAATCTATTTTCGATCAAGATTTTCGTACAGATTTAAGTTATTGGATTTCTGTTGATCGTAAGGTTGCTTTGAAGGTAATGGATTTGGTTGATGCAGTCATGCGCGATCCTTTCAACGGAATTGGGAAGCCTGAACCTTTAAAATATCTGGGTTCTGGTATTTGGTCACGCCGTATTAATCAAGAGCATCGCTTGGTTTATCTAGTTGAACAAAATTACATTAAGTTTTTGCAATGTAGATATCACTATTGATTTAAAAGCGATCACCCTTATTAATCTTCTTGAAAGTAATTGTATAGATTCGCGATCGCCATGTCAGACGATTGTTTAATTACATCTGCTTTGAAAGCTACCAAATTGTTTGAATAGGCTCTTCTGGGTTTGAGGGGGTAAATTGTATAAAGATAATACAGTATTTGCGGATGTTGTTAGGCAGTAACCATTGTCCATAGAGGCTTTCGATTATCATTAGTTTTGCTTATCCCCTCAAACCCAGAAGAGCCTTAGTTCAAATACTGCCGTTGATTGGAATATTCAAACTTATAACAAGTCTGGGGGAAGCAGTACAGTATCAATTACATGAATAACACCGTTGCTAGCTTTAACGTCAGCAGCAATAACCTTGGAATTGTCAATTACAACGCCCTTAGAACCACTGGTAACTTTAATCGATCCACCATCAACAGTTTTAACTAGAACCGATCCAGCCTTGATGTCCTTAGCTTCAATTTTGCCTGCGACCACATGGTAGGTCAGAAGTTTAACTAAAGCCGACTTGTTTTCGGGCTTTAGAAGAGTTTCTACAGTTCCTGCGGGTAACTTTGCAAACGCTGCATCGTTGGGAGCAAATACCGTGAATGGACCTTTACCTACAAGGGTATCTACCAAACCAGCCGCCTTGACTGCTGCAACAAGGGTCTTAAATGAGCCGTTGGCTACAGCAACCTCAACGATATTTGATTTTTTGGTAACTCGATCTACCTTCGTAGATTTCGGTAAATTAACCTTAGCTGGTTTTGGTTCAGTTGTAGTGGCTGAACCGCTCTCTTGCGCCAAGGCAGGAAAACTGACTAGAAGAGTTGATGCGGCGATCGCAACGCTAGCAGAGTGAATTAAAAAATTCATACTTATTTTGATTTTTCCTTGAGGTAATTTAAAGATTAGCTAAGTTTTGTTACTTTATCTTAATAATACACTAAATTATTTGTGTTGTCAGTATCGCAGACTGCTAAATTTTATCTCAAAATTTCTTTGAGCATAGCTCGAAATTTGATCTCAGCAGCGTTTTCATCCTGTTCTGCTTCTATTAAAAAGTTATATAGCTGTTCTTTTTGGAATAAAGGAAATGTGGGACTGCGATCGCATTCGATATATTCCAATTCTTGTTCTGTTTTTGCCAATACATAAATCCTTAGCTCCTCCCCATTAAAGCGCCAGAATTCAGGCACACCAAGACTAGCGTAAAGCTTGTTCTTATCAATATCGGTGTGGGTAATATCCACTTCAACAACTAAGTCAGGCGGTGGATCTTGCATAAAATCAACGATTCTTCCCGCAACTTTGGGTTGGTTTTGAATGTAATAAGCGCAGTCTGGCTCCACACCTCTTTCAAGATCGGGACGATTGATTGTTGTCGATCGCATTGATTTGAGTTTAAGCCCCATTTCTAGGGAGAAAATGCGAATGAATAAACCAATCAGTTCGCTTGAATATTCGTGAGTTTCTAACGGCATAGTAATTTCAAGTACTCCGCGATCGTATGTCAGCCTTGCTGCGCGGCTTTGGGAGAGATCATTGAGAATTTGTTGATAAACTAACCAGCTAATTCCTCTTAAGGCAACTCGATTTTCGCCTTGTTTAACTACAGTGCTAAATTGCGAAGTGGATAGCGGTGCTTCTGGTGGTGAAATCGTGAGAACCATACATTAACCACAAATCTGCTTGATGTATTCTAACAATAGGCTTTATTTATCGGCAAATTCCGTAATATTTGAAAGAGTAGTTTCCGCAATATTGGCAAGAGCTTGACGAGTAAAAAAGGCTTGATGTCCTGTTACTAGAACATTGGGGAAAGTCAATAAACGCTGAAAAATATCATCTTGAATTACTTGATTGGATAAATCTTCAAAAAATAAATCCGCCTCTTGCTCGTACACATCAATACCGAGATAGCCGATCGCTCCAGATTTCAGACCATTGATCGCTGCTTGTGTATCAATAAGCCCGCCGCGACTAGTGTTGATTAACATTGCCCCTGTTTTTATTTGGGCGATCGCGCTGACATCAATCAGATGATGAGTATCGGGCGTAAGCGGACAATGGAGGGAAATAATATCGGACTGAGCAAAGAGTTGAGAGAGCGTCACATATTCCATTCCCAATTCTAAACAAGCGGGATTTTGATAGACATCATAGCCCAATAATTTGCAACCAAACCCTCGCATAATCTGAGCAAATACCGCCCCAATTCGTCCCGTACCAATCACACCCACCGTTGCCCCATGTAGATCGAAGCCCAGTAATCCTTCAATAGAAAAGTTGCCTTCTCTGACGCGGTTATAGGAGCGATGGATATTGCGATTCAGCGATAAAATTAGCGCCACTGCGTGTTCAGCAACCGCAAATGGAGAATAGACAGGTACACGGGCGATCGCTATGCCAAATTTTTCCGCAGCCACCATGTCCACATGATTAAAGCCAGCCGATCGCAGGGCGAGTAATTTTGTGCCGCCTTGGGCTAGCGTTTCGAGCATTTCCGCATTGAGATAGTCATTAATAAAAATGCAAACACAGGGAAATTCTGTTGCAAGGGAAATGGTTTCATGACTGAGATGACATTCAAAAAAGACTATTTCGTGATCATGAGTTTCGTTAGCCGTAGTAAAAGATTGGCGATCGTAGGGCTTGGTATTGAAAAAGGCAACTTTCATAATTGAGGTTTCTCCTATTGAAAAAAGGGAAGGCGGCGCGAAGCGCCGCCTTCCCTTTTAGGGCTTTAACTTACTTTAGCTGTCAACATTAAGAAAAGCTCTAGCAGGATCATAAGCTTCCATTTCGACCTTAACGGGTTGCACTTTCCAGATCTCATCACAATATTCCTTAATTGTGCGATCGCTAGAGAACTTGCCAGACCGCGCCACATTGAGAATACTCATAGTCGTCCAGCGTTCGACATCTTGATATGCATCACTGACTTTAGCCTGACAATCGGAATAGGCTTGATAATCAGCCAACAACATATAGTCATCGTGATACATCAATGAATCAACTAGAGGCTTGAACAAGTCCTTTTCCCCAGGAGAGAAATATCCCATACCAAGGCGATCGAGAACATTGCGAAGTTCTTCATTGCTTTGATAATAGGTCTGAGGATTATAGCCTTCAGCCTTCTTCTGCTCAACTTCGGCAGCCGTTAGACCGAAGAGGAAGAAATTGTCATCACCGACTTCTTCACGGATCTCGATATTTGCGCCATCAAGAGTACCAATCGTCAAAGCTCCATTCATCGTGAACTTCATATTCCCAGTTCCCGAAGCTTCTTTACCTGCGGTAGAAACCTGTTCAGACAAGTCAGCAGCAGGATAAATTAACTGACCGAGAGAAGCACTGAAGTTGGCAAGGAAAACGACTTTGATCCGACCTTGGACATCGGGATCACGATTAACGACATCAGCAACCGCATTAATGGCTTTGATAATCAACTTCGCCATGAAGTACCCAGGAGCCGCTTTACCACCAAAGATAAAGGTGCGGGGAGTGATGTTGATACTAGGATTTTGTTTGATTCTCAAGTACAAACCGATGATGTGTAACAAGTCAAGATGCTGACGCTTGTACTCGTGAATCCGCTTTACTTGAATGTCAAAGATGGAATTAACATCCACTTCCACACCAGTGTGAGTGCGAATATAATCGGCAATCTTCTGCTTGTTAGCCTGTTTGATCTGTCTCCAGCGATCGCGAAAATCTTTGTCATCCACAAAGGCTTCGAGTTTGCGAAGTTCATCAAGATGCTTCAGCCATGTATCGCCGATTTTTTCGGAGATCAAGGCTGACAAAGCAGGATTGGCAAGTAATACCCAACGGCGAGGTGTAACTCCATTGGTCTTGTTGTTAAACTTCTCTGGCCAAAGCTTGTAGAAGTCTTTCAATACATCAGCTTTTAGTAACTCGGTGTGCAGAGCCGCTACACCATTGACAGCATGACTACCAACCGTGGCGAGATTTGCCATGCGAACTTTTTTACCGCCGCCTTCTTCGATAATCGATAGACGCAACAATAACTCCTCATCATCAGGGAACCAAGTCTTGACATCCTGTAAGAAGCGATGATTGATTTCGTAAATGATCTCCAAATGCCTTGGTAATAGGCTTTCAAAGAGAGGAACACCCCATCTTTCCAATGCTTCAGGCATGAGAGTGTGGTTAGTATAAGCAAAGGTGCTTTGGGTAATCCGCCATGCTTCATCCCAAAACATACCGTGATCGTCAACGAGCAAGCGCATCAATTCGGCAATGCTGATGGCGGGGTGAGTGTCATTTAACTGCACAGCGGCATGATCAGCAAGGTTATCTAGACGACCATACTTTTTGAGATGGCGGCGAATGATGTCTTGGAGTGAGCAGGATACGAAGAAAAACTGCTGCTCTAGACGCAACTGGCGACCTTGAGGGGTGTTGTCGTTGGGGTAAAGAACCTTAGAAATGGTTTCTGATTTAATCTTGGTGGCTACCGCGCCGTCATAGTCGCCAGAGTTAAAGGCTTGGAAGTTAAAATCTTCACCTGCTTCGGCTTTCCAGAGGCGGAGGGTATTAACGGTATTAGTTTGATAGCCAGGAACGGGGGTATCGTGGGGAATGCCTTCAACCGTGAAGCTAGGAATCCAACGGGTGTGAGGGCGACCGCGATCGTCATTATAAACTTCGGTATGTCCGCCAAATTTGACCTGAACCGTGGATTCGTAGCGCACGACTTCCCAAGGATTGCCACATTTTAGCCATTTATCAGGAATCTCGACCTGCCAGCCCTGTTGAATTGATTGGTTGAAAATCCCAAATTCGTAGCGAATTCCGTAGCCCATTGCAGGAATTTCGAGGGTAGCCAGCGAGTCGAGAAAACAAGCGGCTAAGCGTCCGAGTCCACCGTTACCCAGTCCTGGATCAGGTTCTTGCTCTAGCAATTCGGTCAGGTCGAGTCCCGATTCCTTGACGGCTTGGGCGATCGCTTCGTACAAGTCCAGATTAATCAAGCTATTACCAAGATGTCGCCCCATCAGAAATTCGGCGGAGAGATAATAAACGGTTTTAATATCTTGTTCGTGATAGACCTTGAGAGTTTGTAGCCAACGTTGTAAGAGGCGATCGCGTGTTGTGTACGATAGCGCCATGTAGTAGTCGGTGAAATTTGCCTGAGAGCCAAGTTTGCCTTGAATGTAGAATAGGTTATCGGCAAAGGCACGCTTCAGGGTTTCGATACTTAAACCTGTGCGATCGTCTTCTACCGTAATATTGCTGGTTTGATTAGCAACATTTGTTTGCATAGAATTATTCCTGAATGGTTACGTTGTCTTGAGGCAGTTCTGCTGACCCTAAGGCAGAGGCTACACTCCCTATCCAACCATAAACTATGGGCGGTTGGACATTTATTTAACTGAAAATATATGTTTGGGGCGCGTAATATTCATGATCTCCTGACATTACAGCGCCTTGCGCTGACATAAAACCCAAGAAAATTTTTAAAAGGCTTGCGAAGCAAGCCTTTTAAAAATTTTCTTGGATCTCTTAAAGATTCAATAAGCTGTATTATCGATAATAATCAGGAATTACGCCAAAGAACGCATGGTAAGGGCAATTCATGAATTGCCCTTACCATGCAATATGGGTTTTAAGTCATTTTGTTCTAAAAGGATAATGAGTAAAGAATTTCGCGAATTTTTGCGTAAAGTTGGTAGCGGCACGCATACTAGCAAAAGCTTGACACGTCAAGAAGCTGAGGCAGCCACGATCATGATGATCCAAGGAGTTGCGACCCCTGCTCAAATTGGCGCTTTTATGATCGCCCATCGGATTAAACGCCCGACCAGCCAAGAATTAGCGGGAATGCTCGATGCTTATAAATTACTGGGCGCAAAAGTTGCGGCGATCGCCTCTGACAAACAAGTATTAGTGATGGGATCGCCCTATGATGGCAGATCAAAAACTGCACCCGTCAGCCCCACGGTAGCGATCGTATTGGCGGCGGCGGGGATTCCTGTATTGATGCATGGCGGCGATCGGATGCCAACTAAGGAGGGTTTACCATTCATTGAGATTTGGCAAGCTTTAGGATTAAATTGGAAAGATTTGACGATCGCTCAAGTGCAGCAGAATTTAGAAAACCACAATTTGGGATTTGTGTATTTGCCGAAACATTTTCCTGATGCTCAAAGTTTAGTTCCCTATCGCGAGCAAATTGGTAAGCGTCCCCCCTTTGCCACCCTTGAATTAATGTGGTCGCCCTATCAGGGCAAGCAATTAATCGTATCGGGCTTTGTGCATCCACCGACGGAGACAAATATTCGTGAAGCCTTTGCTCAACATGGCACTGATCAATTTGCTACCGTTAAAGGACTAGAGGGCAGTCTCGATCTACCCCGATCGCGTACAGCGATTATTGGTGTTAATCGTGGGGATCAGTTTGAGCGGTTGACTTTATCGGCAAGAACCTATGGCTTTAGTTCTGAGGATGTGGCGATCGCCGATGCTTCAGAAATAGCCACGAAAATAATTTCCGCCCTCAAAGGAGAGCCTTCGGAGTATCTCAACTCAGTTTTATGGAATAGCGGATTTTATCTCTGGCTCTGCGGATTCTACAATGATATTAATGAGGCGATCGCCCATGCTCAAGAGCTTATCAATAGTGGCGCGGCGATGCAAAAATTACAGTCTTTTTAGACTTTGGATCACACAAGTCATAGGATTACAGGTTAAGCTAGGATTAATCATCGCTTCTTATGTCACAATCTATGCTGCGAATTGTCACCCAAAGAACTGAAGCAGAATCCGAAATCAAACGGATTTGCGATCGCATCTATGACGATCAGATGATCCATAAAGAAGCCACCGTCACCGAAATCATTCAAACGGTTAGACGGAAAGGCGACACAGCACTCCTGCACTATACATCTGAATTTGATAATCAAGATTTCACGGCGAGTGAGTTGCGTGTAACTGGATCAGAACTAGATGCCGCCTATCAACAAGTTAAAGGCGATCTGCTCAAAGCGATCGAAATGGCTCATCAACGCATCGAAGAGTTTCATAAAATGCGCGTACCTAAAAGTTGGGTGCATTTTGGAAACAAAGATGTGGTTTTGGGCAAGCGTTATACGCCTGTCGATGCTGCTGGTATTTATATCCCTGGGGGCAAAGCGGCTTATCCAAGTACCGTTTTGATGAATGCTGTCCCTGCGAAAGTCGCAGGTGTGAAAAAGATTGTCATGGTCACACCTCCAGGGGAAAATCGCACCATGAATCCTGCCATTTTGGTGGCGGCGCAGGTGGCGGGGGTAGAAGAAATTTATCGTGTGGGTGGGGCGCAGGCGATCGCCGCTTTAGCTTATGGTACGGAGACAATTCCCAAGGTGGATGTGATCACGGGACCAGGAAATATCTATGTTACGCTCGCCAAAAAACAGGTGTTTGGACGGGTGGGTATTGACTCGATCGCGGGACCATCTGAAGTTTTGATTATTGCTGATGCCAGTGCCAACCCCACTTATGTTGCAGCCGATATGCTGGCTCAAGCTGAGCATGACCAAATGGCAGCCTCAATTTTGATTACCAATGATTCCCGCCTTGCCAATCGTGTTTCTGAAGAAGTAAATCGGATGCTGGAAAATCACCCGCGCCGTCTAATGACCGAAAAGGCGATCGCGCATTACGGATTAATTATCGTTGTCGATAGCCTCAAAACCGCCGCCGAACTTTCCAATCAGTTTGCTCCTGAACATTTGGAATTAGAAGTTGAAGAGCCTTGGCAATTAATCGATCAAATTCGCCATGCAGGGGCGATCTTTATCGGTCACGCCACGCCCGAAGCCGTCGGTGATTATCTTGCGGGACCAAATCATACTTTGCCAACCTGTGGTGGGGCGCGGTATTCTTCGGCTTTAGGGGTGGAGACATTTTTGAAGCATTCCAGTTTGATTCAATATAGTCAAGAAGCCTTAAAAGAAGTATCAGGAGCGATCGCCTTACTCACCGAAGCTGAAGGTTTACCATCCCACGGCGATTCTGTCAGGTTACGGCTTCAGAATTCGCTGTAAAAAAAATCACCCGCGTAGCGGGTGATTTTTTTTACTTTATTGGAGATTCTAGCTTTTCTTATACCAAGCCTGTTTCCATTGCTGCATCTGTTTAATTTCTGCTTGTTGAGAAGAAATAATATCTTTTGCAAGCTGCTTAATCTCTGGATGTGTGGATTTGATTGCGGCTTCTTGCGCCATTACCACCGCCCCTTCATGATGTGGAATCATCGCATCAATAAATCTCAGATCAAATTCCGCATCCTTTGCGCCCAAATCGCGACTCATCATCATCTCTTTCATTTGGTCAGGACTCATTTCCATCATGTGTCCCATCTGAGCGTTATGAGCCATCGGCATAGCACTAGCACTGGGATACCACTGTTTGCGCCAAGCTTGCAATTCCGCAATTTCTTTTGTTTGAGCCTTGATAATATCATCGGCTAGTTTTTGCATTTCAGGACGTTGAGATTTTTCTTTAGCTTCCTTAGCCATATTTAAGGCTCCTTGATGATGAGGAGTCATCGCATCAATAAAACGTAGATCAAAATTCGCATCTGCTGCACCCAAATCCATTTGCATTTTACCCATGCTATGTATAGAGGTATTGCTAGGTTTTGCTGAAGATGTTGGTTGAGCATTATTAGTTGCAGCTACAGGCGCACTTGAAGCTGTAACCTCTGGACTGGGCGGCGGAGAACAAGCTATTAAAGATCCTGTTGATATCGTGGCGATCGCAATTAAGCCTAAACTCTGGCGTAAAAAGTCAAATTTATGAGTTATTTGAGTAAAATTCATAGTCTTTAATTCTATGTCCTTAATTTTCTAGGTTTCACAAATACTGTAACTCCAAAAAATGAAACAAAGATGAAAACACACTATTTTTTAACTACAGATAAGTAAGTAGGCATAACTAACTATAAAACCGAAATAAGCTGATTCGCCCGCAAAGCGGACGAATCAGCTTATTTCGGTTTTATAGTTAGTTATCACTATCTACATTAAGGCAATACTTAAACACGAATGACAGCTTTACACAGAATAATCGGATCTACTCAAGGGGCGATCGACCTTCAAATTAACGGCGCATTAGGAATTTCTTTTAATGACTTAAATCGCGATCGCGCTGCTAAATTACCAGAAATTTGTCGTTTTTTATATCAACAGGGACTCGATGGATTTTTGCCTACCCTTGTTACTGCCTCCGTCGAGCAGTTCCATCGATCGCTATTTTTCCTAGCCGAAGCGATCGCCCATCAACAGCAAAATCCCCATCCTCAAGAAGCCAAAATTTTAGGCGTGCATCTCGAAGGACCATTTCTGCATCCCGATAAGCGGGGCGCACATCCCCAACAACATTTATTGCCGCTTAATTTCGATACATTAGGGCTGGTATTAGGTGATTACACCAAAATTATTAAACTTGTCACCCTTGCGCCCGAACTCGATCCGTCTGGAGAAACAATTCAATATTTACGCGATCGCCAAATTATCGTCAGTTTAGGTCACTCTACAGCTAATGCCGAACAAACGAGAATGGCGATCGCCCAAGGGGCAACGATGGTCACTCATGCCTTTAATGCCATGCCGAGTTTGCATCATCGTGATGTCGGTTTATTGGGCGAAGCAATATTAAGCGATCGGGTTTGGTGTGGATTAATCGCTGATGGTGTTCATGTTTCACCCGAAATGATCAAACTGCTTTATCGGATGAAAAAACAAATTTTTCTGGTTAGTGATGCCCTTGCGCCTCTTGGGTTGCCTGATGGCAATTATCCTTGGGACGATCGCCAGATTACGATTAAAAACGGCACGGCGCGACTACCCGATGGCACGCTCTCAGGTACGACGCTGCCCCTGATAAATGCAGTTAATAATCTGGTGGAGTGGGATATTTGCGAAGCATCACAGGCGATCGAGTTAGCGATCAATATGCCGCGTTATGCGATGAATTTAGCGATCGACCCAAATGCACCAGAAAGGCTTACTTGGAGTCAGATATCTTCCGCCAGCCCTGGTGGACCCGTCAGACACTCTTTAAGTTGCGAAATTAATTCACCAATTCACAGGGCTAAACTTTTATTCCCAGTCCAGAAATAGTTACAGCGCTTTGCGCTAACTTGAAACCCAGAGAAAGAATTGAAAGCGGAGCTTCGCGCCGCTTTCAATTCTTTCTCTGTACCCCTCAAAGCCTCAATAGGCTGTATAGGCATTAATGTTAGGACAGAACCCAAGAGAGAGTGGCGGCAAAAAGCGCCGCCACTCTCTCTTGGATTTTATGTCCCGACTTGGCTGGCTACAGCTATTTCAACCTGAGGTTGGTGCATTTTCAAAATCATGGCAAGATTTTGCTTGAGTTTAGTTCTGGGTACAACCGCATCCACAAAACCATGTTCGAGCAAATATTCTGACGATTGGAACCCTTCAGGAATTTTTTGCTTCAGGGTCTGCTCGATTACACGGCGACCCGTAAAACCAATCAAAGCTTTTGGTTCAGCCAAAATCAGATCACCAAGCATCGCAAAACTTGCGGTTACGCCGCCCGTTGTCGGATTAGTCAAAACAGGAACATAAAGCAAATTAGCGTGACGATGACGCTCTAGTGCTGCGGAAGTCTTTGCCATCTGCATCAAGCTCAAAATTCCTTCCTGCATCCGCGCCCCACCCGAAGCGCAAAAGATCAAAGCAGGATAGCGTTTTGCCGTAGCAGTTTCGAGCATACGGGTAATCTTTTCACCAACTACCGATCCCATGCTACCGCCCATAAACCGAAAATCCATTACGGCAAGTGCAGCATCACAACCATCGATCTTGCCAGTACCAGTAATGACACCATCGTTTAAGCCTGTTTTTTGCTTATATTCTTTGATGCGATCGATATAGGGCTTACGGTCTTTAAATCCTAGCGGATCGCAGGAAGTTAAATCTGCATCCATCTCCTCCCATGTCCCTGCATCTATCAGTTGAGCAATGCGATCGTGGGCATTTACTTGATTGTGATGTCCACAGTCGGGACAAACCATTAAATTGGTTTTTAAGTCCTTTACATAGGTTAAAGCACCACAACTAGAGCATTTGTGCCACAAACCATCAGGAATTTCGCGTTCTTGAGAGTTTTGATTTAGATTAGGTGTTTTGCGGTAGTATGCTTCACTTGCGCGGGAACGGGTTTCAGCAAACCAATCAAACAGTGACATAGCGACTCACGGTTCACAGGATAGGCGTTGTTTAGTTGTTAATATTTTTAGGGAAACAATTGTAGCCAAAAATACAACCTCAACTTTGTCATCATACAATGCTTCTGACTTCAGAAAAGTCCTAATAATTAAGATGGGGCGTGGAGCGCCCCATCTTAATTATTCCAACGTATCACCAGGCTTTTGCTTGATGCGCTCAACTTGAGAATATTTCTCCACCACTTGAGTTACGTCAAACAATGACTGCTGCAATGGTTTAATCGCAATTTGAATATCCTCGTAAGTCGCATCTTCAGACTCATATAAGTTCTTCAGCACTTCCATATTTTTGAGTGTTGGGTCACGCAAGCTTTGGGTAACAACTGATGGACCGTTATCTCGGAGAATTTCTTCGACAGTGCGAATGAGATTAGATGCTTGATTTCGCATATTAGCAAGCTCACGTCTTGCCGTATCCTCTTCGGAATATACCTCAGCTTCCATCCGCATTCTTTCGATTTCACTGGGACTCAATCCGCCTGTATTGGTGATACTAATACTCTGCTCAACTTCAGTATCGACATCCCGCGCCGAAACTTTCAGAATACCATTGGCATCAATATCAAAGGAAACCTCAATCTGAGGAATGCCACGCGGAGCAGGGCGAATCCCCTCTAGCTCAAATTTGCCGAGAGTTTTGTTATCCGCCGCCATCGATCGCTCGCCCTGTAGGACATGGATTTCTACCACTGATTGGTTATCAACGGCTGTGGAGAAAATCTGAGATTTGCTGGTGGGGATTGTGGTGTTTCGCTCTAAATTTTTGGTGAATACGCCGCCTTGGGTTTCTAGTCCAATCGAGAGTGGAATCACATCGAGTAGCAATAGATCCTTAACTTCACCACCCAAAATACCAGCTTGAACAGCCGCACCGATCGCCACAGCTTCATCAGGATTAACTGATTGATCTGGCTTTCTGCCATCAAAGAATTTGGAGATCGCATCCTGAACAGCAGGAATCCGTGTCGAACCACCCACCAAAATGATCCGATTGATTTCTTTAGGTAATAACCCTGCATCCTTTAAAGCTTGAGCCGTAGGTTCAAGGGTTGCTTTCACCAGCGAGGCTGTAATTTCATCGAACTTGGAACGGGGAAAATCTAGCTCAATGGTTTTTGGACCCGTCGCATCAGATGCAATAAAAGGCAAACTAATTAAGGTTGTCGGTGCGCTAGAAAGATCGATTTTGGCTTTTTCGGCAGCTTCCTTGAGACGCTGTAGAGCAGTTTTGTCCTCAGTTAAGTCAATACCTTCTTTTCCTTTAAAGTCAGCGACGAGCCAATCTACGATCAAAGCATCAAAGTCATCACCACCAAGGTGATTATTACCTGATGTCGCTTTGACTTCAAAAATGCCATCGCCGAGTTGTAGCACTGACACATCAAACGTACCGCCGCCAAGGTCAAACACCAAAACAATTTGATCTTGATCCTGTTTGTCCAGCCCATAAGCAAGCGCCGCCGCCGTTGGCTCGTTGACAATCCGCAACACTTCTAGCCCTGAAATTGACCCAGCATCTTTGGTGGCATTGCGCTGTGTGTCGGTAAAGTAGGCGGGGACAGTAATCACCGCTTGAGTTACCTCTTCGCCTAAATAATTTTCAGCATCCTGCTTGAGCTTTTGCAAGATCATTGCTGAAATTTCTTGAGGAGTGTAGCTTTTTTCACCAATCTGCACATTGACAGTATTGTCTTTGCCTTTAACAGCAGTGTAAGGAACTCGACCGCGCTCGGATTCGGTTTCATCCCAACTACGACCGATAAAGCGTTTGATGCTATACACCGTATTTACTGAGTTCGTAACGGATTGACGTTTAGCAACCTGTCCCACAATTCTTTCGTTACTATCTTTGACGAAAGCAACAATACTTGGCGTGGTGCGCCCTCCCTCTGCACTAGAAATGACAATAGGTTTGCCACCTTCTAACACTGAAACACAACTATTTGTCGTACCAAGGTCGATTCCAATTACTTTCGACATAATCGTCAGTTCCGTTAAAAACTTTTCTAAAAATATTGTTAGGCAATGCAAGAAACATTTTGTTAAAGGAAAGGTACAAAAAGCGATGCTTCTCGTACCTTTAATACCCTTATTTAAGCAGATTCAGTTGAATCATTGCCAGACGATTTTGCAGAATCGCCATCATCGCCATCGATTTTGCCTGAAGACACTTTGACTAGAGAGTGACGCAATACGCGATCGTCGCTGACTAAGTAGCCAGGGCGCAACTCTTCCATGATTAGCCCTTCTTCATATTCAGTCGATGGCTCTTGCATAATCGCTTCATGGAAATTGGGATCAAATTCTTGACCGACACATTCCATTCTTGCTACGCCTGTTTCTTTGAGGCATTTAAGCAATTGCTTGTATACCGACTGATAACTTTTATGAATTGATGCTTCACCATCATTTTTGGGCGAAATTTGTAATTGCGCTCTCTCAAAGTCATCAACTACGGGCAGGATCTTTTTAAGGATTTTGCCTGTGATTGTACCTTCTTGCTCCTCTTTGTCGCGCTCTGTGCGTTTGCGAAAATTCTCAAAGTCGGCATACAGTCGCAAGTATTGCTGCTTGCGATCGTCTAACTGCTCTCGAAGGGAGGTCGATTCTGCGATTAACCCATTGATTTTTTCAAGGGTGGCGGCGCTAGCAGCACTGGCTCTATCCGAAGCAGGCTTAGCTGCTACGCCATCGATTGGTGACTCAGATGACTCTGCATTCCCTTCGGCGGTTACGGTTTCGTTTAATTCTTCGGTTGCTAGTTGTTGCAGCCGTGACTCAAGTACGTCATCATCTTCATCGATGAGGTCGTCAGAACTTAGGATGTTTTCTTCTTCGATCATTGCGGTAATACTCTTTTCGCGCTTTTCAGACTAACAGTTAATTGCTAAGAGTTAACATTTAATTGAAATTTTAGGGTTTGGTTTTGACGATTTTTGCCAATCAACACGATTTTACTCTTTATCTGAGACAACGTATAGACTTTAAATGAGGTTAATTTAGCTAATCATTTCCGAGGGGTAGCAAATACACTTTCTTTTTGTTCATAGTTTTTAGCTATCAAAGTAGCGTTGTAAAAAATCTTGGGTATTCACAATCTGAATATTTTCATATTCTGCTAAAACTAATAAATCGCGATCGCCCGTAATAATTACCTCAGCTTGAGCAGCGATCGCTGTCGCCAAAACCATATTATCATCAGGATCTCGTAATTCGGGGACATTAAGATCTCCAATTACATGCATCTCAGTGATTTCTCTGGTTCCTGTCAGTAATTGTTCTTTTGTTAAATTAAGGGATTGAATTTTTCTCTGGAGCTTTTTATAGCCTAGAGTATTTTCTAACTCTGCTAATAAAGCCTCAGATGTACCAATAATAATCTGTTTGTTTCGGGCTAAGCGAATGAAATTATTGGGACTCCCGCGCCATAGCCAAGCTGATATCCAGACATTTGTATCTAAAACCACATTCATTTCTTTGCTTCTCTGCGTACTTCACGGACGATTTCGCAAATCTCTTCTATGGTCATTTCCTCAAGATCATCACCAGATTGCTCAAGATTTTTTTTCCATGAATCCCAGTTAAATTTAGTCGCTTTCCTAAATGTAATGCTGTCCTCGGTTGTGGTAACTAGGTACTCTTCGCCATTGGAAAAGCGATCGCGTATGTCTAAAGGAAGTTGTAAGTTGCCTTCAGTGGTTAAGTTAATTGTGATTGTTTTTTGCATTATTTTTTATGTTTTAACTAGCGTGGAGCAGACTAGAAGCCTGTTGACGGGCAAGAGGCTCATCCCACATTAGATTTAATTGTAACCAGTTGCTTAACCGAAATTATTCATGGCGCACAATTAAGAGTTGATTTTGTAGAATTGCCAGTGTCAGCCACATTGCCAGAGGCGAGTGTACAGAGATATTTGCGGACATTTGGCGGGAGATTTAAGACATTAGTAAAATCGGCGGCTTCGATACTGCCAATATTTTCCACGATCGCATTGCGAAAATTTGCGCCATTAAAATTTGTCCCCGTAAATTCAATCAAGACAAGTTTCGCGGCGGTGAGATTGGCGGTGCTGAGGTTAGCGTTAGAGAGATTGGTGAGATGTAGCTCCGCCGATCGCAAATCAGCTTGAGACAAATCGGCTCCATCGAGAATGGCATCACGGAGATTTGCGGCTCCTAAATTACTGTCACGGAGATTTGCCTTGACGAGATTAGCTTTACGAAGATTAGCTAAAACTAAATTTGCGCCATTGAGATTAGCGGCGTTGAGATCAGCCTCACTGAGATTGGTTTTCATCAGTTCGGCTTTTTGCAACATCGCTGAGCTGAGTTTTGCTTGAAATAAATTTACGCGCAATAAATTCGCCTGAGTTAAATTAGCTTCGGCAAGATTAGAAAAAGATAGATTTGCGTCAATAAGACTAGAATTACTGAGATCTGCGCCGCGAAGATCGACTTTTGCGAGTTTGATGTTATCTAAATTGGAGTTTTTGAGGATTATTTGTCGCAAATCAATTTTTTCGATTACCGATCCACTCAAATTAATGTTGCGAAAATCTTGACCCTGTAAGCGATCGCCTTGAGCGCCCGTTAACTGCACATTCCGAAAATCGCGCTGACCCTCCGCATATTTGGTAAGCAAAGTTGTTGCCGTAATTGGAGTCAATTTGGGCGATGGTGTCGCGATCGATGGCGGGGAGTTGGTGGGCGCAGAAGTTGCAATTTGTGGTTCAGTGGCTTTATTAACTTGAGGCGGTTGATTGTTTTTGGATGTGAAGAAAATACTACTGAAGACAGCTAATAAACTCAAACCCAAAAATGCAAATGGTAAGTAAGTTTGATGATTTTTGTTGGCAGATTTGGATTCTTGCTTTGACTTACTGGTGTTGCTAGTTGTTTGCTGCTCCTTGCCATGACAGCGCAAAATTAAGCGATCGCACAAATCACGAGTCTCATCATCAGGAATATTGGAAATTGCTTGAAATACTGGTGATAATTCTGGCTCTTGGAAGTCATTTTGCCGAAAAATTAAGTTTTTATTGTCTTCATGAAAATTTGCCCAAAGATTTGGCTCATTAGCAAGAGCGCGAAGGGACAGGGAAATTACGGCAAAGGAAAAATCATCGAGGCGATCGCTAAAGTCCTTGGGCGATCGCTGAGGCGGCTGATAATTAGGATGACCGATTTCAAGGGGCGGCGCACCATGTAGGGCGGGGACATACATCCCGTCATAGTCCACCAATTTTAATTCCCCTTGATCGTCCACCATGATATTGCCATGCTGCAAATCACCATGAGCGATCCCCACCTTTTGTAAATCCTTTTGCAGTTCTTGCAATTGGCGATCTAAGCGCAGTAATACCTGCGAATCATCAAGATATTCACCAATATAGCGATCAAGTTCTACCCCCTGTACCCAATCCATTTTTAAAATTGGATACCATTCACCTTTGACTAAAATGCCTTGAGCAATAAATTCAAAATTGACTAAATACGGGATTTGATGTTTTGCTAAATATTCACTAATTGCTTGATAGCGCTGCTGCACATCCGATTGTGGAGTACGAGTAAAACAGCGCACTGCCCAGCAGCGATCGCCTTTGGGTGATTTCTGGGTTAATTTATAAACCGTCGCAAAATTACCTGACCATAATAAAACCCTGCCCCGCGAGTTTTTAGAAGTGAGTGCTTGCTTGAGATCGGGATCGGCAAAGCAAAGCTGCGGATTTTGCACCGCGATCGTAAAGTCAATATTTAACGGCCAAGTCTGAATATTGGTCATGGTTGGCAACGAATCTTTAGCCCCAATAGAGTTACATCGTCATTAATCAAAATTAAAATAAGTACCTCGGCTCAATAAAACCAAGAACTAAAATAAGCGGAATCGCCAGCGAAGCGGGCGATTCCGCTTATTTTGATTTTATATTTAATTATGCCTACCTACTTAAATGGACTCATAAAGGTAAGCTTTAGCTGTCTAAAGTATGTTTTTTCACTTTAGCCGCCTTGTACTAGTTTAAAGTCAATGTCTGCATCACATTATTCCGCGTAATAATCTCAATCAACTCCTGTTTTACTTCTTCCGCTTGTTGATTATCAATTTGACAAGTACCCGCATTAGCATGACCGCCGCCTTCATACCGCAGCATCAACTCACCGACATTGATCGGACAGGTGCGATTGAGAACTGATTTACCCGTCGCAAATACTGTGTTTTGCTGTTGTTTACCCCACATCAAATGGATCGAAATATTGCATTCAGGATATAGCGCATATACCATAAAACGGTTGCCAGCATATATCGTAGGCTCATTGCGTAAGTCGATAATCACCAACTTGTCGTGAACTTCTGCACAACTTTGAATCTGTCTCTTAAAGATTTCCTGCTGGGTCAAATAAAGATCGACACGCTCTTTGACATCTGGAATCAGCATGATTTCTTCAATCGGCATTGTGCGACAGGCTTCCACTAATTCCATCATCAAGGCATAGTTAGAGATCGTAAACTCACGGAACCGCCCTAATCCTGTGCGCGAATCCATCAGAAAGCTCAATAATACCCAGCCATCAGGGTTGAGAATATCATCTATGTCAAATTGAGCAGAATCACATTTATCCACGGCTAACATCATCGCCTGTGAAATGTTGGGAAATTTCAGTTTCCCGCCGTAGTAGTTGTAAACAACCCTTGCGGCGGAGGGCGCTTCACCTTCGATTATATGATTGGTGGGAGTGTCGTAAATTCGCATCGTCTCGCTGACATGGTGATCAAAAACCATATAAGCGCCTTCCACATAAGGCAAGTTACTCAGAATGTCGCGATCGCAAACTTCAACCTTACCGTCCTGTACGTCTTTGGGATGGACAAAGAGGATCTCATCGATCATATCCATTTCTTTGAACAATACGGCACTGACAACCCCGTCAAAGTCACTACGGGTAATCAATCGATATTTTTTGGTGGCTGCTGACATAAATCTGATATTCCTGATAATCTCGTAGATACAGCGCTTTGCGCTAAAACCAAAATCATAGAAAAGTTTAGAAGTGCCGCTTCGTTGCACTTCTAAACTTTTCTATGGAATTCATGTTAACGCAAAGCGCTGTATGTGAATACAAGGAAGCGAGAAACTCTCACGTTGGGTTACTTTTTATTAAAAGCCCATTACTTTGGCGACACTAGTAATGTCTGGGGCGATGCCCTTATGTAACTTTGATTCGGCACAGGCGATCGCGGTGTCTGGATCTTTAATGCCATTACCCGTCAACACACAGACAATCGTGGCTCCTGACGGAATTTGTTCGCTGACTTTAAGCAAACCTGCGACCGAGGCAGCACTAGCTGGCTCACAGAAAATACCTTCTTCGCTTGCCAGAAATTTATAAGCCGACAAAATTTCTATATCGGTGACACTGTGAAAATCACCGCCGCTTTCTTCGCGCACTCTGAGAGCTTTTTGCCAATTGGCAGGATTACCGATACGGATGGCGGTAGCGATCGTTTCGGGCTTATCGAAGATTTTACCCGTCACTAAAGGAGCCGAACCCGCCGCTTGGAATCCCATCATGCGCGGTAATTTTTTGGACTTGCCAGATGCATAATATTGCGAAAATCCCATCCAATAAGCCGTAATATTTCCCGCATTTCCCATCGGAATGCAGAGCCAGTCAGGCGCGTCTCCCATCGATTCCACCAATTCAAAGGCGGCGGTTTTTTGACCTTCTAAGCGATAGGGATTGACGGAATTAACTAAGGTAATTGGGAATTTTTCCGATAGTTCTCGCACAATTGTGAGCGCTTGATCAAAATTACCATCGATCGCAATCACCTCAGCCCCATAGATCAAGGCTTGGCTAAGTTTACCGAGGGCAATTTTGCCATCAGGAATTAATACAAAGGCTTTCATGCCCCCACGCTTGGCATAGGCTGCCGCCGCCGCCGAAGTATTACCCGTACTCGCACAAATTACCGCCGCCGATCCCGCCTCCTTTGCCTTAGAGATCGCCATCGTCATGCCGCGATCTTTAAAGCTACCCGTGGGGTTAAGCCCGTCATATTTCAGCAAAACCTTAATATTGCGTCCGAGTCTCTGACTCAAAGCGATCGCAGGAATTAGGGGCGTATTGCCTTCATGCAGAGTCACAATCGGGGTTTGCTCGGTCACTGGCAAGTAATCGGCATAGCGATGTATTAGTCCGCGCCAACCATTAGGAAATGTCGTTGCTGGATAAAGATCGAGACGAGTATCAATCACGCTTTCTTCTAAAAAATGCTTGTAAAGATGTTTATTCTATATAGTACTGCAAATAAGGAGAACCAAGAACTAAAGTTCTTGTCTCAAAGCTAAAGTCAGTTAAAACTGACTAACTTCAAAATTCAACCCGTTTTAACGGGTTTTAGCTTTCAGCCCGCAATTTATTGCAGGGTATTTTTAAAATGGTCTTTGTAAAGCGGCTCCACGTCTTGACCTGATCCGATGTTCTGAACGCGGATCGATTTTGAGGTTGACGATCTGATGCATAGTGCGATCGACCAAAGGAAATTGGGTTTGCCAATTATGAATGATATGAAAATAGTTTTCAGCATCCTCAAGGCAATACTCATAGATTTCGTTTAAAACTGTTTGGTATCCTTTTTCCTTATGCAGTACCTTACTCCCATTCCGAAACACATAATATCCCTTAATTTTTTTGCAGATCGGAATCCCTAGGTAGGCAAATAGATTGTTTAAACCTTGATTTAAATCATCGCGTTGACTTGTTTTTTGTAAATCTAAAATTTTAATTTTATCCACATTGGGGATAAAATCCAGAGCCTCCATTCTTTGTCTCAGACAAAACATATCGCTAGTGGAAAGCCCATATCCGATAAAGTACTTACTCTGAAAATTTTGTAAATCATTCAAAATATCTTGGATGATTTTTTTCTCTTGGGTACTTGATTCAATAAATTGAATTTTGATGTACTGTTCGTTGCTATTTTCGAGAATGCGCGTAAGGGTGTAACCAAAAATTTTTTGTACCGCCAATCCATCCTGATGAAAATCGCGACACCATTCTAAGTCTAGAAAAACAAGATCGTAGATTGAACCATCGTAGAAATTATTTGTATATTGACTTGGAATTTTAAATTCCTTTTTATACATACGGTTTGGCTCAAAGGTGGGCTAAAAAATGGCTGACAAGCAGATACAACTACCTATATATCCTACCTTTAATAATCGGTTTGCGATCGCTAAGTTTAAGCCCCCAAAAACCAAAAGACAGTCGCGGCGCAACTCTCTTTCTTAAATCTCAAAATTAAAGCCATTTTGTTTTAGTTCTAAGTATTTATTCTCATCAAACCGATAAAGCTTAGCGGCTCGATGGGAAACTCCTTGTTGGAGTTGATTGGTGTCAATCAGTAAACCCATATTTAAGATTTTTTTGCGAAAATTACGTTTGTCAAGCTGACGATCCCACACAGTTTCGTACAGTTTTTGTAACTGGGTCAGCGTGAATTTTTGGGGTAATAGCTCAAATCCAATTGGCTCATAACGAATTTTGCTGCGTAGTCGAGCGATCGCTGTTTGCAAAATGCGATCGTGATCAAAGGCTAATTTAGGTGTCTCAGAAATAGGAAACCAATTTGCCTCACGCGCATCGGTCGCCGCTTGAATTTCCTGCTCAACCAGATTAATGAGTGCGTAATAGGACACAGTAATTGTGCGATCGCGGGGATCACGCTCCAAATCACCAAAAGTATATAGCTGCTCTAGGAAAACATCATGAATCCCAGTTTCTTCTCGTAATTCACGCAAAGCCGCCTGTTCCAATGTTTCATCCATCCGCACAAATCCCCCAGGGATCGCCCATTTCCCTTGAAATGGCGAGATATCACGCTTAATCAGCATTATTTTAAGCTCTAACTCTGCATCAAGTCCAAAAACGATGCAGTCAACGGTAAGGGCTGGGCGGGGGTAGTTGTAGGTATACATTTGGTAATTACGAATTATCAATTACGAATTACGAGTTACGGAGTGATAATTCGTAATTCGTAATTCGTAATTATTTTTAGCTTAACATAGTGTAGAAATAACACTATAGTAGTTTGTGTAGTTTATACACTATACCGCGATGCAAGGACAAGTTGACTCTTTTGAATATGCCTTCGGCTCGATCATTGGGCGCAATCATGTTCTTGCTGGCAAAAACAATCAAGATGCTTATGGGATTGTCTATAACGAAAAATTTATAATTGCGGTGGTGTGCGATGGCTGCGGTAGTGGTAAACATAGCGAAGTTGGCGCAAAGTTGGGAGCGAGACTGGTGATTGCGGAGATTAGCAATCTTCTCGATCATGATTCTGAAATATCTAATCCTGAATTTTGGAATCTGGTTAAGCTCAACTTATTGCAGAAGTTAAAAGATTTCGTAATGCTTGCCAATGGCGATATCGAGTTTGTGAATGACTATTTGTTATTTACGATTGTCGGTGCGGTGATTACCGATCTCGAAACAGTTACTTTTTCGATGGGAGACGGTGCGATCGCTATTAATGGCGAACTTAACCAAATTCCTACCTATCCTGATAACGCGCCACCCTATCTTGCCTATGGCTTGTATAAACCCGATGCGATTAATTTTGAAATACGCGATCGCCTAGCCACATCAGAACTAGATTCTCTTCTCATTGCAACTGATGGAATTGATGATTTAGTAAAAGTTGAAGACATCAATCAATTTTGGCAAGAAGATCGTTATTTTAAAAATCCTGATGCCATACGCCGTAAGTTAGCGATGCTCAATCGGGAGGAAGTCAAACCTGATTGGCATAAGCGAGAGTTAACTAAGCGATCTGGCGTTTTATCCGATGATACGACCTTAGTAACAATAAGAAGAACTAGTTTGTAAGGACAATTCATGAATTGCCCTTACAAAGAGAACAAAATAAAAAATTTATTTCAGAGGTAAAAGTTATGTTAGGTTCAATCGTTGGCGATATTGTTGGTTCCATTTATGAATTTAATAATCATCGCTCAAAGGAATTTCCCCTCTTTGGTGATGGATGTGACTATACAGATGACACGGTGCTGACTGTCGCAGTTGCTGATTGTTTTATGCGTAATGGTAATTATGCCGAATATATCAAAAACTATGCTCGTAAATATGCAGGTCGAGGTTATGGGGGAATGTTTGCCAAATGGATTCGCTCTAATGATATGAAACCTTACAATAGTTGGGGTAATGGCTCGGCGATGCGAGTTAGTGCAGTGGGTTTCGCCTGTAATGATTTAAAATCGGTAATACTTCAAGCGAAGCAATCGGCGGAAGTTACACACAATCATCTTGAAGGAATTAAGGGAGCGCAAGCAACGGCTGTTGCGATTTATATGGCGCGTAAAGGTCAGAGTAAAGATCAAATAAAAGCGTCGATCTCTAAATCCTCTGGTTATGACTTAGATAGAACTTTAGACGAAATCCGCCCTAGCTATAAGTTTGAAGTTTCCTGTCAAAAAAGTGTCCCCGAAGCAATTATTGCTTTTTTAGAATCCACTAGTTTTGAAGATGCAATTCGCAATGGAATTTCTCTTGGTGGTGATAGCGATACGCTGACCTGTATTACGGGCGGCATCGCTGAAGCCTTTTATGGTGGTGTTCCCAAAGATATTGCTGAAAAAGCTTTAGGCTATTTACCAACATCAATGCGTGAAGTGGTTGAGGAATTTAGAACGAGGTATAACTTATGTTAGGCGCAATTATCGGTGATATTGTTGGTTCCATTTACGAGTTTAATAACCATCGCTCAAAAGACTTCCCTCTCTTTGGTGATGGATGTGAATATACTGATGACACCGTATTAACTGTGGCGATCGCTGATTGCATCATGGGTGATGGCGATTATGGTCAATACATCAAAGAATATGCTCGTGAAAACCCAACGGTTAAGGGCGGCTATGGCGGTCGGTTTGCGAGTTGGGTTAAATCTGAAAATATGGAGCCATACAATAGCTGGGGTAATGGTTCGGCGATGCGAGTTAGTCCTATAGGATTTGCTTTTAATACATTGCCATCGGTTTTGGCTGAATCCAAGAAATCGGCGGAAGTCACGCATAATCATCCTGAAGGAATTAAGGGAGCGCAAGCAACGGCTGTTGCTATCTTTATGGCGCGTAAAGGTAAGAGTAAAGAGCAAATCAAAGCGGCGATCGCTAAATCCTTCGGATATGACCTAGATCGAACCTTAGACGAGATTCGTCCCATTTATAAATTTAATGAATCCTGTCAAGAAACAGTTCCCGAAGCAATTATTGCTTTTTTAGAATCAACGGATTTTGAAGATGCGATCCGTAATGCAGTTTCCCTCGGCGGTGATACCGATACGCTCACTTGTATTACAGGTGGTATTGCTGAAGCCTTTTATGGTGGTGTTCCCAAAGATATTACCGAAAAAGCCCTTGGTTATTTGCCTCCACTTATGCGTGAAGTAGTTGAAGAATTTAGAGAGAGGTATAACTTATGTTAGGCGCGATCGCTGGTGATATTATCGGCTCGATTTATGAAGTGCTTCCCATGAAGCGCAAAGATTTCAAGCTATTCTCCTTTGGTAGTCATTTTAGTGATGATACCGTTCTTACCTACGCTGTTGCTCATTCAATTCTCACAGGAACTAGCTATGCTGGCAACTTCAAAAAATGCTTTTGGCGTTACCCTTTAGCAGGTTTTGGACAGAGATTTACTTGTTGGGCAATACGAAATGGTAAGGAAGGATATAACAGTTGGGGTAACGGCGCAGCGATGCGCGTTAGCCCGATCGCATGGGCTTATGACAATCTAGAAGATGTTCTCAAGGAAGCCGAACGTTGCACCGCCACAACTCACAATCATCCTGAAGGGATCAAAGGCGGACAAGCAACGGCGGCGGCGGTTTTCTTAGCGCGTCAAGGTAAGACTAAGCAAGAGATTCAAGATTATATTGAGTCAACTTTCGATTACGATTTGCATCGTACCCTTGATGAAATTCGTCCCAATTATAAGTTTGAGGTATCCTGTCAAAAAAGTGTACCTGAAGCGATTATTGCTTTTTTAGAGTCAACGGATTTTGAAGATGCGATTCGTAATGCGGTATCTCTCGGTGGTGATAGCGACACGATCGCTGCAATTACAGGAGGTATTGCTGAAGCTTTTTATGGTGGTGTGCCTAATGCGATCGCGGTACAAGTATGGAAAAAACTAGATCGGCGGATTCGGCAAACTGTGCTGGAATTTAACGGAACTTATAACTTGCCTTGCTATTTGAAATATTAGATACCAAATTAGGTACAAAATCATGGATATCTATCTCAATCAAAAACGAATTAGAGTGAATCCTAAAGACGCGATCGGCAAAGGTGGCGAAGCGGATATCTATGATCTCAAAAATGGGAAAGTTCTCAAACTATTTAAACCCGCCGATCATTCTGATTATGAGTTATTGCCTCAAGAACAATTAGCGGCTAAAGTCAGAATTGCTCTTCATCAGCAAAAGTTACCTGCTTTTCCGCAAAATTTGCCTGCGAGAGTTATTAAACCTGAAGCTTTAGCCAAGGATAAACAGGGAATGATTCTCGGTTATGCAATGCCTTTTTTGCAAAATACAGTGCCACTTTTGAAATATAGCGATCGCAATTATCGCAATACAAACGGCATCTCGCAGCAATTTATAACCGAACTATTTCGAGATCTCCATGAATCAGTCCTGAAAATTCATCAAGTCAATGTCACGATTGGCGATTTCAATGATTTGAATTTACTTGTTTCTCAAAATCAAGTCAATCTTATTGATGCTGATTCCTTTCAGTTTGGACAGTTTCCCTGTCAGGTATTTACAGCGCGATTTGTTGATCCGATGCTATGCGATCGCCATGCTAATCAACCCATCCTCACCAGTCCCCATAACCCTGATTCTGATTGGTATGCCTTCACCGTGATGCTGATGCAGAGCCTCCTTTATGTCGATCCCTATGGCGGCGTATACAAGCCAAAATCGCAAGCTGCAATGATTCCTCACAGCGCCCGCCCCCTGCAAAGAATCACCGTTTTTCATCCCGATGTCCGCTATCCGAAACCTGCAATTCCTTACAAAATTCTATCCGATGATTTATTACATCATTTTCATAACTGCTTTGAAAAAGATTGGCGTGGAGATTTCCCTCAAAATCTTCTTTCATCGATGCGTTGGACAAAATGTAACCAATGTGGAATCGAACATTTAAGGAATACTTGCCCAATTTGTAGACCCTCACCCCTAGCCCCTCTCCCAAAGGAAGAGGGGAACAAGACAGGGAAAACGTCTTGTAAGGTTTTGCAAATATTTCAAACTGAAGGCGTAATTCTTCAAGTCGCTTTACAAAACAATTCTCTCAATTATCTCTATCACGCTAACCACGAATTTAAACGCGAAGATAACACAGTTTTATTATCAGGAGAACTCGATGCTAATATTCAATTCGCCATCTTTGGCAAGTCCACAATCGTTACCAAGCAGGGCAAAGCGCTCACACTCACGCAAGGACAACCACCGCAAGCGATCGCCACCGAGCTAATCCGAGCCAATTCCTTCTCTCGCTATTGGATTGATCAAGGTCAATTACTCCGCGATGGCAAGCTAGGCAATGAATACATCGGCGATATTCTTGAAGGACAAACTCAATTCTGGATTGGCGAAACCTTCGGCTTTGGCTTCTATCGGGCTGGTGCGATCAGTGTCGCTTTTACATTTGATGCTAAGCGTGTGGGAATAGGCGATCGCGTAAATATTCCGCCCATTCAAGGAGAACTAATTGAAGCCAATTGCGTCTTTAGCAATGACCTCTGCTGGTTCTTCACTATCACCCAAGAGCAGGGCAAAATCATCCATCGCGTTTCTGTATTGCGCCCTAATGGGGAGCTAGTTGCAACCCTTGCTGCACCCAAAGGTGATCGCGCATGGTTGACGAATATTCATGGGGGCAGTGCGATCGCGAATTGGCTATTCGTTCCCACTGATGAAGGTGTTGCCAGAGTTGAGGTAAACAATGGACAAATCATGATTACAAAAACTTTCCTTGAAACTGAACCTTATGTAGATAGCGGCTGTTCTCTCATTGTCGGTTCACAAGGAATCTATGTAATTCACTCACAGAAGATTTTGCAGTTACAATTAGCTTAGATCCTAGGAGCAAAGAAAATGCAAACAATTCAACTGAGCTTAGATGAAGAGATGATTCGTAATCTTAATCAGCTTTCTTCGCAGCAACAAACTACACCTGAAGAGCTAATCAAGCAATTCATTAGCGATTGCTTGCAACACCCCCAAAAACCTAAAACTATCTTGGAGAAATTACAAGATTTGGAAAGGCAGCAAGGTGAGCCTCACCCATTTCTAAATGAGCGTTCTGACCTATCAGATCGTGATGTGTGGAAACCAATGATCGCTCAACACTTACAGGAGCAACACCAGAAAGTATCTGAATAATCATGAAATACGCTGCCATTCTCATTGACACTTCTGCATTTGTTGCCTACTACAATCAAGCAGACAAGAACCACTCTATCATGCGTAGTTTTTTCTCGGAATGTGATAGTAAGTTGATAACATCAACCAGTTGCATAACTGAAACTGTATGGATGCTAAGGTTCAACTATCGTGTGCAAAATGTATTTTTATCTACATTTTTGGCTGACATATACATCCATGAATCTTTAACAAAGCAAGACTTACAGAGAATTATGGAACTGAATGAGAAGTATGCAGATCGCAAGGCTGACTTTGCCGATTTATCTTTGGTAGCACTTTCAGAAAGACTTGATATTCCTGCGATCGCTACTTTCGATAAAGATTTCCAAGTATATCGCCGCTATCGCAATCAACCTTTTGTAAATGTACTTGCTTAGCACTGCACACAATTCAAATAACTTCGGGAAAAACATTAAAATGACTACTCAAATTGTGACACAACTTCCTATTCCTGCCTTTTTCGATCGCCACAAAGTCGGTTCAGTATGGCGCGTTCCCTATCAAGATCGCGCTAATCAAGCCGAAGCATGGTCTAAACAACATGGCATCACACCTGTCGCCAAAGATCGCAAGAAAATTTGTTTGATGGCGATCGATGTGCAGAATACCTTTTGTATTGCCGATCATGAGCTATTTGTGGGCGGACGATCTGGTACTGGCGCGATCGAGGATAATGTGCGCTTATGCGAATTTATCTATCGAAATCTGCACCACATCAGCGAAATTGCGCCCACGATGGATACTCACACCGCCATGCAAATTTTCCATCCTATCTTTTGGGTGAATGATGCTGGCGAACATCCAATTCCTAATGCGACATCGATTACATTGGAAGATGTCCAAAAGGGTAAGTGGAAGGTAAATCCCGCGATCGCCTATAGTCTCGCCAAGGGAAATTACATGGCAATTCAGCGCCACGCCTTGCACTATGTGCAGAAGCTCAGCGATGAAGGAAAGTTCCCGCTTACGGTTTGGGCATATCACTCCATGCTCGGCGGTATCGGTCACGCGCTAGTTTCATCTGTCGAAGAAGCGATGTTTTTCCATAATATCGCTCGGCACAGTCAGACTAATTTTGAGATTAAAGGGGGCAATCCCCTCACGGAGAATTATTCTGTACTGCGTCCTGAAGTGATGGATGGAGCCGATGGTAGACCGATCGCCCAAAAGAATACGCGCTTTTTGCAAAAGTTACTGGAATTTGATGCCGTGATCATCGCAGGTCAAGCCAAGAGCCATTGCGTGGCATGGACAATTCAAGATTTGCTCAGCGAAATCCTTGCTCACGATCCTAAACTCGCCAAGAAGGTCTATCTACTCGAAGATTGCACTTCGCCTGTAGTTGTTCCCAATGTCGTGGACTACACCGATCAAGCGGATGCAGCATTTCAGCGCTTTGCCAATGCAGGTATGCACTTGGTCAAATCCACTGACGCTATGGAAACATGGGCAGATCTCAATCTTGCTTAAAGCGATCGCAAACATGAGGTTAATTCTATGAGCGCTTTACTATCTTTTTATCGTGACGAGTCAGCTAATCCTGAAGACCGAACCCTTACAGAGATTTGGACTTGGGATTATATTCGCCTTGAAAATGTGCATAACTATATTCAATGGCTGTTTCCTCTTCCTGAACCTAGCAAATTTAGTAATAACGCACCTCTTCTGGATGAAGTCGTAATTGAAGAATTTCTAAAAGATAAAGAACTGCGTAGAAGTCTCTATCGTTCTTTCAAGTTATTACTTGATTTTTACGGATTACAATGTGTCACCTCTCCCGAAAGAGGAGTAAAGATTAGCAAAGCCACTAACTTTGATACACGCCGACAATATTGGTTGCGTCCAATGAACTACCCCTGTTAAGGTGACATTTAGCGAAATCTGAACGAATAAAAGTAGGATTCGATTATAATCAGAGATAAAATCTAAAAACAATCGCTAAGAGGGAATAAAAAATGATAAGTGCAATTTTTGAAAGATTTGTGGAGGCG
>JANMFC010000333.1:0-2622 GCA_031377675.1 Pseudanabaena sp. OTE_70b_metabat_355 | reverse complement strand
GATCGCTACATTAGCGAATTTTTTCTCTTCCTTGAGATTGCGAGTCGCTTGTAAACGTTTACCATCGATTTCAGCTAATACGGTTGCGCCACCTGTCCCTGGACGATAGTAGGCTCCAGCATTGCCAAAAGGACGGGCTAGCACCGCAACTTTCAAGCCATCCCCTGATGGCAAAATGTGAATATGGGGCTTGCTATCCGATGGCACTTCCTCGGCATCACTAACACCACCACCAATATCCGAATGCACCGTCACCATCGAAGAAATGGAATGAATCGCCGCTAATACCTTATCTTTAGCCGCCGCAGGGATCTCGAGATGATTCTTTTTGCCAATGATTTCGGTAATTCGGCGATGGGATTCATTAATTTGCGTCACCTTCAGTCGGGTGGGACTTTCCTTGGTGATCACAAAGTTTTCTCCATCCTTTAGCTGTGGTGAAAACTCCAAAACTAGGCGATCGCCCTTTGTCGCTTTAACCAATAGCTCTGGTTCACCTTTGCTAATATCCACACGAGTCGTCGGTGAATCTTCCCAAAATACTAATGGATGTCCAACTAAAGCACAGATGGTATCTTCATCAAATTCATATTGATTTTGTCCATAATAGCCATGATAGGAATAGGCTTGGATATGCGAACAAACCGTAAAGTCCTGTGGGGTCAAATAGGGGAACTCATTGATATTATCCTTGAGCCGTTTCACTGCAATATTGCGACCTGCACTCCATACACCTTTGGCATTAATCTTCTGCTCTTTTGGTTGGATCGTACATACACCCTTATTAAAAGTGATAAACCAAACTAGACGTTGGGGTGAAACATTAGCAGATTTTGCCACTTCCTGTGGTGATTTGCTCAAGTTCAAGAGTGCATTCAGACTCAATTCCCAAGTCTCTTGTGGACGAATCAGATTCACAATCGTTGGGATCTGATTCTCTTGCCGCAATTTGTTCGCGTGTTTTTTGTGAATAGAATTATGAATGAGTTCAGATAATAATTCGGCAGTTTCCATTGACAACCAATGATACCCAGCCGCGACTGATTGCTTTAGCAATGGCTCCAAAATTTTCGGTAATTCAAGTCGCGCTTTTTCGGGGTTGATCCAATAGAGACAAAGGGAACTAAAAAACGCTTCCAAACAATGACGCTGAACGTGATTGTAGATCAAATCATTGGAGAGCAGTTCCTTTTGAGGGATATCTCCCAATTGGAACTTTAACACCCTTTGGAATCGACTATAAACAACCTGTAACCAATGATTGGTTTGTTTGGTCATCAGGGCGGCATAGCCTTCGGCTTCACGCATACTGTCCGCCGTCCCCTCTTGGATCAGCGCCAACACCATAAACAGCCCAGGCTCACCACTGAAGTAAATTTGTCGCTTACCTGTAGCTTTTTTGATCGCCTTGAGGGATTGTCGGAATTGAGCGATCGCCAACTCGCGATCGCCTTTGATAAAGTGCAACCATGCCAACAGCGCCTCTCCCGCATCTTTATATTCACTAGACAGGCGAGCGTAGGCATCCTCAGTAGTCTGTAAATCGCCGCGCAACAGAGACTGTTCCATCAACACCAGTAATAGGCGATCGCTACAGCGATCTTGCTGATCCTTCTGGACATCTCGAAATTGCTGCTGCAAAAGCGCCCAAGCCGCATCGGTGGGCTTGAGATTTAGCATTCCATTGGTTAAAATAGTCGCTAAAGCGATTTCATAGAAATCTTGATTGAGCGTGGCAAACCATTCGGGATCGAAGGGATTATTGCAGACCTGATATAAAATCGAGTCTAGGGTGATTTTGACTTGAGAATAGCTATAGCGGTAGTAGTCCTCAAACTGCTTGGTGACAAAAGCAATATCTTGGCGGTAAATGCCAATCCTCACTTCCCGAATAAACTGCGATTCACTACTAAAACTGCGCGTATCCGTGGCTCTGTTGTACGAACGCACAGGAACTTTAGTTTCGATCGCCTCAACAATATTTTCAAAATTTCCAGTTTTAACCGCAGCGCGTGCGGCAATATCGACCAAAAGAGGATGGCACTGTGGTCCCTGAGAACGATCTTGAGTAAGCAAACCTGCTTGCAAAAACCAATCAACATAAATCTTGATACTTGCCGCCGTGAACTGCTTGTTTTCCTTATCCTTAAACCCAAGGAAAATCAAGCAATCTAGAAATAAGGTGCGATTCATTGGTTCATAGGCGATCGCAAATACTTGGATCATCTGTTTTTCTAGTACCGACAATTTGCGGTAGCTAGCTGTCAGTTTTTCATAAAGTTTCGCAGAATCAGCTTGAGAATCAGACATATCAGGGTTTTTAGTAGTATCTAGTTGATTGGGAAAGTTTTAGATGTGCAATAAAAAGAAGGAAAAGTTTGTATTGCTCACGCTATCAAGTATTGATACTAGCAAAAATATGGTTTTGATTACTCTCCAATCCCTAATTAAGCATATAAATTTTGCATCTAAGCACCGTGGCTTAATAAAACCAAGAGGTGATTGGCCCCCCAAGCGGGCGCAACAACACGTTTTGGTTTTTTTTTTTTATGGGATCGCAAACAAAAAAGTTGAATTTTTTGGTGACATTGTAAACAAAAACAAACTTTTTTTTTGTTATAA
>JANMFC010000279.1:0-7573 GCA_031377675.1 Pseudanabaena sp. OTE_70b_metabat_355 | reverse complement strand
TCAACAATACGGGCGCGAAAAATTTGCGATATTTCAATAATTTCCGATCGCACGTTTGGGGCAGCATTCACCTTGACGAGCATCAACTCGCGCTCGACACAAGGAATATCGGTAAAGTCTAAAATGGTGATCACATTGATCAGCTTATGCAACTGCTTGGTGATTTGCTCAATCGTATGATCATCGCCTGAGACAACCATCGTGATGCGTGTAAATCCATCTTGCTCAGCAGTCCCGACCGCAAGGCTCTCGATATTAAAACCTCGGCGGGCGAACAAGCTAGCAATACGGGTCAGTACGCCTGCCTCATCTTGGACGACTACGGAGAGAGTATGTTTCATAGTGACAAAGTCGGAAAATAAACAGCACAGTAGACTATATTAATCACTTTGGTTACTTTATTACGACTATCAGGCTACATATTGCATAGCTTTTTTCAAGATATTGCATCACACCGCTTTAGGATTTGAGGAGTCCAGATAATTTTTAAAAGCAGCGCGGTGCGCTGCTTTTAAAAATTATCTGGGTTTTAAATCACACACTAAGTTGTCGGTGGAGCAGTTGGAGGAGCTTGGTAAGGCGATATTTGATCTAGAAACTACGGCGAGTTTAAATGCTTGGTTGCGGGATTGTTTAAAGCATAAACAAGCATAAATGAATAAGTATAATTGCCTATTTAGTAATACAAATTTTGGCTTCATCGTTGCGTTTGTGTGTTTTTGAAATATTTTTTTGATAGCTGATTAACATAGGTTTATAATCTTTGCAGTTTAATTTAAGGCTTCTATTCTTTTTTCTATGCCTAACAGTTTTAGACCAGACAAAAATCTGTTGTCAGATTATGAGTGTAAAATTTTAGCTGTATTTAGCGAAAGAAAATCGGCAGAAGAAATAGTTGGTTTGCTAAATGTAAATATTGATACAGCTAATCTTTTGGAAGGACTGGCAAAAGAGCTTAGTCAATCAGTCAATCAGTCAATCAGTCAATCAGTCAATCAAGAAGTAGAATTAACTCCTCGTCAGGGTGAAATATTGGGGTTAATCGGTAAGGGAATGACGAATAAAGAAATTGCTGTTTTTCTTCATATTAGTATTAAAACCGTTGATAATCATCGCAGACAAATAATGGAGCGACTAAATGTCCAGAATTTTGCGTCTTTAATTTTGGTGGCGGTTCGATTTGGCTTAATTAGTTTAGATGAGTAGGTTGGTGCGATTATCTTGTATCTAAATATAGGGGTTTTTACTCATAGATAAATATGAAAATTATTTGGTAATATTAAGAATATCTAAAATTAACGATCAATTGATTTTCGTAAACAAAAGTAAAAGACCTAGGAATAAATATTTCTTAATTATGAATAATCTTCAACGCATTCTTCTTACTTCTGGATTGGCGGCTACTGCCTCTCTCATGGCTAACTTGGCTGCATTTGCTGACACTACGGCTACTGTTTCTTTGAGTGGCATTATTCCTACCAACCTCACTTTTACTGTTGTTCCAGAATCTCCTGCTACTGCTCTTCCTTTAATACCTGGCGATAATAATAGGTCGGTTAGGATTGGGTACATAAATGGTGCATCGACCAACAATCCTAGCGGGCTTAAAGTTAATGTAAGCGGTACTGGCTCATTAGCGTCAGGTTCTAATTCTATACCGATTTTACAAATTCAAGAAGCTTCAGGTATTTCCGCTACACTGCCTGAACAAGGTGCAGCTTTTTCTCTAGCTGTTTCAAATGGTCTCATTGTTACCAGATCAAGTACTAATGGATTGGCTCCTAGTTCGACTATTTTCATTAACTACACAGTGCCACCTAATCAAGCTCCAGGTACTTACACAGGAAGCATTACTTTCACTGCTGTCGATAATTAGTTAACGATCGCTGCTTAAATTATCTTTTTCCCTTAAGAGATATCTAAAAATGAAGAGTGTATGTAGGTTAATTTCACCCTGCTTACGCTCTTTATTTTTGTGATCATTCGCAACTTACCAACCTTCCCAATATGAAACTAAAATTTTCTAAACTCTGGCTGACATTGTTTCTATTACTGGTAAATATCCAACCCAGTTTCGCCTTTAAAATCTCGCCAATTTCGCGGACATTTACCCCCATTGGCTCCGAGGCAACCCAATCCTACGAGCTAACTAGCGATAAAAACGAACCAGAGGCGATCCAAATGTCAGTGGTTAAGCGCGAAATGGATATCGATGGCAAGGAAACCTATACACCCGCCGATGATGACTTTTTGATTTATCCACCACAGATAATTCTCAAACCAAATACCAAACAAACCGTACAAGTGACATGGGTGGGCGACTCCAACCCCACTAAAGAGATTAACTATCGCCTTGTCTCCGAACAAGTACCAATTACTCTCACCAAGCCTGAAACGAGTAAACCAACTACAGTAACGGCTAGGGTCGATATCTTGCTGAGATATATGGGTTCACTCTATATCCGTCCTGAAAATGTCGAGCCTAAATTAGTTTTAGAGAGCGTCACCGTCCAAAAAGAAAAGGATAAACCCGTAATTGCGATTACCTTTGACAACCAAGGTTCGGCTAGGGCAACTTTAGCTAATTTTAAATTAGACCTTACCAGTGGCGGCAAAACCGTCGCTCTGACAACGGAACAGCTTAAGGACATTACCAATCAAAATATCTTGGCAAATCATAAACGCCGCTTTGTGATTCCCTATCCTGCGGATTTACCACGGGGAACCGTGACCGCCACCTTTGACTATAAGCCCTAGAATCCATGCGACTTGTTAGCCAGATCCTCTTTGCTGTCATCAGTCTTAACTTGTTAGTTCCCCTAGCCGCGATCGCCCAAAAAATCGCACCCGATCCCCCTGAAGACGAGCTTTTTCAACAGGTATTTAAAAAACCTCGCGCCGCGCAAGGCAATCAAAGACTGACAGTTCCTTGGTCAATTGATGGTCAAATCAAGGGACAGATTCCTGTGCTGTTGGAGTCTGGCGATCGCACAAAAATTAGGATTAATTCCACAGTTCTGTTTGCCAACCTTAAGCAAGTGGTGCGTAGTGAAATCCTTGAAAAATTGCAAGTGGGGATTGATAGCGAAAAGAATATTGCGATCGAGCTATTGCGTCAAAATGGATTAAAAGCAGTCTATGATGACCGAAAATTAGAACTATTCATCGAAGTCCCGCCCACACAGCGCAAAGTCAATGTTTTAAATTCGCAATCAGGAGATCCCGAAGCGGCTAATGCGATTTTGCCAAGTCAAATTAGCGGTTATTTAACAATTCGCGGTGGCGACAAATTTATCTTTACGGATCAGGGTAACGCCAGTAATACAGTCAGGCAGCCGCTCAATCTCAACTTTGATACAGCTTTAAATTGGAACGGCTGGGTTTTAGAAGGTAATCTCTCCTTTGTCGAACGGGCTGCTTCAGAATGGAAACGGGGAGATTTTCGGATTGTCCATGATGACATCGATCGCGCCGTCCGATATGTAGTCGGCGATCTAGCGGTTCCTGCTGTGGGCTATCAACTCAGCAAACCCCTATTAGGCGTAGCGATCGCCCGTAACTACAGCTTGCAACCCTATCTAATCACCCGTCCTGTCAGTCAATACGAATTCTTTTTAGAAAACCCTGCAAAAGTCGAAATATTTAACAATGGAAGATTACTGCAAACCCTTCAACTAAACGCAGGTCAGCAAGATATTCGCAATCTATCACTGGGAACAGGCGTGAATGATGTGCAGTTAGTGATCACCGATAACGTGGGACGAGTGCAGCGTTTGGACTTTAGCAATGCGATCGCCAATAATTTACTTGCGCCCAATGTGCAGCAATTCGCCTATAGTCTTGGTTTTCCCAGCTTAGCTAGCGGCAATGGAACCAGTTATGATTTCGCATCACCGACTATTTTTGCATCCTATCGTCAAGGACTTAACAACATTCTCACGATGGGCGGCTACCTCCAAGCCGATCCCCGTCAGCAAATCATGGGAATAGAAGGAGCCTTAGCGACAACATTCGGAAATATTTCTTGGGATACGGCTCTCAGTAATGCTGAACAGCTAGGAATAGGTCTAGCGGCTCGTTTTGGTTACGAATTTCTTAAATCAGGGGAAAACAATCCTTTAGATCAATCTTTTGGCTTCACCCTCGAACATCGCGGCGCGAACTTTTTATCTTCTAACTTATCTAATAATCTATCCACTAATTTATCTTCTAGACTAAATCAAACTAATCCCTCTCAATTAGATTTCACCACCTATTATCGCCAAAAACTCTTTTGGGGAATTAGTGGCGGCTTAAATTTTCGTTATCAATTAGGACGCGATCGCCCTGACAGTTCCCAAATTGGCTTAAACCTCAGCAAATCCCTAGACAATGGCGCATTTATTTCGCTGAATCTCAGTGAATCATCCGACGGCATCAATCCTAAAGAGCAGAAAGCCTTAATTAGCCTAATTTGGACAATTCCGCGAACTCTGCAAACAATCCAAGTTTCATCAGACATGACGAATAAAAATGCTCCCACCACAAGGGCAAGTTGGACGAGTAGTTCCCCAAATATAGAAGGTATCGGCTTAGGTGTGGATATTGCCCGAACTTCTTCAACCGATAATCTCACAGGCAAACTTAACTATCGCGGTTATCGCGGTGAATTCAAATTATCCCAAGATGTACTTCTCAATCGCAATGGTCAAACTACAAATACCACTCAGTTTGATTTCGGTACAGCGTTGGTATTTGCCGATGGCTATTGGGGACTCTCTCGCCCCGTTACGGGTAGCTTTGTTTTAGTCGTACCTCACCCTAACTTGCAAGGTCGTGTAATTGGCATCAACCCCAATGCGATCGCGGGTAATGCCGCCCAAATAGAAGGAATTGGACCAGCCGTATTACCTGATTTATCTCCCTATCAAGTTTCCCAAATCCGCATCGCCGCCCCAAATCTGCCTCTGGGTTACGATTTAGGGCAAACCAACTACGCGATTTTACCGACTTACAAAAGTGGAACCGCGATCCGTATTGGTACTGATGCAACCATCCTTTTACGCGGTACATTACGCAATAAAAAAGATGAGCCGCTATCTCAGCTATCTGGAGAATTTATTTCTCTATCCGATCCCAATTGGACTCCCCTACAAATGTTTACCAATAAAGCAGGCAAGTTTGTCCTAAAAGGAATCAAAGCAGGTCGCTATGAGTTAAGAATGTTCAATGACCCACCCACCATCTTCTCCATTGATATTCCTGAAGGCAAAACTGGTGTGTATGATTTAGGTATAGTGCGATCGCGATAAATCAGAATTCAATAACATTATTCTCGCTATTTCTCCTGTACGCTGATTTTTGTGATAAGCTTTCTTCTCATTAGGACTTACGCAAAAAGACTTGAAACCCTGATTCTAACGTAGGGGCAATTCATGAATTGCCCCTACGTTTGGTTATTTTGCGTAAGTCCTACTCATGAAAACTGACACCCTATTTTATCAGCTATTCCAAACCTTCCATACACTTCTATTTGAGCTAATCGATCGCCCCGTTTCTGAAGCCGAAGGCTACCAATTTCGGTCAGTAGAGATCAAAGAAAAAGCTTTTAGATTTGATGGGATTTTAGTACCTCGGCAGAAGAACAAACCTATCTTTCTGCTCGAAGTCCAATTTCAAGCAAAACCAGACTTTTACTGGGAATTTCTGGCGGAAATCTACCTTTATCTCAATCAAACTCGTCCAAAACAAGACTGGCAAGCCGTAGCCATATTTGCTAAGCACAGTTTCGAGCCAAAAGTATCAGATCATGTCCGTGAACTAATTGATTTAAATCGCATTATTCGCGTCTATCTAGAAGATTGGCAACAAGAATCTAGCTCTGTTGGGCTAACGATTGTCCAACTAATATGTGCCTCAAAGTCAAATGCGCCAGTAATGGCTAAAAATTTAGCCGTAAAATTACAGGAAGAAAATGATGCAATTGCAAGGGCGCAGGTAGTAAAATTTATAGAGACTGTGCTTATATATAAATTTCCCCAGTTGAGTCGTCAGGAGATCGAAGCTATGTTTAACTACAGTGACTTGAAAAAAACTCGTGTTTATCGAGATGCCAAGCAAGAAGGCTTACAAATTGGTGAACAGCGCGGCTTACAAATTGGTGAACAGCGCGGCTTACAAATTGGTGAACAGCGCGGCTTACAAATTGGTGAACAGCGTGGTTTACAGATTGGTGAGCATATCGGGGTGCAGCGACAAGTGGCAATGTTGCTGCGTCAGCTAAACCGTAAATTTGGAAAGGTCTCAGTGAGAGCGAAAGCGCAAATTTCTAAGTTGTCTGTGGAGCAGTTAGAGGATCTGGCGGAAGCGATATTTGATTTAGAAACTACGGCGAGTTTAAATACTTGGTTGCGAGATTGTTTAAAGGGTTAATAAATCAGAATTCAATAACATTCTTCTCACTAGTTCCCATTCCCGATAGATCGAGATAATTTACTTCAATCTGTTTACGGATTTCGGCTTTACGTTGTCTGGCTTCTTTGATTTTGGTTTGACATTCATAACCAAAAGTGGGATTCGCAATCACATCAATACTTCCATATTTACTTAGCCAATCTTTTTCGTGTTTTTCACACATAATATATTGAATCTTGGCGATCGCTGTTCTCACGACAATTTGGGGACGCAATAAGCCAATGCGCGAATTGTCATCGAGCCAGAGTAGGTGTTGCAATTGCTGAGCCACTTCTACTTTTTCGGCACAGAGAATCTGCAACTGTTGAACGAGATGATCAGCGTAAGGTTCTACGGTTGCAAGGGAAGTTTTGTTTTCTTGCAGTAAATTCAGAATTGTTTGCCAAAGATAGCGATGATTAGATTGGGTGAATTCAATAGCTTCTTCTTCGGCGATTTCCTGATACAAAAAAGCGCGATGTTGGGGGAAATGTAGATAGATTTGCAAAAGTTGAGTTTCGGCAATATGTAAAGAGTTGGTGACAGTTGTTAGCGAAGGTGCGGGTTTATTGCTATTCCAGCGTGTATTGCGTAACTGACGGCGCAGATCTTGCTCTAGACGTAATGCGAGATAGGAATTACCCTGCGATAATCGCTGAGCAGAAGTATGGATATAGTGGGTACGAAAGAAGGAATCAACGGGTAGATTATTTAATAATTGCGCGATCGCTTGACTGCTTTTTTGGAAGCGATCGGCTTGATTTAAGTCTTGTCCTGCAAGGATTTGATCGATTTGCCAATCAAGAAATAATGGCGCATTGGTTAACAAATTACGATAAGCGTCGGCGTTGTGCTGTTTGAGATATTCATCAGCATCCTTGCCATCGGGCATCGTTAACACCCGCAATTGCACCGTACCGTTAAAAACTAACTCTTTAAAACCTGCGATCGCTTTTTCTGCTGCCGTGATCCCCGCCTTATCCGCATCAAAATTAAGCATTACATTTTTTGATTCGGTGTAACGCAATAGCTGCTTCATCTGGTCAGCATTGAGCGCCACACCCATCGTCGCGATCGCCTGTTCGATCCCTGCTTGATGCAAGGCGATCGCATCAAAATATCCCTCAACGACAATGGCTTG
>JANMFC010000263.1:0-19007 GCA_031377675.1 Pseudanabaena sp. OTE_70b_metabat_355 | reverse complement strand
TGTTCACCTTTTAGGCGATTATTTTCATCACGCAATTTCTGATTCTCCTCTCTTACTTCTTTCACTTCTCTCTTCAATTCTTCAATCAGATTCAGTAACAACTCTACTATAGAACGCATTCTTTTGTCCGCTATCTCTTGCAGCGCTATCTCTTCTAAAAGTTTCTCTATGACTGTTATGTCTTTTTCCTCTTCCGTTTTATTATACACTATTTACTTCCCTCTCTTTCCACCAGTTTTTGAGCGGATACCCTGCAATAATACCTAGATGGTCTATGTCTTGTACGTCAATTTTGGGCATGAGGCTTTTTTGAGTTGGCTTAAATAAAAACGACTTATACCTTATTTTAAATTTAGTCTGTTGAATGTAGTCTCTGAAACCATCATTCTTTCGTGGTAAATATTTTTTTGCCCAGATCACCTGCTGAATGTAGGATCCTATAGCAGTCCTAAATCATTTATGAGAAAAATAGGGCTTTGACTTCGCTCAGCCAACGATATACGCTGGCTGAGCGAAGTCGAAGCCTCTCACAACTCATTTAGGATTGCTATAGTCTTCATAAACCTAGATAACCGTAGGGAATTACAATCTGTAAGTAGCCTTAAGAAATTTGTGAAAGTAATGCTAAGTGACACTTTCACAAATTTATTGGAATTTTAAGTGAATGCAAAGCGCTGTAAACTAGTCTAAAAATCGAGGTGGCGTAATTATGTTGTTAAACTTACCTGAGTATCAAGTTTTTGAGCAAATTTATGAAAGTGCCAACTCTCACGTTTATCGAGGGATGCGTAAACAAGATAACTTGCCTGTAATCCTCAAAGTCTTCACCACAGACTTTCCTAGCGCTCAAACAATCGGACGATATAAACTAGAGTACGAAATTACTAAAAGTCTTGCTTCTGATTTTGTGATCCATGTTTATGATTTTATCCAACATCAAAACAAATTTATAATTGTATTAGAAGATATTGGTGGGCAATCTTTAGCTAATTATTTAAACGTAAACCAACTCGACCTAATTGAGAGATTGAAGTTAGCGATTCAAATTAGTGAACGGGTCGGACAAATTCATGCCGAAAATATCATTCATAAAGATATTAATCCTTCCAACATAGTATTTAATCCAGAAACAAGGTCATTAAAAGTAATTGATTTTGGGATTGCGTCAGATTTACAGAAAGAGACACGCATTCTCGAACAGGTTGATATATTAGAAGGAACCTTGGCTTATATATCGCCTGAACAGACAGGAAGGATGAACCGATCGCTAGATTATCGTACCGATCTCTATTCGATGGGTGTGACCTTTTATCAAATGTTAACTGGACGCTTACCATTTGAATCTAACGATCCTCTGGAGCTTATCCATCATCATTTAGCCCTAGAGCCGATCGCACCGCACTTAATTAATCCGCAAATCCCATTAATACTGTCTCAAATCATCTTAAAACTACTGGCTAAACCTGCGGAAGCAAGATATCAGAGTGCATCAGGTGTAAAAGTAGATCTGGAACAATGCTTAAAACAATTACAGAATCATGGACAAATAGAATCTTTTGAGTTAGCTCAATTTGATATTACAGATCGGTTTCTCATCCCTGAAAAACTTTATGGAAGAGACGAAGAAGTTGAGAGCTTGTTAGCCGCGTTTTCTAGGATTGGGGATGCGAAAAGTACCAAAGGCGATCGCGTGGAGATGGTTTTAATCTCAGGCTATTCTGGCATTGGCAAATCCAGATTAGTGCAAGAAATTTATAAGCCAATCACCAAAAGTCGCGGCTATTTTATTTCGGGAAAGTTCGATCAATATCAACGGAACATCCCCTATTTTGCAATTATTCAGGCTTTCCAAGGATTAATCAAGCAACTGCTGACTGAGAGCGCGGAAGATTTAAGTGAATGGCGATCGCAACTTATCGAGGCTTTGGGCGTGAATAGCGCCATGATTACTAAGGTAATTCCATCACTAGAGCTAATTATTGGTGGACATAATGAGCCAGCCAGTGAGACTAATACCGCAGTTAGTGAATTGGAAAATCGATTTAATCGTGTATTGCAAAATTTTATTCATGTTTTTGCATCAGCAGAACATCCTCTCGTCATCTTTTTGGACGATTTGCAATGGGCAGATCGGGCTTCTTTAAAATTATTGCAAATATTAGCAACTTCCTCTGAGCATGGCTCCCTGCTACTGCTTGGAGCCTATCGAGATAATGAAGTAACTGAATCTCATCCCATGAGACAGATGATCGAGAAGATCCAACAGGAGAATGCGGTAGTACATCAACTGCATTTGAACCCATTGGATCTGGCGAGTATCAATCAATTTATAGCCGACACCTTGCATTGTGCGCCTGACGATACTTTAACATTGGCGGAACTGGTCAAGAAAAAGACAGATGGGAATCCATTTTTTATGGGTGAATTTCTGAAGTCGCTCTACAGGGAAAATTTAATTAGGTTTAATTACGAATCGCCTAAATGGGAATGGTTACTTCCTGAAATTGAGGCGCAGAAAATTACCGATAATGTCGTCATCTTGATGGCGGACAAGATTCAAGAACTAAGCGATCGCACCCAAACTTTATTGCAAATCGCCGCTTGTATCGGCAATCAATTTGAATTAGAGCAATCAGGCTCTATTGCTGAATTATCGCCTGTCGAAACAATTGGCGCTCTGATATCGGCGATCGCGACAGGGTTAATCTTGCCAATAACGAATACACACCAATCAATTTATTATGGGCTTCAATTAACTGACCCAGAAATTCCGACAATTACCTATACCTTTGTCCATGATCGGATTCAGCAAGCAGCTTATTCTTTGATTTCCCAATTAGATAAGTCATCTCTGCACTATCGTATTGGCAAATTGATATTAGAGAAAACCGTAGATATCGAAGAGCAGATTTTTGCAATTGTTAGCCAGTTTCGCTTGGGAAGTGAACAAATTAATGATCCAGAACGCGATTATTTAGCACGGTTAAACCTGATGGCTGGGCGCAAAGCTCGACTATCTTATGCTTACGAATCCGCGCTCCAATATTGCGAAACGGGCTTGGAGCTTTTGGTCGATGATCCTTGGTTCCGCACGCCCCAACTAGCTCAAGAGTTATATCTAGAATCAATTACCAATGCATCATTGGCGGGCAAATTTGAACTTGTCGATCAACTGCTAGAGATTGTCAATTTACATCTCAATGCGATTACCGAACTGGTTAAATTTATAGAGGTACAGATTCAATCATTAATTGCGCGTAATCGTTTGGCAGAAGCGATCGCGATCGCCCTAAATACACTGGCTCAATTAGGCGTAGATGTTCCCCAACAACCTAGTGCTGATGCTACTCAAAACCTATTGAATCTAGTTACGGAAGAATTTTCTCATATTGAAATTGAAAATGTGGCGAATTTACCTGCTATGTCCGATCGCCACAAGTTAGCAGCGATGAGTATCCTCAGTAACATTTCTTCGGCAGTATTTATTGGCGCTCCCCAACTATACGCATTAGTTGTTCTTAAACAAATTGAACTATCTTTACAATTTGGGAACACCTTAGAAACAGCCTATGCTTTTTCTACCTATGGATTAATTTTATGTGTGGGTGGCGAGATTCAAGCAGGAAATCGCGCCGCAGATATGGCTTTAGCCCTAATGGAAAGGTTTCAGGCAAATAGCTTTAAAGCGAAAATCTTTAATTTGGTTTATCATTTTGCTAGACCTTGGCAAACACCAACCCGCGAGGTGCTTACTCCATTAATAGAAGGATATCATGCAGGGATAGAATCAGGAGATTTGGAATTTGCTGCTTATTGCGTCTTTAATCATTGTCAAATTCAATTTTTTGCTGGGGACACTCTTGATCGGGTCAAGCAGGATATGCAGATCTACGCAGAGGCGATCGCCAAATTAAAACAAACCACGGCGCTGAACTTCCATCAAATTGGACAACAAGCTGTTTTAAACTTGCTTGGCGAATCAGAAGACCCAACAATTTTAATTGGCGAAGTTTATAATGAAACTGAACGACTGCCAATGCATTTAGCCGCAGGAGATGCTTGTTCGGCGGCTATGGTTTATATCTACAAAATGATTTTGAACTATCACTTTGGGAAAACACAGGAATCTCTCAAAAATGCCGAACTTGCAGAACAGTCGATTGGAGGTGTGGTTGGAACAATTCAATATAGTGTCTTTTATTTTTATCGCGCTTTGACCTTATTAGCCAATGTTGATATAAACGAATACGACCATGAGGCGATCACCAAAGATCTGACCACATTGGATCATTGGCACAAGCACGCACCCGCCAACTTTGCCCATCGATGTGCGCTAGTTCGGGCGGAAATAGCGCGGATTTCCCATCAAACTATGGAGGCGATGGATTTATATGATCAAGCGATCGCCTTAGCTAAAGAGAATCGATATATTCACGAAGAAGCTCTAGCTAATGAATTGGCTGCTAAGTTCTATTTAGATCTAGGAAAAACCACGATCGCTAAAGCGTATATGCAACAAGCAAAATATTGCTATTTACTTTGGGGTTCTCCTGTTAAAGTGCAGCATCTGGAACAGATTTATCCAACAATTGTGACCGCTAATTCAACCGCCAAAAAAGCACGAAAACCTTCAAGTAATTCCACTCAATCATCTACTAGTGATTTAGAAGCCTTTGATTTAGAGACAGTTCTCAAAGCTTCACAGGCGATCGCGAGTGAAATACACCTCGAACAACTTTTAGGAACCTTGATGACAATCTTAATCGAGAATGCGGGGGCGGAGACTGGTTATTTGCTTTTGCCAGATAACGCGGATACGTTACCACAATGGCGCGTGGATACGCTACCGCAATGGCGCATTGAAGCAATCAAAGATATCAATTACAAAAATGTAATTATGCAGTCAATTTCCATTGATGAAATTTCTGCTGACCATAACTTTTATGTGCCAATCTCTCTAGTTAATTATGTGATTCGGACTCAAGAAATTCTCGTTTTAAATAATGCAACTCAAGTAGGGGACTTTCAGAATGATCCTTGGATTGTTCAATATCAGTCAAAATCACTTGTATGTATGCCTTTGCTAAATCAGGGTAAGTTAATCGCAATTGCTCTCTTAGCAAATAATCTGATCACGAATGCATTTACCCCCAAGCATTTAGAAATTCTCAATCTGCTATCAACCCAAGCCGCCATCTCCATTGGTAACGCTCGATTATTACAGCAGCAAGCCCAGTTAAACCGATCTTTGCAAGCCGAAATTGACGATCGCCGATTAGCCGAAAAGGAACGCGATCGGGTGATGACGATCATCCAATCTTCAACTGATATTATTGGCATGTCATCACCGCAAGGGAAAGTAATTTGGAATAACGTTCAAGCTAATCTAGTACAGGGGCTTCCACCTGATGCCGATGTTTCTAATTTAGATATCCCCACTTATCATCCCGCATGGGCGTTAGAGATTATTCAAAATCAAGGTATTCCCGCAGCAGTTGCCAATGGAGTTTGGTTGGGCGAAACGGCGCTACTAACCCACGAAGGGATAGAAATTCCAATCTCACAGATGATTATTGCCCATAAATCTGATAATGGAGAACTAGAGTATATCTCCACAATCATGCGTGATATTAGTGAAGCAAAAGAGCGTGAAACCGCCCTGATGCGATCAGAAAATACATTGCAAAATTTAGTCGCAGGTACTGCGGCAGTAACAGGTGAGGACTTTTTCCCAGCGCTAGCAAAACATATTGCCGAAGCCTTGCACGTTAAATATGCGCTAGTCACTGAGTTAGTTGGCGATCGGCTTCATGCATTAGCATTTTGGGCGCATGGAGCGATTCAACCACCAATTAATTATTTCCCTGCATATACTCCTTGCGAAATCGCCTTGAGGAATGGCGAGTTTATCTGTGACTGTTTTGTACAGCAATTATTTCCGCAGGATCTCGATCTAGTTACGATGCAAGCTGAAAGCTATATGGGAATTTCTCTTAGGGATGCTAGTGGAGAGGCGATCGGCAATCTTTGCATTCTCGATACGCAACCACTGCAAGACACTAAAAGGATTGGGAATATATTGCAAGTATTCGCCGCGAGAGCTTCTGCCGAGTTACAGCGCAAATATGCTAACGAGGCTTTATATCAACTCAATCAGTCTCTCGAAAATCGAGTCATCGAAAGAACTTCTCAATTGGAAGCAGTAAACAAAGAATTAGAATCTTTTTCCTACTCGATCTCCCATGATCTCCGCGCACCATTGAGAGCGATCGATGGATTCTCCAAGATTTTACAAGAAAATTATCGCGATCGCTTAGATGCTGAAGGCGATCGCTATCTCAAAATAGTGCGCGACAATGCCAAACGCATGGGTGAACTAATTGATGACCTGTTGAATTTGTCGCGGATGAATCGAAAGGAAATTACAAGGCGATCGGTGCTCGTCAATGACCTCATCAAAAAAATATTGCGCGACTCTGAATCAATAATAGGCGATCGGCAAATTGAGTTTGTAATTGCCGATTTGCCCAACTGTCAAGCCGATTCTTCTCTATTAACCCAAGTTTGGATTAACCTCATATCCAACGCCATTAAGTACACAAGTAAAACTGAAAATGCTCGGATTGAAATTGGCTGTCAGCTAATTAACAGTAAAAATACCTACTTTATCCGTGATAATGGGGCTGGCTTCGATATGCAATATGCTGACAAATTGTTTGGCGTATTTCAACGAATGCACCTCGAACGCGATTTTGAAGGTACGGGCATTGGGCTTGCGATCGTGCAACGGATTGTCCAACGTCATGGCGGACAGATTTGGGCTGAAGCCGCCATCAATCAAGGCGCTACGTTTTTCTTCACAATTGCCAATTAGGAGTCATCTCAACATATGCTAGAACTATCATCAGATCAACCGATTTTTATTGTCCTAGTTGAAGATAATCCCGCCGATGCCGAACTAGCTATACGGGCGCTACGTCGTAGCCGAATTGCTAACCAAATTGAGTTATTGGAAGATGGTGCTGAAGCTCTTGATTTTATTTTCTGTCGCGGGGCTTATGCTCATCGACAAATCACCGATCATCCCAAGATCATTTTACTAGATTTAAAGTTGCCGAAAGTAAGTGGATTAGAGGTTTTGCGCCAAATCAAAACCGATCCGCGTACCCAAATGATTCCGATTATAGTGATGACTTCTTCTGCTCAAGATAGCGACATCATCGAGAGTTATCAACTTGGAGTGAATAGCTATATTGTCAAACCTGTAGATTTTGAACAATTTAACAAAGCTGTTGAGCAAATAGGACTTTATTGGGTTTTAATGAATCGAACTCCAAACTCTTGATCCCCCCTAACCTTTACAAGCTAACCTCTACACACAAGTCTCTCTGTCTTCGTTTCGAGTTATCTAAGCCCCCTAAATCCCCCAATTCTGGGGGACTTTGAAAAAGACTTATTTTCTTGTTCCCAAAAAAGTCTACGGTGTACACACAAGTCGTGAGAACCAAGAACTAAAGTTCTTGGCTAAAAGCTAAAGTCAGTTAAAACTGACTAACTTCTGAAATTTAACCCGTTTCAACGGGTTTTAGCTTTTAGCCCGCAATTTATTGCAGGGCATTCGGGATGTGATCGCACAATTTGGACTTGTGTATACACGGTAGCCCAGTATTGGGGGCTAGGGGGCGATTAATTGTTGACTTGACTGAGTTTTTTGACTGAGTTTTATATTTACGCCTAGCTACTTAGGCTTAATTTTTTAAGTAATTAACTCTTTCATTTCCCTGATGGCGCGATCTAAGCCGACAAGTACCGCCCGACTAATGATGCTATGCCCAATATTCAACTCCTCCATGCCCGCAATTTGAGCGATCGCACTGGTATTCCAATAGGTTAAGCCATGCCCCGAATTTAATCGTAGTCCTAACTTAATCGCTAACTCACCACCATCAGACAATACTTTAAGCTCTCGGTTAAGCTCTTCTTCATTTCTAGCATTGGCATAAGTGCCTGTATGCAACTCAATAAATTTTGCCCCAGTTTTTGCCGAAGCTTCTATTTGCTTGGGTTCAGCATCGACAAACAAACTTACAGGTATCCCCGCGTTCTGCAATTGATGGACAAACTTACCTAAGCGATCGCCTTGAGCCTTGACGTTTAAACCACCTTCTGTCGTGATTTCTTCACGGCGCTCAGGGACAAGGGTAATATAGTCAGGCTTCACATCGAGGGCGATCGCCACCATTTCGGGAGTAGCCGCCATTTCTAGATTGAGACGAGTACGGATGGTTTGTCTGAGCAATCGCACATCACGTTCTTGGATATGACGACGATCTTCACGCAGATGGACGGTGATGCCATCGGCTCCTGCTAACTCAGCGATCACAGCGGCAGCCACGGGATCGGGTTCAACACCGCGACGCGCTTGGCGGATAGTCGCAATGTGATCAATATTTACTCCTAGCGTAGGCAAAACTTTCTCCTTAATGACTGTATGTAATAGCAGTAAAAAATATCTACAAAAAATATTTATGTCTTTAAATACTTTATCTTATTTCGTAATCTAATGATGTATGCGAAAGTTTTTTTCGCCTTATATGCCAAACTACTATGGATCAGAAATTTACTAAAACCAAAGATTATTTCGGCGGGCTTCGCCCGCCGAAATAATCTTTGGTTTTAGTAGACAAAATCAAACTAATTCGCGTAGGATCGTAAGCCTCTAAAAAATTTCCAAGCTCAATGAACTCCGACCAAATGAAACTGCTCGTTGCTGAAGCAGTTGTTGCCCTCACCCCTACCTTTACCCAAATCGATCTGCAAGTAAAAGACAATCTAGAACGGGTTTTACAAGCTTTTCGCGATCGCCGTGTGGGAGCGCATCATTTTGCCAGTGTGTCAGGCTATGGACATGGGGATATGGGGCGTGATGTCCTTGATGAGGTTTTTGCACAGGTAATGGGCGCGGAGTCCGCCGCCGTGCGCGTTCAGTTTGTTTCGGGAACCCATGCGATCGCCTGTTGTTTATTTGGAATTTTGCGACCCCTAGACGAACTTTTATCCGTAGTCGGAGCGCCCTACGACACCCTCGAAGAAGTAATTGGCTATCCACTCACCTCAGAGAGTCAGGGAACAGCCTATTCAGGCTCACTCAAGGATTTTGGGATTACCTATCGTCAAGTGGAACTGACCGCAGAGGGTCGCGTAAATTGGGAAGCCTTAGCAACGGCGGTCAAACCGCAAACCCGTATGGTGCTAATCCAACGCTCCTGTGGCTATGCATGGCGAGAAAGTTTATCCATTGCAGATATCGAGAGAATTATCAAATTAGTCAAGCAACAGAATCCCAATACCGTTTGTTTTGTGGACAATTGCTATGGTGAATTTATTAGCGATCGCGAACCAACTGCCGTGGGAGCAGACATTATTGCAGGATCTCTGATCAAGAATCCTGGAGGAACGATCGCTACCGCAGGTGGTTATGTTGCAGGCAAAGCCGAATATGTGGAACTAGCCGCCCAACGACTCACCGCCCCAGGGATCGGACGAGAAGGCGGCGCAACATTTGATTTAAATCGATTGCTATTTCAGGGATTATTTCTTGCGCCCCAGATGGTTGGTGAAGCGATGAAAAGCAGTCAACTTGCCGCCTATGTATTTGACAAATTGGGCTATGCAGTGAAGCCTAAACCCTTTGAGCCACGCCGCGATATTATTCAAGCAATCCAACTGGGAAGTCCCGAAAAACTGATCGAGTTCTGTCGTAATCTCCAAAGATTTTCGCCGATTGATTCCTATGTCGATCCGATTCCAGGAGGGATGCCTGGTTATGTTAGCCAATTAGTGATGGCGGGTGGTACTTTTATTGATGGCAGTACATTGGAGCTATCGGCTGATGGACCTCTGCGCGAGCCTTATACGGTGTTTTTGCAAGGTGGTACACATTGGACACATTTAGCGATCGCCCTTGAGAACTTTAAGCTTGTTGAACTTTAAACTTGATAACTTTAAACTTATTGAACCATAAATGATTGGCTACTTATCAAAAGCTCAAATGCAAATTCTGGATTGAGTGGTTTGGCAAACAAATATCCCTGTCCATAGCATTCTGCCAAAGAATTTCCGAACAAATTCCTGATTACTGTCAATTCTGAAGAAGTTTCTATTCCCTCAACGACAATAATTTTACCTAAAGAAAAAGCTAATGAACCAATTGCTTTCACAATTATCCACTCCTTATTAGCGATAAAGGAACGATCAATTTTGAGAATATCAATCGGAAAATCAGTTAGTCGCCGTAATGATGAATATCCCGTCCCAAAATCATCAATACAAAACTGAATGCCCAACTCTTTTAGTTTGGAAAGAGTTTTTAATGTTTGATCGCGATCGCCCATCACTGTATTCTCAGTGATTTCAATTTTTAGACAGTGAGGTGCGATTTGGTATCTATTTAAAATCATCCGAATATGATCTACAAAATCAAATTTGGAAAGTTGTTTTGTTGACACATTGATGCTCATAGTTAAATCAGCATAACTAGATGACGATTGTTGCCAAACCTGTAGTTGTTTACAAGCATTTTCGATTACCCATTTACCGACCGAATAAATTAAATCTGTTGATTCTACAACATCAATAAATTCAGCAGGATTAAGTATTCCTCTTTCTGGATGTTGCCATCGGATTAGAGCTTCAAATCCACTGATTAAGCCAGTTTCTATATTAACAATTGGTTGATAGAATAGCAATAGTTCTTCTTTGGTAATAGCTATTTGCAACTGATTATATATCTCCAAATTACAGCCCATCAGATTAGAAATCTCTTTCTGAAGATTAATATTTTGATGTTCTAATAATTTAGTTTGTTCTAAAAGTTGTAAGCGCAAAGAACTGATGCGGAGGTGAGTTTCCACTCTTGCCAATAACTCCACCAGATGAAATGGCTTATTTATAAAGTCAAGTCCACCCACGGCAAAAGCTTCAACTTTCTCGTCAATATCCTCAGTTGAGCTTATAAAAATTATCGGTATTTCTTGAGTTATAAAATTATTCTTGAGATTAGTACAAACTTCATATCCATCCATTTCTGGCATTTTTATATCTAACAAAATTAGATTAGGCTGATCATTTATGGCTATATCGATAGCTTCTTTCCCACTTGTCGTAGATAAAACGTCATAGCCTTGATTTGACAACATAATTGAAAGAAGTTGCAAATTGTATTTGGTATCGTCAACAATAAGAACAGTAACTTTATTTTTAGTCATTAGAAATCGGTTGCTTATATTTGTGGCAAGAGTTGATCAATCATAATTCAGGAGTCCATTGTACCAAACTTTTTGGGATAAGTAGGTAGGCATACAGCGCTTTGCGCTAAAACAAAACCCAGAGAAAAGTTTAAAAGTGCCGCGAAGCGGCACTTTTAAACTTTTCTCTGTACCCTTTAAAGCTTCAATAGGCTGTAGTTAGAGCCAAGAATTAAAATCAGGTGATTGTCCTGATTTTGGTTCTTGGCTTTATTAAATCGAGATATTTAGTGGGATATTACTTAATAATTAATGGAAATCATAACAGCATGAAAATGGATTTGGCGATCGCCTGTACCCGAATCTGTAGTATCTTAATTGAGACTTAGCGCTCTGAATATATATTGAAGACTGCATTATATTCCGATACCGCACAAAATTTTAGGCTTATTTTATACCCATGTCGAAGTCATCTGGAATCAACAAAAAATCTACCCAACAAAAAAAATCGGCAATGTTGATGTACATTGCGATCGGTACTGCCGTAGTCGTGGCAGGGGTAGGAGGGGCTTTCTTATATTTTACCCAGCGATCGCAATCAATTAAGGGGATGTTGGGGGCGGTAGCCGCGATTCCCCGAGAAGCGCAGGTGGTGATGGCGTTTAATACTAAATCTGAGCCTTGGAATAAATTGGCTCAATTTGGTACTCCTGCTTCACAAAAGTTGATCAGTGATGGGCTGAACAAATCTCCCCTAAATTTATTGTTAGTTCAGAGTAAGACCGAATATGGTCGGGACGTGCAGCCGTGGTTAGAAGGTTATGTCATTACCGCCCTAGTTCCCAATAAAGCCCAGCCCCAAGCACCTGCGGCAACTTTAGTGATTGCCCCAACCCGTGATAGTGGCAAGTCCAATGCGTTTTTGGTAAAATATCGTGATGCGTTGACGCAGCAAGGGGCAAAATTTACGCCCAGTGTCTACAAGGACGTGACCTATTACGAGTCGCCTTCGTCAAGTCCAAACAATAGCGTGGTGACTGCCGATATTGGGGGGCAGTATGTCGCGATCGCCACCAGTGCCACCCTGATTCAACAGGCGATCGACACCTACAAAGGTACTAGTCCATCCCTCGCCAAAAAGCCGATTTTTGCGAAGATTTATGGCTCTAAACCGACAGATCAAACTTTGGCAGATCAAACTTTAGATCGCGAAGATTCATTATTGCAGGTCTATCTTGATGGTGAAGTAGCCTTAGAATTTATTGGCTCTCAGGCAAAACTCAATCTCAACGAAGCCGCGATCGCTCAATCCAAAAGAGAACTGGATGCGATAACTCTTACTGGTGGAACTCAGAAGGAAGGATTGCGTTTTGAAGTCAATACCTATCTCAAGAATGATAATTCTAATCCGATTGTGAATAATGAAGCCAAGGTTCTGAATTTATTGCCGCAGGAGACCTTCTTGTTAGTATCGGGACTAAATCTCTATCAGTCTTGGCTGTCCCTAGTCAGTCAAACAAAAGGAAATGCTAGCTCTGCTCAACTAATCGATCAAGTTCGTAAAGGGGTTAAAGACAGTACGAAGCTTGACCTCGATCAAGATATTTTGCAATGGATGAATGGTGAATTTGCGATCGCGGCTATTCCGAATAATCAAGGGATTTTGGCAAATCCTGGGTTTGGATTTGTGGCGATCGCCCAAGCCAGTGACCAAAAAGCCGCCAAAGCCTCCCTCGAAAAAATTGATAAAGCGGCTCAATCGTCGTCACTAGGATTTTTACCGAAGGGTGTAGATCTCAAGCCAAAACAAATTGGGGATAAGTCGGTAATTACTTGGGCGATCGGGAATACAAACGCAGCGACTCGTGGTAATTTGGACAATAATTTTGTGTTTTGGTCAATGGGTGATCTCGCGGATACTTTTGTTCCCAAACCTGCGCGGACTTTACCTGAGAGCAGTTCTTTTCAAATTTTAACCACAGGGCTTCCCAAATCCAATGGCGGCTATTTCTTTCTGAATATGACCACCGCACTTTCCCTCGCCGATCGCCTTCTGCCGCCTGAAGTCAAGTCCAATCCTAATTTCACAGAAATTCGCTCTATTCTTGATGCGATTAATGGAATTGCGGTAACTTCCACTAATGTCGATGCTAAGACGACACGCCTAGATTTCTTGTTTACCCTCAAGCCCACCCCTGGGAATTAGGCTATAAGAAATTTTCTAAGGAGCTAGGCAATCGCTACCAAATCCCCAAAATACTGATGTCAATATTAATCTTCAAACTGAAGCGATCGCCTTTACAAATATGACAACCAACAAGCGATCGCCTCAATTATCACTAAAAATTAATCGCCAATATTAATCTTGAAACTTAAGCGATCGCCTCTACAAGTACGATAACCAACAAGCGATCGCCTCAATTATCACTAAAAAGTGATCGCCAATTAAATAATAATCTTTATCTTAAGTTTGTCTACAAATATGCTAGATTAAGCTACAGATCTGACTTGGAGTGCCGTTATGACTATTTCTGGCGAACGCAAGCTAATTACAAAAATAGAACTGCCTGATGAGGACTTTGAGCCAATGCCCGAAGGCGATATCCAACGTCGAAACTTAAGCTATGCCACCGAAGCTTTAAAACTTTGGTTCGAGAAACAACAGAATGTTTACGTTTCGGGGAATTTATTTATTCGATACGAGCAAGATTTAGCAGAGAAAAGAGTCGCACCTGATATTTTTGTTGTTTTTGGCATGAGCAACAAAGATAGAGTTAGTTATACGATTGGAGAAGATGGTGGCAAAGCACCTGATTTTGTTTTGGAAGTTATTTCAAAGGGAACAAGAACAAAAGATCGTAAACAGAATCCATTAATTTATAAATATCTGGGTGTTAAGGAATATTTTCAGTACGATCCTTCGAGCAAGTTCTTTAAACCTAGTACGTTAAATGGGGTACGTTTACAGAATGGAGAATATGTAGCGATCGCTTCTTCAGTTTTACCTGATGGTACTTTGTCATTACATAGTGAGGTATTAGGTTTGGATTTACATTTGTATCCAAATCTAAATTTCCGTTTTTTTGACCCAATTTCTAATCAGATTTTGCGCTCTTATGCTGAGGCGGAACACGATCGCTCGATCGCTGAATTAGAAAGAGTCTATGAGCATCAGGCTCGGCTTGAGGCGGAGGCGCTCGCTGATCGAGCTAATTTAGAAAAACAAAAAGCTGAGCAAAAAACCGAGCGTCTTGCCGAAATGCTTAAGGCGATGGGAATTGATACAGATGAAATTTAGGCGATTCACGATCGCTTTTACAAGTATGAAACCCAACAAAATAAAATTTAGGATTCATCTTGCATGAAGGGCTTCTCATGGGCAGGTTTGAGGCTACGCCAAATATAATCACTGTAATCTTTGCCATCTAATAGAGAGAACAAAATACTGTGATTTTGGCAAGTTAAGAAATGTTTGGCTATTTCCTTACGATCGCTACGATCCACAACTGCCACAATACGCTCAAAATCAGACTTTGCGGCATCTTCAATTTGTTGATATTGAGCAATTAGAGAATCTTTAGTTTCCTTCACCCAATTGTAAAATTCATCGGGAACCCGTTCCAAAATATCCGCAAAGGCGGTTTTATCCCGCAGCATTTCCCAGATCACTTTACTGGTGACTTGAGTTAGGACGCGATGTAATTTCACATAATCGGAAAACTTGAATTTGAGTCGCAATCCATTCGCAAAACGGATCACAAAACCTTCTTGATTCTGCTCATTGAGAAGAGCGATCGCCTCTAGATCTTTTAAGCCATCATATTTTTTGGCGATCGGAAAACCTAAATGCGTAAATGATTCTAATGGTCGTTCTAATCCTGATCCAGTTTCCACCACGGCTAGCAATACTAGAGCCTGATATTCGCCATAGTCCACAACAATCCGATTAGAAGGATAGATAATCTCAAACAAATAAGTTAGCGATTGCTCTAGCAATGGAATTGCTTGACTATAAAGTGAATTGAGAATCTGATTAGCTTTAATTGCTTGTTCAGAGCCAAAGCTACCTCTAGTTGCTATGTAGGGCTGATCCTGATACCAATACAAAACCCCTAACGAACCATCGAGTTTTTCATACACATCAAAGGGTTCGACAGGTAATGCTTCTTTATGTTCTTGTAAGTTAAAAAATTTGCTCAAAGGTCGCGCCGCGATCGCCCCATCCTTATCGAGAATCAAGCCTCGGCATTGAATGGTTTCAGGAGTCCAAAGGCGATCGTACTGGGCTTTGGCGGTGTAGTTATAGATAAACAATTCACCACTAGGATGAGGGCGTTTGGTGATATATCCTTCGGCAATTAATTGATCGATTTTGTCAAGGTTGATGGTAGTCATTATAATTATGTGAAACGCTTCAAAACTGAATTAGCCATAAATTTGTCGTCTTTGAGGTTCATTTTGATAAAATGGGTATTAACTACTTAATATTTCCGTAAAGTTGATGAGGTAATCATTTCATGTTAATCAATGTTCGAGAAAAATTACATCAGCAAATTGACAATTTACCAGATAGTATTGTCGAAATAATTGAGAAATTCACACAAGCCTTAATTGCTAAGCAAGAAATTTCAGAATACTGTGATTGGGAATCTGGTCAATGGCAGGAATTTTCACTCGCGGAATTTTTTAGCGAAGATGATGAAATAGAGTATTTTCTAGAAGATGCTAGGGAAATTTATAAATCATGAATGCGGGAGATATCGTTTTAGTACGCTTTCCTCAAGCTGATTTACAGGTAGGAAAACTTCGTCCAGCATTGGTTATTGCGATCGCACCAAGTCGTCATTCTGATCAATTACTTGCTTTGGTTTCATCTCGTATATATCAAGCCATTCCAGAATTTGATGAGATCATTGTAATATCTGATGATGATTATCCACAAACAGGGCTAAAAGTTACATCTGTAATTCGATTAAGCAGATTAGCAACCGTTGAAGCATCGGTTATTAGTGCTTGTCTTGGAAATATTTCACCCGAAAGACTGAATCATATTAAAAGTCGGTTGACTGATTGGCTAAATAGATAATCTTCACAATCTATTCTTTCTTCATCACTAAGATATAATCAGGGCAAACAACCAGAAATCCCCAAAATTTAGAATTATGACTGTGGCGATCGCATCAAATCCTCCCAACATCTCCCTAAGAGTGCTAATAGTTGAAGACGATCCGCTAATCCAACTTGGGTTAGAGCAGTCACTGTCCCAACAGCCCCATATTACCGTAGTTGGCATCGCCGAGGATGGTTATATCGGTGTAAAAATGGCTCAGGAATTAATTCCTGACATTATTGTGATGGATATTGGCTTGCCTAGACTGGATGGAATTTCGGCAACGCAAAGAATCAAGGCGAGTTTACCGAATATTCACATTGTTATGCTTAGCTCCCATACCGATGATAACGAAATTATTGCTGCGCTCTCTAGTGGCGCTGATGCTTACTGTGTCAAAGGCACGAGTACTGATAGTCTTTTAGCCGCTTTTGCTGCTGCCAAGGAGGGTGCGACCTATCTCGATCCTCAAATTGCGCGTAAAGTGATGGATCATTTAAAGCCACCCACACAATCTGCGATCGCGTCACAAATCACATCACACTTATCGCAACGGGAATTAGAAGTTTTAAAATTAATTGTCGAAGGTAAAAGCAATCCTGAAATTGCCAAAGTCCTTTACCTCAGCCCTAACACGATCAAAACCCATGTGCGTGGCATCATGAATAAGTTATCAGTTGACGATCGCGTTCAAGCGGCTGTAGTAGCTTTGCGATCGGGTTTAGTAAATTGAAATGTCACCGCGAAGCGGTGACATTTCAATTGTCAATATAATTTTTTAGAAAAATATGAAACCAATTGTCAGTCTTCTGCATACCTCTAGTTACGAAATGACATCGCTAATGCAGTCCCTAGAGGCGGTACTTGCACCATTAGGCGGTATGTCTAGTATTGTCAAAAAAGGCGATCGCGTTCTTCTTAAGCCTAATTTACTAACTGGTTCCCGTCCTACTAAGGAATGTACCACGCGCCCAGAATTAGTTTATTGTGTCGCTAAAATGGTCATTGATGCTGGTGGTAAGCCATTTTTGGGAGATAGCCCTGCTTTTGGTAGTGCTAAGGGAATTGCTAAGGCTAATGGTTTGTTACCCCTTGCGGAAGAATTGGGGCTGCCGATTGTTGAGTTTCATGGTAAGCGTTATGAAACTGAAGGTGAGGGTGAACTGCAAAATCTTCGCCTTAGCAAGGAAGCGATGGATGCGGATGTGGTGATTAATTTACCGAAAGTAAAATCACACATGCAACTGACGCTCACCCTTGGGGTCAAAAATCTGTTTGGTTGCGTCCCTGGCAAAATGAAGGCTTGGTGGCACATGGAAGCGGGTAAGGATGTCGAAAGATTTGCTCAGATGTTGATTGAAACGGCGCGAACGATTAATCCTGAACTGACAATCCTTGATGGCATCATTGGACATGAAGGTAATGGACCTAGCGCGGGCGAACCCAAGGAATTAGGAGTTTTAGCGGCGGCTTGTGATGTATTTGCCCTCGATCGCGTTATGGTAGAGATTCTTGGTGTCAAACCGATGGATGTGCCAACCGTTGCCGCCGCGATTAAATCTGGGCTATGCAGCGATCTTGCTGCCATTGAGATTGTGGGCGACCCGATCGCTAATTTACAAGTCCAAGATTGGAAATTACCGACAACGATGATGGCGATCGACTTTGGGATGCCCAGAGTATTAAAATCGACGTTTAAACATCTCTATATCAAGTTCATCAAGGAACCGCTTAGTACCTATGCCCGTATTTAAAAGTCCGCCGCTAATTTTAGTGGTCGAAGATGCCCCTGATAACCAAGTTTTGGTGGAGCAGGTGTTTCAAGATTCAGGCTATCGGGTTACTTGCATCCAAGATGGGCAAGCGGCTCTAGATTGGATGCAAACTAATCACCCTGATCTGATTTTGTTGGATCTGTCTTTGCCCGAAATCGATGGCTGGGAAGTGGCTCGACAGCTTAAAGCTAGCGATCGGACAGCCAAGATTCCGATCATTGCGGTGACGGCTCATGCAATGAAAGGTGATAAGGAAGTAGCGATCGCCGCAGGATGTGATGATTATTTGACAAAGCCTTTGGATATTGATTTGCTAGAAGCTAGTGTGAAGCAATGGTTAGAACAGTCAGCCAAGGAAATCTCACCAATAGTAGAAGAGAAAAACAAATGACACAGACCATTGCTCGTAAATCATTACACAAATCCTTATATGAGTCCGACTTTTTGTTATGGACTCAAGACACTATAACCAAGCTAAAGGCTAAGGATTTCGACCATCTGGACTTAGAAAACTTGTTGGAGGAGATCGAGGCTTTGGGTAATTCGTACCGTGATGAGCTAGAAAGTCGTTTAGAAATTTTGATCGAGCATTGCCTCAAGCGACTTTGTGTGGATCTGCCTGAAGAATTTAACGGATGGGAACGCACGATTCGAGAGCAGCGTAGACGACTAAAACGGAGATTGCAAAAAACTCCTAGCCTCAAAGCGGTATGGGATGAGTTCGTATTCGAGGCTTTTGAGTTTGCTCTGGAAACGGTTAAGGACGATTATCCACAGTATCAATTCCCTGATACATGGCAGTTTGGGCGCGATATCGACACGATGCTTAATGATAATTTCTGGGAGTAATATCAAGAACCCAAACAAGGTGATTCG
>JANMFC010000206.1:0-1857 GCA_031377675.1 Pseudanabaena sp. OTE_70b_metabat_355 | reverse complement strand
CCCTGTTAAGGTGACTAATGAGCTTGCGTGATCCCATCGATATAGATCTGTAAAACATCATGTCAAAAGTTCAATAAAATGGATTCTTGAAGGCTGAAACGACCAATCTAAGTTCGATATTTTTGCACCTTAACAGGGGTAATCTAGGGCAATGATGATTTCACTGGGTAAGCTTAAATAGCCCGTATAGCCCGTATCAATGACAGCATCAATCAGTTTGGTCTGTTTCTTTTCGTTGATAATGACCAGTGGAATTGTTGCTTCGCAACTTTGATTAACTACGCCATGAATCATATTGACTTTTTCAGGCTCCTTGCACCAAAACGATGGACGGCTCGATGACCAATGCGAACGATCCAAGGTTGAGCATCAGGAATACGTTTGAATAGGCTACCTGTTGCGGTCAATATTTCATCGGCAACTTCAAAGGCTCCTGTTTCAATATCAATGGCAACAATTTTGCCATGATTTCCTCCTTCAACTTGTGGGCGCACTTGAGTTTCATAAATGTCATCGCCACGTCTAGCGAATTCTTCTTTGCTATATCGGGGGTGTCTAACTATCATGAGCTTTCTCTCCCTTCATTAACGAAGCCTTTATATATAACATCCAAAGCCCGTTGAGCATAGATTCGTAGTTCTGATTCAACTATGTCATTATTATCCTCCGCAGCACTTGCATCGTGATAAAACTGTCCAGCGTAATCATTTATTTCATTGAGTTCATTAGCTAATGGCTGTAAATAGACAAGTGGATTAGGTAACTCTGCTACCTTAGCGTCTCCTATAATTTTGCCGAAAAGTGTACTTTGTTGTATATAACTGGGAAACCGAAGATGCAAGTATTTTTCAAGTAATGGACGAATAGCTTTAACTACTGTACATAGTTCTCCACGATATCTTCCTTCTACAAAGTTTTTAACAATTTCGTGGTGTGAATAATAACTAGAAGCACATTCTTTAGCGATATCAAAGATCGTAAAATCTGAGTAATCGTTAGCAACCCTGTTGATTTTCAAAATCATTGGAGGTATGTCTATTTTTGTAAAATCATCACAAAGCTCTTTCAAAAAATATTTATCATGACCAAGTACAATTAACTGAGATGATCTTAAACCAATATCTCTTAAAATCCTCTTAGTTTTATTGCGCCTAGTATGATCAAGACTACAAACAGGATCATCAATTACAACAACTTTATTAGTGAGATTAGGATCAGATTGAAGACGAGCAATGAAAAAAGCAAAAGCTAGTGTTCGTTTATCACCTTCACTTAGCGCATTTGCAAATGATGGTGCAGACTCATCTGTGGAAAGCTTAATATTGTATCCCTTTACCTTTAAACCATAATTTGAGCGAGGAGTACCTGTGCCTCTATAGTCATGATTTAATTCAGCAATTTCAAATAATGCGCCGAAATCTCTTACCAAATTATTTATCTGAGTTTGGTAATTTCCAAGCGTTTGTGTCATCAAATTATCAAGACTGTTACGAGCAGATAATTTTATTCTTTCATGCTCCTTTTTCTCTTCTTTTAGAGCATTCAATCTTTCAAATAAGCTACAAACAGTAGGTTCATGACGCACTTTAGTTAAATTTAGTATTTCAATCTCTTTTTCAATATTTTGAACACTTTCTCCAGCCAGCCTGACTTTAAAGTTGTCAATATTAGATATAGGTATACCGATCAATTGATTATAAGTTTTAATTGATAAAATGTTACTAATCAGCATAAATGGAAGATAGTCATAAATAGGACTAAATGCATATCCAGTAATTATTAGAGGTATTTATATCCCAAAAATGATTACTAATCAGAGTAAAAAGATACAAAAAGAAAGGGGAGAATGTGTTAAAG
>JANMFC010000232.1:0-3001 GCA_031377675.1 Pseudanabaena sp. OTE_70b_metabat_355 | reverse complement strand
AGTACTGATCCATGCGATCGCATAATCCTTCTGGACTCAGACTTTGGATGTTATGACTGATGATATAACTCTGAGCTGCGGAGCCACGAAAAGCGGCAAAGGCTTCTTGACAATAGGCTTGTTTGGAATCATTTGAGGCGGCGATCCAATCGGAACCATGCATATTGCCGCCCAGAATTGGCTGACCATTGGCAGGGATAACAGGATGGCGAGTTGCCGCGATCGCCTGTGAAGGGATGCCCAAAAGAATCACGATTGTGATGACAACTAAAATAAGGCTTCTAATAACATAAAGATCGCTAAATTTCCGCATGATTATCTCCTAATCCCAAAAAAAGCCGTTAAGGTTTGATAACATTTTCTAATTAATCGCCCTTAATATATCAGAATAGTAATCGCAATGTTGTTGAATAGGCTGTATTGTCTGATTTCTAGGATTTATTAAGTTTTTTCTTAGTACTCGACTATCGGACTTTTGTTAAACTGATGTTGTCTGCGATACAGAAAAGATCGCCCACTCTTATTTATTAATTTGCCCAGTCCGCCAAATGTCTGAACATTATCTCAATCATCCTACTTTTGGCTTACTATCTCGCTTGTGTAAAGTAGATGAGTCTCGTAGTCTGTTTACGACACTCTACGCCCAAAGATTATTTTTCTTAATCACGACTAGTCCCGAAGGTGTCCAGTTTGATCCTGTGTCACGCGCCGATGCCAAGCTTATGGTCGAAAATCAGATGCGTGCGGTACGTCGCTTCGGCTCTGACACCGATCAAAAAAATTTACAACATATATACAAGCGAACTTTTTCTCAATGACCTCGCGTATTTCTCTCAAATCTGCGGCAAAAATTAATCTTTATCTAGAGATTACAGGCAATCGCCCTGATGGTTATCACGATCTGGTCATGATTTTGCAAAGCATTGATCTCTGCGATCGCGTTGATATTCGCAAAATTATTCGCCAAATCGGCACAGACGAGATTCAAATAACCTGTACTAATCCTGAAGTGCCTTGCGATCGCACTAATCTTGCTTACAAAGCCGCCGCGCTAATGCAAAGTGTATATCCTCAGATTAGCGGCATGGAAATCGCGATAGATAAACAGATCCCGCTGGGGGCTGGTTTAGCAGGTGGTTCTGGGAATGCGGCGGCGGTACTAGTAGGAATTGATCGCCTCTGGGATTTGGGACTTACGCAGTCACAAATCTGTGATTTTGCCGCCGAACTGGGTTCGGATATTCCTTTTTGTGTCACTGGCGGCACGGCTCTAGCCACAGGTCGCGGCGAAATTTTATCGCCCTTGCCCAATCTGACGGATTTAGTATTAGTGATTTGTAAACCGCGTCAGATTGCGATCGCCACAGCATGGGCGTATCAAACCTTTAGAAAGCAGAATCTGTTAGCGACCAGTACAGTCAAGGATCAAAATCTATCGAGTCAAATGGTAGCGGCGATCGCCTCTGGTGGTGATTCCGCCCCCAATAGGATCGGTCGCTTGCTATATAACGATCTGGAACGAGTAGTATTGCCAGAATATCCTGCGATCGCCGATCTCAAAAATAAACTTCTCGATCAAGAATGTCTTGGCGCAATGATGTCTGGCTCTGGCTCTACTGTATTTGCGATCGCACCTGATCGCGATCGCGCCCACCAAATTGCCGAATCGATAAAAACCGATGAAATAGATGTATGGGTCACGAAAAGTTTAACGAGGGCTATTTTCGATGCATAAAAAAGAGGACACTTTGTGTCCTCTTTTTTATGCATTAGCAGTGCGGCGCAAAGCGCCGCTAATTTTTGGTTAGAGAAGATTTTTTAGTTTCTCTTGATATTCTTCAGGAGTAATACTTCCAGCCTTAAGCTCCTCACTGAGTAATTGCAATTGAGGCTCGATCGCTTTCTTCTTCGCCGCAATTTCATCGGCTTTAGTTTTATAGATCGCCTCACCTTCTTTTTTGGCTTGTTTAAAGGCTTGACGCAAACTAAAGGCATCCATCTCGCCACCAGAGGCAAAATACTCGTTGGCAACCTTACCCAGCGCCCATGTACTGGCATAGGCTGTGGTCGCGCCAACTACCATGCCAAATACGGGAACCAGCTTTGCTAAATTGCTAACGGCGATTCTTGTGCCAGTGAGTCCCAAGCTGCCAAATAAGGCTTTGCGAAGATTTTCATTGTCGCGATCGTAACCCCAACTTTGTCCGATCGTTTGCGCGAGATCAAGTTGGTTCCAATAAATCAGCATATCAAAGGCGATCGCAATACCAGGGAGGGGAAAAGCACCGAGAACAGCATTAAGAAAGCAAGTATCAGTAATTGCATTCTCAACCTCGATCGCCCGAATGTTGGGATCGTCGATTTGACGGACTTGCTCAGAAATTGATGACTTTCTAGAGCGTTTTTCTAGGTTTTCCAGCCATTCCTGTTTGCCCCAAAGTTTAGAATTAGTGAAGGTTGCACCAATTTTTTCTAGTAGTTCTTTTTCCTCAGAACTGCATTCACCATCAATATTTGCCATTGCATAAGCTGATTGGTAAACCATCTCCTGTGCAATCTCACTCGTAATTTGAGTGAGTAATGTATCAATTGGTTCATCTTCTTCATTTAAGAGGCGATCGACAGTAACGCCTTCGGGTAAATGAATTTCTTCAAAAGTATCGGCAAGACTAGCAAACTCTTGTTCGAGCAGTTTACCGTCGGCTTTTGCCATGCTTACCAATACCTTAAAGCTTGCCAAAACTTCTTGCTGATTGACTGCGGACATCGAAATGTTTACTCCTTTCCAGAATTTACGCTTGATCGTAACAGCGATCGCCATTCGAGTTTGTATAAAGTCAACCTAAACGCAGATTAATCATCCTCCTTTCCCAGCTAAGAAATAGCGGTGCGCGGCTTCGTGTTTATTTTCTTTATCCCCCAAAATTAATGCATACATAGCACGTCTCAAATTTTAGGGATTTTTTTATTTATAATATAGTAGTCGCCCAGTCAGTGAACT
>JANMFC010000214.1:0-7621 GCA_031377675.1 Pseudanabaena sp. OTE_70b_metabat_355 | reverse complement strand
TGAAACGCTGTCACGGTGAAGATACTTTAGGGGTAGCCCTACGGGAAAATAGCTCGATGCCAAGCTTAATACTAAAAAAATAGAGTAGAAGTTTACTTCTACTCTATTTTTTGTTTTAGACTATTTTGGTTCTTAGTTTACATCGGGCTTATCGAAAATTGCTAGGACTATTATCCTTGCAAGATTTTGTAATATTCTGGTTCGCTGACTAAATCAAGATTAGTTTCTACGCGGTCTAAAAAGACTTTACCTTGCAAATGATCGTACTCATGTTGAAATATGCGTGCTACGAAGTCAGTTAATTTGGCGTTGTGCCGATCGCCTTGTCGGTCGGTATACTCTACTTCGATTTCACGATATCTGGGTACGAGTCCGCGAATCATTGGTACGGAAAGACAACCTTCCCAATCTTTGTCGATTTCGGCAGAGTGCGAGATTATTTGAGGATTAATCATCGCCGTTGGTTGCATTTGTGGGGCGTTGGGATAGCGTTCATTGGGACGGGACGCTATTATTACTAGTTGTAGCGATCGCCCAATTTGAGGAGCCGCTAAGCCTACGCCTTTACTTTGTTGGAGCGTGATTAACATCTCATCAATTAGCTGCTGAATCTCATTGTCTCCGACATTATTGATCGGTTCAGCAATCTTCCGTAATGTGGGATTGCCGAGTTGATAGACAGATAACTTTTGGCTTTTTAGAGGAAATAAAGGAAATATTTGAGCAAGTATTGCATTAAATATTTTTTGAAACGATTGCAAAAACATAGTTGATTTCCCTTTATTTCAAGAGATGATTTTAAGATTTTGGATTAGCTTCGTAGGCTAAGATTGCAATTAGGGCATCAGCTTCAGCTACCGATAAACGCGCCTTTTGATATTCATCCGCAAACTTGGTATTGGAGGTTGTATATCCTTGCATGATCATAATTGCAAAATGTTCACGTTTTGTCATGCCTTCGATGACGGTATCTGTATCTCGGTTATAACCGACAGGAAAGGCGCTATCACTGCGTCGGGTAGACATATATTCTCTTCCTTATTAGATTTTAGACTTTATTTTACAGCGCTTTGCGTTAAAAACAAATGCAGGGAAAAGTTTAAACGTGCCGCAAAGCCGCTCTTTTAAACTTTTCCCTACATTTGTTATGCTATAAATTCAGCGAACTTACGGGCAAGATCGGTAATTGCTGGACAAACAGGAGCATTTTCGGTGCGACTCTCTAATGTGTTCCAACTGAAGGGAGCCGATTGAGCCGCCGATAACCATAATAATTTTTTAGCGCGGGTCATGCCTACATAGAGAAGTCGAAATTCTTCCGATTGCTTGAGATAATTATATTGTTTCCAAGCTTCATCGGCATTAGGAAGGCGATCGCCATGCACGATCGCCGATATTTGCGCCCTTGTGACTTCAGGCAATCCAAAATCCCCTAAGAACTTGACTGCTTCTGGAAGATAGGCTTCTCCAGGGCAGATGCGTTTATGCAGAAAGGGCATGAATACGACATCCCAATCTAGTCCTTTGGCTTTGTGGAGGCTAATGATCGTCAATTGACCACCCGTCATATAGCGTCCTTCGAGATTTTCATCTTCCACTGCCTCAAAATTTTCGGACTCGACAATTTCTTTGAGAGTTGCAATTACAGTTTGCATGGAATAGTTGCCAATCAGTTCTTGATTTAGGCGATCGCCTAATTTATCGGCAGTGGCAAGTAATCCTGCTTCTTCGTCATACAGTGCAAAGGCGATAAAGGGAATGAGATTATATAAAGGAAGTTCGATTTTTGCCCGAAGTAAGCCGATACATTTAGCTTGAGTTTCTAGGGCAGTTGGAGAGAGTGGGCTGTCGATTAAGGTCGGATAGAGAAACTTTTCAGGATTGCTAGCTAGAGCGTTGAGGTCTTGCTGTGACGAGATTTTCTGACGATCTTTAAGAACTTCTAAAGCTGATTTAAGATTGTCAGGGGAATGGGGGCGCTCCATAAATTGCAAAATCGCCAACATATCCATCGGTACTCGCGATCGCCGATCACTTTGTTCGACATCATAAATTTTTATGTCATATTCCTTGGTTAACCAAGCCAAAGATTCCGCCACAAATCGCCCTTGATTGTGTTGACGCACTAAAATCGCCATACTGAGAGTGGGATCGACCGCGTGTAATTCTTTGATTCGCAATCCAATCATTTCAATTTCATGTTCGATATCATGATTTTGCAAGTGAATTTCTATACCATTACCGATCGCTTCAGGATTAGCATTCATTTGCGGATCATCGGCTTCTACGGGACGGATTTTTTGATCGCGAAATGGCTTTTGATTGCCTTGTTTGGCATATTCGGAATGATTAACCCACTTCAATACATAGTTGGCAGCTCGCATAATATTTCTGGTACTGCGCCCTGCTTGATCTAAAGTTGAGAGTTGAGAGAAGGAGTTGCAGCGATCGCAAAATTCATTAAAAAAGCGTGGATCGGCGGGTGTAAATGTTGAATTAATCGCCTGATTAGGATCGCCCACCCGCATCAGGTTTTTGACATCATCTGTGTTCAGAGCCAGAATCTCTAACAATTTCGTCTGCAATGGCGAAGAATCCTGTGCTTCATCCTCAAACACGGCAAAAATCTTTTCCTGCCAATAAGTCCGCACCCCAGTATTTTCTAATACCCGCAATGCGCCCAAAATCATATCGTCATAGTCGATCGCCCCTTCCTGTCGTAACAACCTTTCATAGATCTCATATAGTCCCGCCCCGATCTCTAAAATGTAGCCACCATCAGGAGATTCTGCTTCGCGTAATTGTGAAAAACTCAATCCTGAACTTTTTGCCGTAGCGATCGCCTCTTTCGCTAAACTTGGCAAAACATCAGTTCGTAGTACGGTTTGTCGCCGTAAGCGTTCCGTATCTTCCCCATCAAAGTTTCTTCCTTCTAAGAGCAAATCATATAATTTTGGATTTTCTTTCACCCATAAATTGGTCGCATTGCGAATTAAGCGCTGTTTTTGCGATTCGGAAACAATTTTGGTTTCTCCCATGCCAAAGCCTGACAACTCGCGATGATTACTCGCGATCGTATATGCCAAGCTATGCAAAGTACTGACGGTGAAGGCACTCTGCGGCAAACGCAAATTTTTTAAATGTTCGGATACTTTTTTGCGGATGTTACTTACTGCCGATCGCGTAAAGGTGACGATTACCAGTTGCTTTTGACGATGTAGTTGGAATTTAGAAATAGCGATCGCGGCGGCTACAGCCATCCCCGTTGATTTGCCAGCCCCTGGTACTGCTGCCACTGCGAGTTCTCCCCCCTGCCAGTCCGCCATTGTTTGCTGACCCTTACGGAGCGTATTGCGTAATTGATCGAGGGATGCGGTGACAGATTCGAGAGTAACCATGTTGAGGTTTAGTTGAATTTTAGTGCTTGATTGTCGTGCTTAATAAACGCAAATCATGTTAAGATTATAAGCCGTGTGAAAATTTTTCACCATAAGTAAGTGTTAGGGATTAATCCATGAAAGTTGTTAGCTCCCTCAGATCGGCAAAAACTCGCCATAAGGACTGCAAAGTTGTACGTCGTCGCGGCAGAATATATGTCATTTGTAAGTCAAACCCAAAGTTCAAAGCTCGTCAAGGGTAAGAATGAAAAATAAAGGTCGTGCTTAGCACGACCTTTATTTTTTGCTAGGATAAGCCGATGACTAGTAATACTCGCAAAGTAAATCTTTTGAACGCGATCGCCCCTGTGAATCGTGGATTAGAAATGTCCGACAATCAGCGTAAGGCTATTTTCTCGGCGGTGGCTTATCTCGAAGAGCTAAATCCTACACCTGCCCCAAATACCACCCCAGAATTGTTAGATGGTGATTGGTTGTTGCTATTTACGACTAGCCAAGAGCTTTTGGGGATTGATCGCTTTCCTTTATACAAGTTAGGCAATATATATCAATGTTTGCGAGTTGCCGAGGGAAAAATTTTTAATGTTGCCGAAATTAAAGGGTTGCCTTTATTGGGGGGGCTGGTCAGTGTTTGTGCAAGTTTTACGATAGTTTCTGAGAAACGAGTCAAGGTTAATTTTGAGCGCTTAGTTGCTGGCTCCCAAACTCTGCTAGGTTATCGGGATGTGCATAGTTTTATTGAGACTTTGCGATCGCCTGTGTCAGGATCGGCTAATCCATCAAATAAACCGCAAAAGCAATCACCCAAAAAACTGTTAGCGATCGATTTTCAAATCAAACGAGAAGATCAAAAGGGCTGGCTGGAGACGACTTATCTAGATCAAAATTTGCGAATTGGGAGAGGGAATGAAGGGAATTTATTTGTATTGAAGAGAGTTTAGGTTCAAAGATTTAATAAAACCCAAAATCTTTTGGCGGGCGAAGCCCGCCGAAAGATTTTACTTTACTTCTTAATCACTAATCCCACAATCACCAAAATTATACCGATCGCCAAACAGGCGATCATCCCATAGAAAAAACCCTTAGCCGCATTAGCCGCCGATTTCGCAAGTTCCTCTTCACTTTTGAGGGAAATAATAAACTTCTTGTCCGACTGCGTAGGCTTCCTTAACGTCAATTTTCCGCCCTCATCAGCCGCCGTACCAATTACTAATACTTCGCGATCGCAGGGCAGAATTGACTCGGTATAGCGATAACCGATCGTTCTTCTACCACCCATTCCCGTCCCAAGTGATAAAGTAAACCCGCCAAAAGAGATAGAAGAGCCACCAGAGTTCTCTGCTCGAAATTCATTTAAAATCTCGATAGTCTCAATATTACCACCATCAGGATTAACGATAAGTTCACCAGAACGATCTTGCAAAGTAAATGGAATTGATTTGCTGTTATTTGACAGAGTTTCGGAACCGCGACGAGTTTCTGTGCGACTTTTACCTTCATTATTGCGAGTAGTATGCTGCTCTTCGTATTCCCTGACTACTCTCATTGTGTAATGAACACAAGACACTTGCTTAAGCTCAGAAATCAAAGGTGAGTCAGAACGAATCATCCCGCGTACTTTCACATATTCCCTTAAGTTACCACTCCCAATCTCACCCGCAATCTCACTTGCGATAAGCTGTAAATCAGCGATCGTGGAAGATGTCGCGGAACGGATACTTTGTAATTTTGTGCTGTAGTTTTTTTGGACAAAGAAGAGAACGATCGCGATCGCAATCAGAATACCGCCAAAGATTGCCATAAGTTCTGGAGTGGTTATATGCTTTTTTACAGCTTAAAAATATCACGAATTAACCTATGATTGATGTAGTGTTTTTCAAATATCTCTTGTACCAAAACAGTAGTGGCAATTCATGAATTGCCACTACTGTTTTGGTACAAGAGATATTCAACTCAATAAATTACGGTGAAATAATGGTTATGGTAGCTGCTGAAAGCCTAAATATAAAGACAATAATCGCGAAGCAACGAGATTTTTTCGCCACAGGAGCGACTAAAGACTACAACTTTCGGGTGTTGCAACTCCAGAAACTGGCTCAACTAATTAAAGACAATGATCAACTCATTTTTGAAGCAGTTCATCAAGATTTACGCAAACCCGCGATCGAAGCTTTTGGTAGCGAGATTTTGATCGTACTTTCGGAAATTAACTATGTCTTGAAGCATCTCAAATCTTGGATGAAACCCCAGAACGTTGGCACTCCAGCAACTTTATTTCCTAGTTCCAGTTGTATCTATTCCGAACCACTTGGCGTAGTCCTGATTGTCGCTCCTTGGAACTATCCTTTTGCGCTCACCATTCAACCACTGATCGGCGCGATCGCGGCGGGTAACTGTGCGGTTCTCAAACCATCAGAGCAGACACCACATACATCGAAAGTAATCGCCCAATTGATAAATCATAATTTTGAACCCAGTTTCATTACCGCGATCGAAGGTGGAATTGAAACGAATCAAGCTCTACTTGCCGAGAAATTTGATCATATCTTCTTTACAGGCGGCACGGCGATCGGCAAAATTGTCATGGAAGCGGCTGCTAAACACTTAACCCCTATCACCTTGGAGCTTGGTGGTAAAAGTCCCTGTATTGTTGATGCTGAAGCTAATCTTGAAATTACGGCTAAGCGGATTATCTGGGGTAAATTTTATAATGCGGGTCAAACCTGTGTCGCCCCTGATTATTTATTAGTCCAGAAAAATATTAAATCTGCTCTAATTGAAAAACTATTAGAATTTGTCAAGATCTTCTACGGAGATAATCCGCAACAAAGTCCCGACTTAGCGAGGATTGTCAACGATCGCCAATTTGATCGCTTAGTTAATTTACTCGATGAAGGCAAAATCTTGATTGGTGGCAATCACGACCGTAGCGATCGCTTCATTGCGCCGACACTGATTGACGGTATACGTCCAAATTCAAAAATCATGGCGGAAGAGATATTTGGTCCGATTTTGCCGATTCTCGAATATGACCAACTCTCTGATGCGATCAAGATTGTCAATGCTCATCCGAAACCTTTGGCACTCTATTTCTTCTCTAGTAACAAACAAAATCAGCAGCGCATTCTCCAAGAAGTGTCCTATGGTGGTGGTTGTTTCAACGATATTATTATGCATCTCGGTAATCCCGAACTTCCCTTTGGTGGAGTTGGTAATAGCGGTATTGGCAGCTATCATGGCAAGTCAACGTTTGATACATTTTCCCATCGCAAGAGCATACTCAAAAACTCATTCCGATTCGATCTGAAGTTTCGTTATCCGCCATACACGATGACTGTCGATACCTTAAAAAAATTCATCAAGTAGGAATTACATCGCAAAGCCCTGTAATAAAAAAGCTCTCCGTAAATGATTTTTTGGAGAATGGGAATAGCGATCGCTCCTAACCAAAATCAACAAGCGCGATCGCCCCTTCATCTCTCCACCACAAAGCGATCGCCCCCAACCAAATATCAACAAACTGCGATCGCCACTAGTATTTGATTAGATAATCGAGATTTACGGATTTTCAGATTTCATTAACAACTGGTTGTCTAATTGTGATGAATTTTGGTTAATTAATCGCATTAGTAATCTGAGTCCTTCATTGACTGCTCCCGAATTTGGAAATAACTTAGCAACATCAGGATCTAGGTTGACGGTGACAGCGCTTTTCTTTCTTCCCTGACCACAAGCAACAACGGTCATTTGAGTAAAATCATATTCAGGAAGTAAATCATCTTCCATGTCAATCTCAAAGTTCTGATTCATATGTTTTACGTTCTTTACGAGTAGCTGGGCGGACGCTAATTAGACGTGTTGTATTTTGTCTTTCTGCATAAGATATGACTAGTAGCCTACCTCTAGCCGATTCTCCCATGATAATAAAACGTTGTTCTTGGATGGAATGTGTCGGATCGGCAAAAGTTAAAAATAAGGGATCGTCAAAGACGGAGGTTGCTTCATCAAAGGATACTCCATGTTTAGCGAGGTTACTTTTCGCTTTGGTTTCGTCCCAATCAAAACAGCATGGGTTAATTGTTTCCCACATTCCGCTCGTAATGGAAGGAAAAAATAATTAAGAAACAGGGACAGGGAGGAGATAGTAGCGTTGGCAAGCCGTAGAAAAGAAATTTAAAATATGAATGCGAGGAGGAGACAAATTAACGATTTGAATAACGCCA
>JANMFC010000199.1:0-9785 GCA_031377675.1 Pseudanabaena sp. OTE_70b_metabat_355 | reverse complement strand
ATAAAGCTTTAGCCAGTTTTGCCAAGCCTGTAGACGTTCTTTTTCTGAGCGTTTGGCATTACGCGCCAGAACTTCTTGGCTGCGGGGCTGACCATCAAAATAGGAGCGTCCAGTTAAGTCGCCATATTCTCGGCAGGCTTGGGCAAATTTAGATTGAGGATATTTGTCTACCATTCCCAAGAGCAGGTAATAGGCATAGTCACCCTTGGCGGCAAAATTTTCGTAACTAACGATTTTTGAGAGAGAATGCAATTGAGCCAGATCATTGTTCAAAATGTTTTGTAGCAGTTCTATCCCTAGTGCGTCACCATGTCGATCTAGTTCAGCGATCGCCCATAAGCGATCGTTAGATTGGCGATCAATAGAATTCGGTTCATTAATCAAAGAGCGAAAGAAGGAACGAGCGAAAGGGCTAATCTCTCCCGCTTTGATTGCACCGAGCCGCTCAACGAGAATATTTTCCTGTGCGTCAGTGGGTAATTTTTGATAGAGGGCGATCGCGGCTTTGATTTGGATATCTGTCGGTTGTTTCAACTGCTCATAAAACAACCATTCCGACAGCCCCGCGAAATTCTTTCCTTTTTCGGAGTATTTCCCATAAACGGCATCATACCCCAATAGTCTAGTCAAAAATTCCAAGTTAAATTGACCATAGTATTGAGGAGAGTTTTTGGGTTCAAGATTTACTTTGGCTAAGGCGATTAACTCTGCTCGCAATTTCGGATCATCTAAGCCGAATTCTTTCTCCCAATCTTTACTTTCTGTCTCTGAGATGTAAGGAGCGACATCATAAAGGCTAGGGAAATTCAACCGTCTTGTAATTTGACCACGCAGCCAGATCGTTGTATAGGGCTTACCAAGACGGCGAATACCTTCAAGTCCATACTTCTGTCGCGTTTCATCCCGCGATCGCGCATAGTAACTTAATAAAGGATAAGCCTTGGCTCCGTATCGTTGCCAAACAGGATTTGCCACGGGATCTTTTCCCCATTTGGCGACCATAATATCTTGACGCACGGCTTGGGCAATTTCTTGCCATTGCGGATCGAAGCGAAGGCGATCGCGAAGAACATCATCAATTTCTAATTGGGCAATTTCTTCGGCACTGAAGGAATCCGCTTTTTTTGACAATTCAACGGGACTAGGTATTTTTACAGTGCGCGATTGAAAGACTTCCGCCGCTTTGATCGCCACACCAAAGGAGGCGATCGCTACGAATATAGACAATATATATAGGTGTCGCTTTTGCATTAGTTCCTAAACTTTATTAAATGTAGAATGCGTTAGTGTAACGTAACGCATCAAAGTGACAAAAAAACGTAATGGCAATTCATGAATTGTCATTACGTTTTTTTGCTATTACCTTTTTGGGCGTTCTGTTTAGATTCTAAAAAAATAAATGACTTTCAGGCTGGATATTGATTTCCATCGGTACGGCTTGAGGATCAGCGGAAAGCGCGAACATAATTGCATTTGCCGCCGTTTCCGTCGTCAGCATTTTACTGCGATCGACCTTCAAACTGACGTTATCCCAGAAGGGTGAATCAATTCCCCCAAAGTAAAACAGCGTTACCTTGATTCCAAAACGGCGCAGTTCATCAGCCATAGATTTGCTAAAGCCGACCACACCAAATTTAGACGCGCAATAGGCGGCTGCCATTGCCATGGGATGCTTGCCCAAAATACCAATCACATTGCAGATATGCCCGATCTTGCGATCCTTCATCACATTTGCCACAGCTTGACTGGTATAAAAACTTCCCTTGAGATTGAGGTCAAGCATCTGATCCAGTTCTTGCGGTTCAATGCGAAGGAATTGTTTCATCACCCCAGCACCTGCGGCATTGATCAATACATCAATCTGTCCAAACTGGGCGATCGCTTTCTGTACCATCAATTCGACCTGTGCATATTGGGTGATATCCGTGGGAATAGCGATCGCCCTAGTCTCATCATCATCTTCAAGATTGCGAACCAGTTCATCTAACCTATCTGCATCTCTTGCCACCAGCACTAACTTTGCACCTGCCTCGGCTAGTTTTGGTACAAGCGCCGAACCAATTCCACCTGTTGCACCGACAACGACAACAACTTTATCTAGCATCTTTTTTTGTTGAATTTATAGTATTGAGCTTGAATACACTTTACAATAGTTTACTTTTATTTACATTCGTTTACATATAATACTTTTCTTCTAAGTACCTCGGCTTAATAAAACCAAAATAAGCGAAATCGCCCGCTTCGCGGGCGATTCCGCTTATTTTGGTTTTATATTTAATTTGGCTAAGAAATAGCGGTGCGGAGCTTTGCCCCGCTATTTCTTAGCTGCAAATAACTTAATCTGATAAACGCTGTTTTAAACTTTCCGCAATTTTTGTCCCCAAATATTCTGGAATAAGATTTTCGTTGGGACCGAGTAAATACAAAATCAACCTTGTTCGCCCTCGCAAAACTAGCAAATTGGCATTCACCACCAATAAATCCTCTTGCCAAATCGCATTCATCACTTTATAAAATAACCCTGGTTGACTATTTGCCTCCACCAATAAAGCTGGCAAATGAAACACGCGATCGACATAAAAATTTGTTTCGACCTTTTTTAATCCACTATCGAGGTTAAACTCCAGCGCTAACATTTCCTCAACCTCAAAACGCCCTAAAAGAGTCTCTTTGATTGCCTTACGGACATTTTCGGCAGTTTTCTGGGGCATGACCTTGCCACCCCGCGAAATCACTAACTTAATAAATACCAACATTGGCGCATGGATTTGACCATACAAACTAAGGCTATGGATCGTCAGTCCATAGGCGGCTAACACCCCGAAAATATCATTTAAAAGAAAAGATTGATTTCGATAGGCAAAATAGAGGACGCTTTTGCTGCTCTCCGCCTTGATCTCAATTACAGCTTCCTTAGTTTGATAAAGCTGATAGGCTAAGCGCAAATTTTGCAGTTGAATATCACTGCTTACAAACTGCTCATAAAATTGCGGAAAGCCCAGATTAAAACGCTTCAGCAGTTCAACCGTGGAGGTTTTGAGTCCATAGGTCATTGCCAACCTCCCGATCGCTCATACTTCCGATGTATTGCCCAAGACTCTATCCCAAATTTTGTGGCTGAACCTACTATCCATGAAAAACACAGAAAGTACTGATAATTTTGAAACAGAGCGATCGCATTAAACATTGCTTGATTGTGGGCTTGATTTTGGGAATTGAAAAATAAAAGCTAATAATTTGATGTCTTAGGTCAAGGGCGCAATGATGCCATAATTCTACCAATATTAAAGACAAGACGCAGAAATATAGCTTGATTTCGACAACAGCATTTTCGCGAAAGTATCTTGTGTATTAGCGATCGCCTAGTTTTGGCTAAAGCAGATAAAATACAGATACAATGAAAAAGTATTTAAAATACCTGTGATCAACAATCCGTGTGACACACAGGGCGATCGCTGCTACTTATATAATTAGGCACATGGGGTTCTGGAAAAATTTATTTGGTTCTGATACCCTCGAACCCACAAAAAAAACGTCACTTCGCCAAGTACCAAATCAAAGCGGACAGATTTTTTTTAGTAGCGAAAAAGATCTTGATCTCTACGAACTAGAAGAGTTGTGTGACTCAGTGGGGTGGGCGCGGCGACCAATCCGTAAAGTTCGTATTGCACTACAGCATAGTTTTGTTGTTCTCTCGATGTGGGAACATCGCGGTGGCTATAAACGTTTAATTGGCTTTGCTAGGGCTACCTCTGACTATGCATTTAATGCCACACTATGGGATGTGGTCATCCATCCTGATTTTCAAAAGCGTGGCTTGGGTAAAGCGATGATGGAAGAAATGATCAAGGAGTTGCGTAAACATGACATTAGTAATATCAGCCTGTTTGCCGATGCCCATGTGGTCACTTTTTACAGCCAACTAGGTTTCAACGCCGATCCCGAAGGCATTAAAGGCATGTTTTGGTATCCATAGACTAAAGTCATTAGCTCACATGCCCTTTAAGTAACCACAACCTAAAAACCAAGGATAAAAACAATGTCACAGGAAGACTTTCAGCAACAAGTATTACGCAACTTTGAAGAAATCGATAAACGGTTCACCAAGATTGAATCCGACATCAAAGAAGTAAAAATCACAAGTGAAGCCTACCAAAAAGCCTCAACACAAGTGGTAGGTCTAGCATTTGGCTTAATCAGTGCCGCCGCAGCCGTTGTCATCTTATCCCCAGCCGTCAAAGCCCTGACTGAGTTCTTTTTGAGTAAGTAAATGCTACAGCGCTTTGGTTTTTATATTTAATTAAACCTAGATATTTATGTCCTAGCAAACGGTTGACCAAAACAACCGATGCCAGTTGTAGATATTTATGACAACAGTTTTTTTATTTACATAATTCTGTGATAGTCTAGAAAAGCTTAATTTTTGATTTTTTATAGCTAAGACTATGCCTAAAGCTGGAATTCACCCGAAGTGGTATCCCGAAGCAAAAGTTGTTTGCAACGGTGAAGTGGTAGCCACAATTGGATCTACCCATCCTGAGATTAATGTTGATGTATGGTCGGGTAATCACCCTTTCTATACGGGTACACAAAAGATTATTGATACCGAAGGTCGTGTAGAACGCTTCTTGCGTAAGTACGGCATGTTTGACGAGAATGCTTCTGTGGAAAGCCAAGTATAGCAATTTCAGATAATTCTCTATTTTTTTGCGTTCTTTTGCGATATTTTCAAATCCATGCCCGCTACTTATTTAATTAAGAAACTTCAATCGGTTGAACAAACCTTCAATGAACTGACTCGTCGGATGGGTGATCCTGACGTGGCGACCGATCATGGCGAGTTTCAGCGCATTGCTAAGGTGCGTGCTTCATTAGAAGAGACGGTCATCACCTATGAGTCGTTTCGGAAAGCAGAACAGAATTTTGTGGAGTCGCAACAAATCCTGAAAGAATCTGACGATCCAGAACTGAAGGAGATGGCAGCTATGGAGGTTGATGAGTTGTCAACCACTTTGGCTGAACTAGAAGAAAAGTTACAAATCCTGCTTCTACCACAAGACCCCAATGATGACAAAAATATCATGTTGGAAATTCGCGCAGGTACTGGTGGTGATGAAGCTGGAATTTGGGCGGGTGATTTGGTGCGGCTATATACACGCTATGCGGAACGTCAGGGCTGGCGGGTGAAGATGCTCAGTGAGACTCTCGCGGAGATGGGTGGCTTCAAAGAAGCGATCATTGAGGTGCAGGGCGATCGCGTTTATAGCAAACTCAAATTCGAGTCGGGAGTGCATCGTGTGCAGCGTGTACCTGCGACTGAATCTCAGGGACGAGTGCATACATCCACGGCGACAGTGGCGATTATGCCTGAAGTTGATGCGGTGGAAATACATATCGATCCGAAAGATATTGAAATGTCCACGGCGCGATCAGGTGGTGCGGGTGGTCAAAACGTAAACAAGGTAGAGACGGCTGCCGATTTATTTCACAAGCCAACGGGAATTAGAATTTTTTGTACTGAGGAGCGATCGCAGTTACAAAATAAAGAGCGAGCGATGCAAATTTTGCGAGCTAAACTCTATGAGATTAAGCTGCGCGAACAACAGGATGCGGTTTCGTCAATGCGGCGATCGCAGGTGGGTACGGGTTCTCGTTCTGAAAAGATCCGTACTTATAATTATAAAGATAGTCGTTTAACTGAGCATCGTCTAGGACAGAATTTTACTTTGCCGCCGATTTTGGAAGGTGACATTGAGGAAGTAATTCAAAGTTGTATTTCTAAGGATCAACAAGAGCGCTTACAGGAGTTGGCGATCGCCACAGGTGATGATCTACTTAGTTAATCTGGTTGTTGAAAAAGTTTGTATGATCATATCCACAAATCTATTCCGTCAATTTTTCTAGGGAGCGAAGCGTACCGTAACATAAATAGCCGCCGCAATTAGCTGTACGATCATTACAGGAATTCCATAATGCAAAAATGTTTTAAAAGAGATGCGTTTTCCATGTTGTTCCGCAACTCCAGCCGCGACGATATTCGCTGAAGCACCGACTAAAGTTCCATTTCCCCCTAATGTTGCGCCATACATCATCGCATAGAACAAAGGTAGAACTTCTGGAGGAAATTGCCCTCCAAAATCTGGTGCAAGCACTTCAGAACCAGCTAGCCCGACATTAACCACATATTGCTTCAGTAAAGGAACCATTGCCACAACTAGTGGAATATTCGGCACAACACTAGAAATTAAACCAACAAAAAATATCAATACGATCGCCCCCAACCCAATATTTTTGCCTAGCACTACGGCAAGAACTCCCGACATACTCGCGATCACGCCCGTTTTTTCTAAACCACCAATCAAAACAAAAATACACATAAAGAAAATCAACGTACTCCAATCAACATCTCGTAAAATATTTTTTACGGTGTCTATTTTGCTGTGGTGAGCAATCATTAATGAGAGTGCGGCTCCTATTAAAGCGACAGTTGCGGGTGAGACTGGAAATGGCAAAGACTCCCCAATCACAAAAAATACCAACACAAAGGTCGTAATAATAGCGCCAACGAGCAAAGTACGCGGATGATTAATAGTGGGGTGAGGAAGATTCTCAAGGGTTGCTAGTTTTTTCTTCCAAATTTTGCGAAATAGAAAGGGCAGCATGGCAACAATCACACCGACAGCGATCGCCCCACCAAGGCTAAGTTTGAGCAAATAATCAACAAAACTCATATTGATGGCATCACCGACAATATAGGTCGCAGGATCACCAATAATCGTCAGTAATCCTGAGCTATTTGCCACAAATACCATCAAAATCAACAACGGTACAAAATCAACCCCCAGTTCTTCGGCGATCGGCGGAATTAGGGGCGCTAGTAGCATGACCGTGGTGGCATTGGGTAGCACCGCGCAAATCGGTGTGGTAATGGCGACAATTCCCAGTAAGAGGCGATCGCCTCGACCCTTGGCAAAAATGACCATTTGGGTAGCGAGATATTCAAAAATTTTGGTGGGCTGAAAAGACCTCACCATCACCATCACACCAAAAAAAAGTCCCAATGTACCATGACTTTTGCCAATATAGCTAATGGCTTCGGGCATGGGCATCACATTAGAGACAATTAGGAGCAAAGCCCCCAAAAGCGCAGCGATCGTAAAATGTATCCATTCAGTTATCAACAGCAAAATCACTGTGATAAATGTAATTAGTGAGATCAGAGCTTGCCAAGTAACCATTAAGTGAGATGTTTGTAGGCGCTAAAGGGGATGCCTGTACGTTTTTTGATATCCATGATTGATTTGAATTCGCCACGGCTTTGACGCTCGGCGGCGATCGCTTTTGCCACGGTTGGCTCCAGCCCTAAGCCCACTAAATCATCGGCAGTCATCGAGTTAATCCGTTTCCATGAATAACCCGCCTCTTGACGATAATCGTAACTGAAAACTACTAATGACTCAATTTTTTTGAGAGTGGCGTTAGGAATTTCGAGGACATCATGCAGTTCTTCGAGGCTAGTAAATATATGTCCTTCAGCACGCAATGAGTCAATATCATTGGCATAAACAATCGGTAATCCCAAAACATTTACCAAGTCATTCTTAGAGCAGCTATTAATATCAACCTTGGGGCGATTAGCGGCGATCGCCTTAAATAGTTTCGGATCTTCAGGTAAGGGTAAATCTTTGGGATAGGTCTTGGCTAAGTATTCCCGTTTAAGGGCAAAAGCCGTGGCAACTTGAGCCACCCACACCAAACCAGCCAATTTAGAAAGAATTGGGATGGAGGGGAAAATAATCGCGGCGGCAACAAAACCAGCACCAACACCAATCCAAGCATTAGAGCCAGTTTTTGATCCAGCATAGGCGATCGCACCACCACCTAATGCTGGAAAACAAGACCACCAAACCCATGCGGGGGTTTGATCAAACCATGAGGGTTGAGACATAGTTTTGAATATTTTCTAGATATTTTTTAGCATTTTCTTACGCTTTTCTTCGTATTCTTCAGCCGTAATCACACCTTCATCATAGAGTCTTTTCAAGTCACTGAGGGCTGATGTAGATTCTTTGACTGAGGTTGTGGAATAAGATGCACCCCCATTAAACTTGCGGCTAAACTCATCCTCAGACATTACCAATAGCATGATGAACTCAATGAAAGCGGCAAGAGATGGAATACCAGTCCAACAGAATAGTAGATAAAGTATCCCCCACCCAGTTTCTCCTAGATAAAATTTATGCGCCCCAAAAGCTCCTAAAAAGAAGCACCAAAGAATCGTTGTAGTTTTAACCTTCATAACCAGTTCTCTTGTTTGTGTTTTTATCTTAAAATAATTAGAAAAATACTAAAGTTATTCTTGCGATCGCAGATCAGAAATAATCTAAATTTCTCTTGAAGTGAAGTGAATAGAGTTAATTAACAAACATTTAAGCGCAAAGCGCCACAAATTACACTCTGTTTGAATACAAAGTTAAAAATATTATGCTGAATGCTTCTCATTTCTGATATTTTCTAGCTTTTTTGTCAACAAATATACTACAGCTATACCAAGTTGAGCTTCAAGTAGGGTTGCGTAAATTTGTAAGTAGGGGTTGCTATCAGGATTAGCATTGAAAGCAAAAACTGCGATCCCTACTAGCGCATAGGGCAGAAACCTGATTTTTTTGACGATTGAGTTTACTGTCAAATGTTTAAGCTCAGACATCATTGTTTTTTCCTGCGACAGCTATCTCTAAGAATAATGCCCTATTTGTATTCAAAATTCAATGTTGCGTTAGATTTCAGCGATTATTTTTGTAAAATTTGATATAATTTCAACTATAAATTTTCAGAAAAATCTCTAATATTTAGGACGTATTGGCAGCAAAGTCGTAGAATTCAGTTAAATAATCATTTGAGTCCAGTATTAAATTTCTGCGATCGCTATGGCAAAAGACCTATTCCACCAATCCGTGAAAACTGCCCTAATCAAAGATGGGTGGACAATCACCCATGATCCGCTTTACTTGAATATTGCTGAAGTTGAAATTTATATTGATATTGGCGCAGAGCAACTATTTGCAGCAGAGAAGGACAAAAATAAAATCGCCGTAGAAGTTAAAACTTTTCTGAATCCATCTGCTATTTCTGAATTTCATACAGTTTTGGGGCAATGTCTCAATTATCGTCTAGCCTTAAAATTAGATGATACCAGTCGCCTGTTATACTTAGCAATCCCAGATACAGCTTGGAATACATTCTTTCGACGTGAATTTGCTAAACTAGCAATCGCTGAATATCAACTAAAACTGATTATTTTTGATGTATCAGAAGAGGTTATTGTGCAATGGTATCCCTAGAAACCTATCGAGATATAGTGCAGCAAATTCTTACCGAATATAGTACCCATCAACCCGCCTATGGTGATGTAGAGATGGAATTGATTTTTGATCGCCAGCGCGATCGCTATCAATTGGTATGCACTGGCTGGAATAAAAAACGCCGTATTTATGGTTCGCTAATTCATATCGATCTTAAGGGCGATAAAGTTTGGATTCAAAGCGATGGGACAGAAGTGGGTATTGCCAATTTACTGTTTGATAAAGGCATCCCAAAGCAAAATATTGTATTAGCTTACCAAGCCCCCAACTTACGACAGTTTACAGAATTTGCACTAGTTTAAAGCTTTTATTTATTTCAAAATTCAATGATGTATGGAAAATCTGGATTGGCATTTTATTTTCTCGCAAGTCCTTAAGGAATGAAAAATAATTAAAACCCAAATTTGTGTGGGCGGGCAAAGC
>JANMFC010000196.1:0-8372 GCA_031377675.1 Pseudanabaena sp. OTE_70b_metabat_355 | reverse complement strand
ACGGAAGCGGTTACGGATCTGTCTTGGCTGTTGGTTGTTGGGAGCTTTGTCGTCGCAGTCAGTGCTAGTTGTGCGCTGGCGTACAGGTGATCCATGTCCGACCCGTTCGCCGCCAAACGTTCCGCCATGCGGGACGAGTTCTTCGACAAGCTGTTCCTGCTCGGCGGGTGGATCGGCGGCACGGACACCTACAAGCGGACGATGTGGGCGGCCGTGCCCGACATCGCCCTCCAACGCGCTGCCTACTCGCTCACCTTTCGCCGATCCCTTCCCGAACCCGGTGCCGATGGTCAAATGGTGATGGCCGGACACGAGGCGATGCTGGCCCAGTGGTTCCGCCGCCCGCTGAAACGCAGTGACATCGAACTGTCACGCGAGTGGTACTCGCGGCAGTCGAATGTTCGGGTGTTCTCAAGCATGTTTCAACCATGCTGTCTCTTCATCTGTGAGCATTGGCGATAGCTTCTCAATCACGATCGCATAGTAGTTATCCAGCCATGCAATTTGCTCTAAATTGAGCTTAGCGCGATCAATTAACTTCTTATCAAAAGGAATATAGGTTAGTGATTCAAATTCGTACCAAGGCGTTGGTTTAGTAGGTGGCTCTGGTGTGGGCGTTGGTGTTGGTTGCAATTCCTGTTTAACCTCCTTAACGAAATAGAGATTTTCCAAGCGAATACCGCCCCATTGCGGTTGATAGTAACCAGGCTCAATGCTATTAATTGAGCCAAGATCGAGGGATTGGTTGACGCGCTTACTGATGCCATTAGGACCTTCGTGGACATTCAAGAACGCACCCACACCATGTCCAGTGCCATGCCCGTAATCAAGTCCACTTTGCCAAAGCGAAGATCGGGCAATGCCATCAATCTGACTGCCTGTAGTTCCCTTGGGAAATCTTTGCATCGCACAGTTAATATGGGATTTTAGAACTGCTGTATAGCGATCACGCTGTTCATCAGTCGGTTTACCAATACTTACAGAACGAGTATCATCAGTAGTACCACCATAGAATTGAGAACCTGAATCTAGTAGTAACAGTTCGCCATTTAAGAGCTTACAAGCATGATTGGAATTGCTGTAATGCACAATTGAACCATTCGCACCCGCACCCGCGATCGTGGGGAAACTGAGATCGATAAATCCTTGTTGCTGTTGATATAACCCTTCAATCTTATTAGCAACATCGCGCTCACTAACCGAGTTTCCTTTATCGATTTGCTCTTCGATCCATTTCAGGGTAAGCGTCTTTGCCCAGCTAGCTTTCAGGTTTGCTTGCTGCATTTGTGCGATTTCTACAGAATTTTTAATCGCCTTAAAAGTCTCAACAGGATGTTCACTGTCAACTATTTTGACGTTTACTTCCTTGAGTTGCAGATATGTGCCGTAGGTAGTTTGAGAAGGGGCAAGTAAAATGCGTTCAGCAGTTTGAGAATTAGAAGCAAGCGATCGCAAGGTGGGAATATACTGCTCATACTCAAGAATCTCTACTTGTCCATCTAGAAACTGGCGCACATCGACATCAATTCGAGAAGTATTAGTAAATAAATAAGCCTCGGTTTTAGTAACGATCGCGTAGCTAATGAAGACAGGATTGCAATCCACATCACGACCGCGCAAATTGTATAACCATGCAATCTGATCAAGTTTGGTGACAGGCAGGATTGTCGCTTTCTTCTTCGTCATTGCCTCACGCACCCGCTCTAGTTTTCTGGCTACGCTCTCGCCTGTAATCCGATCTGGCAATGTGATCACTGATTGATCGCCAAATTTTGGGATAGGTTCGTCTTCCGCCCAAGGACTTTGCGATCGCACTGTATCAACCATATTTTCGACAATCGGCACAATTTCAATACCACTGGCACTAAGGCGATCGCGAAAACGGCGATATTGAGCAACGGTAATCGTAAAGGGATCGAGTCCGAGACGGAATGGTTTCCCCTCTTTTTGATCAGATTTCTGCTCATGTTTTTGACCTAGTTCTTCGAGAACTTCTTCCACAGTTTGATGATCTTCTAAGCCCACTTTGCAGACTTTTTGGAGATTCGGATCAATTTGAAGATCGGCTTGTTCGTAATAGCGCGAATCCACAAATACCCACGCTTGATCAGTGCTAATTAAAAAATCCCCTGCGGAGCCAGTAAATCCACTAATCCATTGACGGCGTTGTTTAGCTTCGGGGAGATATTCATTGAGATGTTCGTCAGCCGAAGGCACAAAATATGCGTCTAATTGGTGTTTAGCAAGTTGCGATCGCATTGCCTGAAACTTTTCTCTGGATTTTTCTGTAGATGTTTGAGAAGCGATCGTTAATTCTGGGGATTGATTGGGCGATTCTGCGATCAGTGAAGGAGATAAAGTCATGAATTTTTTGTTTTTTGTATATTTTAGTCAACTGTCAATTACAATTTCTGATTTTGGCGATCGCCTGATGTAGTCTCCGCCAACTGCCTCATAAATTGCGATAGCTCTGAAATGTCTCTGGCATTATTTTCTTGCAGTACCGCAATGCGATCAAGCGTATGATCTATGCGTTCATATTTGCTGGCAAGGGTCAACATAATCGACTTAACCGTATCAAGGTCATCGGCTACTACTCCTTCAAGAGTTAATCCATTTTCATTAGCCATTTAATCTAAATACCTTATGCTTCAACTAGATCTGCTGCAATTTTAACATGCATAAAAATTAGCCAATAAGTCATTCTCTTCTTGGATTTTGATTTTGTCCTAACACAACCAAAGGCAACTATTTACGAGATTCTTTGATTTGATCGTCAATGCGACGCAAAACACCGTTGATAAATCGATAGCCATCTTCACTGCTATAGCGTTTAGCTAGCTCCACCGCCTCATCGATCGCGACTTTACTTGCCACACTCATAAACATCATTTCCGCAGTAGCAATCCGCAAAATATCTTTGTCTACCTGAGCAAGGCGATCGATTTGCCAATTAACGAGGGCGCTGCTAATCATGACATCGATCTCGGAGCGCTTAGTATTTACGGTCTTGAGAATATCGATCGCATAGTTACGCACTTCAGTCCGTTGGGCGAGTACTAAGGTCACAGGAAATTCTAGCGCCGCACCAATATTATTAATGGCATTTTTGGTTAGCTCGATCGCTTCGCGTACCATCCCCTCAACGGCTTGAATATCTTGACGAATATCGCCAGTGCGGGTTTCGCTAGAAGATACGCGCTCTTGACCACGTTGCAATTCGGCGCTGGCGGTTTGTAATAATTCTTTAGTTTCGTCATGGAGCGATCGCACAACTGCCGTAACAATGTCATCTAGGGTTTTGGTCTCTAGCTTTTGCGATTGACTAGGTAATTGGTTAATACTAAAAAGTGCGAGTTCGCGGGCGATGTGGCGGGGTTGCATAGGAGGAGATAAAATTAAGCCAATTGAACATCGTATCATTCTCTTTGCACGATCTTTACAGCGCGTTGCGCTGTTGTCAAAACCAGAAAATTTTTTAAAAGGCTTGCAAAGCAAGCCTTTTAAAAAATTTTTTGGATCTCATAAAGCCTGAATAGGCTGCACTACTTAGCCAGCAATAAATTAATCTAAAAAAAATGACACAGACAGCGACCTATACAGCAACACTTCATCACCAAGGACAAACTTTTACCGTGTCCGTTCCTGAAGATCAAGCAATACTCGATGCAGCGATCGCGCAAGGGCTGGATTTACCCTGCTCTTGTTATGCAGGAGTATGCACAACTTGCGCGGCGCAAATTGTTAAGGGTGAGGTAGACCAAAGCCAAGGCATGGGAAGCGGCGGTATGGGTGAAGAATTAGATGCTAAAGGCTATATTCTTTTGTGTGTATCACGACCTAAATCTGATGTTGAAATTTATACAGACAAAGAACAGGACGTTTACGCAATTCGATTTGGGTCTAGCTCATAAAAAACCATCAAAGAATTGTTAAGCGGTGCATAGCACCGCTTAACAATTCTTTCGTTTAAGCAAGATTAATTTAAGCTGAGAGGAAAATACTACTTTGCGTCTCGATCGCTATACAACAGGAACCTACACCACTGGTGCGCCACTGTGGAAGCAACTGCTTTGGCACTTTATCGGCGCACCAATGGTGCGGAGCTACTTAATCCCGTTTTCGGGCTTAAAAGTGAATATTTTACGCTGGTTTGGTGCGGAAGTTGGGCAGGGCGTACGCATCAAAACAGGAATGCGCGTCAAATTTCCTTGGCGCTTAATTATTAAAGATTTTGTGTGGATCGGCGAAGATGCATGGTTGGATAATCTCGACTGGATCACCATCGAAAGTCATTGTTGTATCTCTCAAGATGTGTATCTCTGCACGGGCAATCACGACTGGGGCGATCGCGATTTTGAACTACGGACTGCGCCAATTTATCTTGAATCAGGTAGTTGGATTGCAGCGCGGGCGACAGTAGCGGCGGGTGTACGAGTGGGACAGGGCGCGATTTTAGGTTTAGGTAGTGTTGCCACGCGATCGCTAGAACCAATGACAATTTACAGTGGCAATCCTGCGATCGCGATCAAATCTCGTAAAATCATAGAGTAGGACGCTGAGCGTCCTACTCTATGATTTTACGAATTATATTTATCAAATTATTATGACTGTTGCCAATTCTGCCCCCAGCCCCAAAATCGGACTAGCCTCTCGCCTAGTAAATAGCATCTTAGCGATCGCGCCTATCTTCAACATAGCTAAACAACGCGCTCGGAAAATGATGATCGAACGCGCTGAGTCGATGGGTGTACATTGGCTGCAAATTGTGGCGGATTTACAAAAACAAGATCTCGATAGCGAACTTGCCAAAGTCCAGAATCCAAATATCAAGTATCCTGAATATTATCTCAAGCATTTCCATGCCTACGAAGAAGGTAATCTCGGCTGGACACCAGCGACTGAAGTGGAAGTTGCTGCCTTTGCTGTGCATTCACGGATTTGGAATGATGATCAGCCTCCTGTCCAAGGCGATGCCCGTCTGCGTCAAAGTTATATTGATGTACTCAAAGAGAAGATTCCCACCACTCCTCAAGATATTCTCGACATTGGTTGCAGCGTGGGCATGAGTACTTTTGTGCTGCATAATGCTTATCCCCAAGCCAAGATCACGGGTTTGGATTTATCACCACATTTTTTGGCGATCGCCAATTACAACACCCGCATCAAGCATCCTCAACTATTAGAAAATCAGCAACTGCAATGGCTGCATTCAACTGCCGAACATACAGGATTAGCTGATAATTCCTTTGATTTTGTTTCCTGTTTTCTCATCTTCCATGAACTACCTCAAGCAGCAAGTCGGCAAATTTTGCGAGAAATTCGCCGTATTTTGCGCCCTAATGGTTACTTCACCTTTATGGATATGAATCCCGCCTCAGATATCTATCAGAAAATGCCGCCCTATATTTTGACGCTGCTCAAAAGTACAGAACCCTATCTTGATCAATATTTTGCTTTTGATATGGAAGCGGAACTAGTTGCCGCAGGATTTGCATCTCCCACCATCACCGCTAATTCTCCCCGTCATCGCACGATAATTGCCAAGGCTGCATAATGTCTTTGAATAAAGGCGATCGCTACCAAAATGCGAACTTTACAATACCAATCCAAATATAAAACCAGAATTTGTGGGGCGGCTTTGCCGCCCCACAAATTCTGGTTTTATATTTTATTAAATCGCAAGTCCCTAAGTTTGCATTTTGTGTTTGACAAGCAAGCTTGAGTCAGTCTTTATGGATTGGGGCTAGGACTAGGTGCAGTTGGCACACCATTGGTAAACTTTTCTGCCGCATTTTTGCTTTCATAAATGCAATCAACCGCAGGAGTCTTATCAAGATCGCCCGTGAAACCAAAGGTATTCATCCGATCTTTACATTGACGAATATCAGCTTCTTTGATTACATTTTTTTGCAACAGCACATTCCAGTTATTGGGTAACACCACACAACCAGGAACAGGCTCCGCTTGACTGATAAAAACATTAAAGGGATTGAGGGTGACATAAACACGGCTGCTCATCACCATCGCCGAAGCCCCATAGTTATTACAAAAATCGCGACTGGGTGCAAGATTATCTAATCGAATTGCGTCAACAGTACGCGGCGTAGGATTGAGGGTAGAGAGCGCAATGCCAACACCAATGCCAACCGCAAAAATCGCACCCGCGATCGCTAGTTTCGTGGTGGTGTCGTTAGATTTTTTTGGTTCAGTCGGCGGTGTATTCAGGGTAGAAGAAGATCTACGTCTTGCCATAGATATAAGTTTAATTTATTTACTAGATTAACCGAAAGTTTTGTATTTGTGGGCAATTTAAGCACGATCTTTATAAAGATATGCTGCACGCTGTGCGTGCGGCATATCTTTATAGAGAAATAGCGGCTACTCCTGCCCGATCCAATATTTCAGGAATCAAGTGTTCGGCTTTAATCGCCATGATATGTACGCCCTGACAGATTTGCCGCGCCGTTTGGATTTGTTCAGCAGCGATCGCTATGCCTTCCTGTAATGGTGATTTAGCCTTGGCAAGGCGATCAATAATATGGTCAGGAATCTGCACCCCTGGCACAAATTTGTTCAGAAATAAAGCATTTTTGGCAGATTTAATCAAAAATATGCCTGCGAGAATGGGCTTATCTGATTGATTGGCGATTTGGGTGACAAATTTATCGAGGCGATCGAAATCAGTAATTAGTTGGCTTTGAAAAAATTGAGCCCCTGCACTTAGCTTTCGCTCAAAGCGTCTTTGCAACCCCGACCAACTAGGCGACTGCGGATCAACGGCGGCTCCCACTAAAAAGTCCGTACCTTGATGGGGTAGGGCTTTACCATTGGCATCCAAGCCTTGATTTAGTTTTTGAATTAATTGCAATAACCTGACTGATTCATAATCAAACACCGATCGCGCATCAGGAGAATCGCCAGCTTTCACAGGATCGCCCGTGAGTGCCAAAATATTCGTAATTCCTAGCGCCGCCGCCCCGAATAAATCTCCCTGTAAGGCAATGCGATTGCGATCGCGACATGCCATCTGACAAATTGTTTCAATCCCCAGTTGCTGCTGAATTAAGACGGAAGCCGCTACAGGACTCATGCTCATCACAGCGCGACTAGAATCGGTAATATTCACCGCATGGACACGTCCTTTTAGCGATCGCGTTTGTTCGAGCGTATGCGTTGGGTTACAGCCCTTGGGCGGCGATACCTCAGCCGTGATTAGAAATTCCTTATGGGCGATTGCCTTGCGAAATCTTGTAAAAGCTGGATTGGATGATTGATCCAATGATTGATCAGGTATTGATGGCTCGATCATGCGAAACAAATCTTAAGAGTCTCTGCATTTTAAACTATTGCGATCGCTAACGGAGAAGTCAAGGCGTTTGAGTTGTAAGTATGCTGTCTGTAGGCGTGTGATATAATTCTGATCAACAATCAGCCCTAAAGCGTTATGGTAGCCATTACCGAAGAGCGATCGCAACAGAAACTAAATGCCAAGGTAAAGGTAGATACCAAAGTAAATATACAAGAACAGGCACAAAAACAGGCGATCGCACCAGCTACCAATTCGGCAACCTCAGAAATCATCTATCCCAGTTCCGACGGAGAACCATTGGCAGAAACTCAACAGCACGTTCTGGCAATTCTGATGGCTCTAGCACTCTTGCGGTTATATTTGCAGGAGCAGCAAGCAGTTGTCTTTGCCGATCAATACCTCTATTACATTGAAGGTAATCCCAGAGCTAGAGTTGCACCTGATGTGATGGTCGTATTTGATATCGAAAAACGACTCTATGCCAATTACAAAATTTGGGAAGGACAACAAACTCCAGCAATTATTTTTGAGGTGACATCGGCAGGGACAAAGGAAACCGATTGGAACTTTAAGAAGACACTATACGAGCAGTTGGGAGTAACTGAATACTGGCTATTCGATCCCTATGGCGAATGGGTTGCAGAACAGTTGCAAGGCTATCGACTGAATGAGGATGGTGTGTATAAGCCTATTCGTGATAATTGCAGCGAAGTATTACAACTGAAGTTACAGGCTGAGGAGTATCTGATTGGGTTTTATCGTCTGGATAATGGAGAGAAGTTGCTCACGCCAGAGGAGTTATATAGTGCGAATTTGGTGGCTAATCAACGGGCAGATCGGGAAGAGGCAAGGGCAGATCGTCTTGCAGAAAAGTTGCGACAGTTGGGTGTTAACTTGGATGATGAGATATAGCTGGGATTGAATTAAATATGCGGTGAGTCATTATATAATTATGGAAGATTGGGTGGGAATTTACTAATCTGTTTAGATGGAACAGAATATCATAATTGTTTAGGAATGAAAAATAATTAAAACCCAAATTTGTTGGGGCGGGCAAAGC
>JANMFC010000163.1:0-7652 GCA_031377675.1 Pseudanabaena sp. OTE_70b_metabat_355 | reverse complement strand
ATTTACCGCAAGGCGATAGATTTCTACAAATTATTTAGGAATGAAAAATAAATAACTTGTGCAATTAAAACCCAAATTTGTTGGGGTGGGCTTCGCCCGCCCCAACAAATTTTGATTTTAATTATTTTTCATTCCTTACTTGCTCTAAGGTGCTGATATTGACTAGCGCCAAACTAGGAGCCGATCGCTTAACTAATCCTGTTAAAACTTTTCCTGAACCAACCTCGATCGCCTCTTCGTAACCTTGATCAGCGAGATATAAACAGATTTCGCGCCAACGCACGGGTGATGTCATTTGTTGCACGAGCAGATCTCGCAACACTTGTCCTGATGCGATCGCCTTATTCGGCTCCAAGTTAGAAATCACGGGGATCGATGCGTCCTTGAAAATAGTCTTTTCGAGGGCGATCGCAAACTGCGCTGCCGCCTCAGCCATCAAGGGCGAATGAAACGCACCACTAACTGCCAAAGCGATCGCCCGTTTTGATTTCACCCGATCGCAAATTGATTTTACCGCCGCCTCTGTCCCCGAAATTACCACTTGCTCAGCACTATTATCATTGGCTAGGATCACATCTGCGGTTTCGGCGATCGCCGTTTCCAACTCAGTCCGATTAAAGCCAATCAAAGCCGTCATCGCGCCGCCACTTGCCTCAGCCATCAATAGCGATCGTTGTTTCACTAATTCCAAACCAGTCGCAAAGTCAAAAACATCAGCACAATACAGGGCGCTATATTCACCTAAGCTATGACCAGCCACTGCATCAGGCTTAGCTCCCTTAGTTTTTAATAAATCGGCAAGGATCGCCGAGATCACATACAGACAAGGCTGAGTAAATTCAGTTTTGGCAAGTTCAGTCGTATCAGTCTGTATTTTTTCTAAAATCGACCAGCCTAAAACCTGCTCCGCCTTGGCAAATTTATCTTTGCCCACTTCGGCAAGATCTAGCCCCATACCTACCGCCTGAGAGCCTTGTCCTGGGAATATCCATACGTTTTTTGTCATTTGTATAAAGTTTTTTGATAAAGATTTTTAAAAAAGATCAACGATCGATCTTCGCATATAGCGCAACTGCCATTTCTAAATTTTAGTGAACTTAGGGGTATAAGAAAATTTTAAAAAGCCTTGCTTCGCAAGCCTTTTTAAAATTTTCTTGAGTTTTATCGCCTACGAAGGCTTTGAGTAGTCCAGAGAAATTTTTGAAAGCGTTGCTCCGCAACACTTTCAAAAATTTCTCTGGGTTTTAATTAAACGCAAAGCGCTGGATTACGTTTGCTATGGAGCCATCATAAATATTTTCCAAATAATCAACTAAATCAAGTTGACTGCGCTAGAATATGTGCGGATGAGTATTTCCCGATCGCAATGTTTGTTTTCAGTATTGACAGTTTATTGACAGTTGTCTTCTGTTTCATCGTGACAGGCTTCTTTCCGAAATCTCTATCTCTACACATATCTGATTGTTAAAGCAAGTATTATGTCTATTTATGTTGGTAATCTCTCTTACGAGGTTGCAGAAGAAGATCTCAAAGCCGTATTCGCCGAATATGGTGAAATTAAGCGTGTTCATCTCCCTATAGATCGGGAGTCTGGTCGTCCACGCGGTTTTGCTTTCGTCGAAATGGTTGATGAAAGTAAAGAAGATGCGGCGATCGAAGCCCTCGACGAAGCTGAATGGATGGGTCGCGCCCTCAAGGTCAACAAAGCCAAGCCTCGTGAAGAAGGCGGCAGTGGCGGCGGCGGTGGTCGTGGCGGATTTAGAGGCGGCGGTGGTCGTCCATCTGGCGGCGGCGGCGGTCGCGATCGCTACTAAATAACCAAATAAAAAAGGGATGCATTGCATCCCTTTTTTATTTGGTTATTTGTTGGTGGCACGGCGTAAAGCCGCACCGTCACCAATAATTCCTAAATTTTGAATGATTTGATGTTTTCTGGCTTCTTCGAGTTTGTTTAGGTCGTTGTAATTTACCCAAGCAATACAGTCCACTGGACAAGTATCGATCGCCTCCTGCACCAAATCCTGATCATCACCATCTTGAGCGATCACCCGCGCCCGCCCATAGTCTTCTTCCAAGAAAAAAGTACTCCGCGCTGTATGGGCGCAATGTCCACAGCCGATGCAGATAGTTTCATCAACAAACACAGCGTTTTGGCGCAGGTCGCCGCCAAGTTCGGGTTCAAAGCCAGAGCGATCGCTAATATCTGCATCTAAACCCGTAAAACTCGCTGTATGGTTAGAAAAATTATCCATGCCAACGCTGCAAAACCAGACGGACTGAGCCATCTTCACGCACTTGCTGCTCAGATAGGCTAAAACCTTGATCGACCGATTCACCCATGACGGTAGCGATCGCGTAGCGTTGGGTTACTTTTTGCAAAAAGCTTTCTACTGTCCAAGGCTGTTGCCAATATTGCATATCGGCAACGAGGGCAAATTCGCGACCATTCCACTGAAAGCCGACATCATAACCATTGTCTTGGGCGATGACGACTTCTGCTTCAGTTGTCGCACCTTGATAACCACGCATAGGTGACGCGCCAGATTTCCAGTTGACTCCTAAATCAGTGAGAGCCTTTTCAAGCGGTTCTAAACTGCGGATTTGGGTTTTTACTTGGCTAAAATGTGACATAGGTTTGATCCTGACTTGGAGCTAAAGGACAGACGCTCTAAAAATTTGGACTTTAATTTGTTATTTTAATTATTCTAAGCTGGGAAACTAGAGATTTTTATAACCTTGACTACCATTGGCTAAATCTAGAAGCATCGGTATGGGTATCTGATACATGATCAAATTGGGTTGTACTCTGAGATATAACTTGCTGTTGAGCAAAGTTTTCAGAGGTTAACTCGCGATGTGCGACAATTCCCAGCTTTGCTTCGATCGCCGCCGTCACCTCAGCACAACTAGCACCAACGATACCCGTCACTCGTTCTTCGACTCGACCATCTGGGTAAATAATAAATTCCAGAGTTTCCATGCTGGTTCCAGCGATTGAGTTACTAAACAGTTTGACGCAAAGTTCCTCTAAACGTCAAGAATCTAGCATGACAAAATCAAAGGGCTTTTCTGATGCTTACAATAGAGCGATCGCATTGTTTAGTAAGGATTCGTAGCTTTTAGTTAGTTTCTTAAATTTAGTTTAAGTTTCTCGGTTTTACTTAAAATGTATAAAGACACCCCTTAAGGAATAGCTTGCATAAATATGAATAATCCAGATAAATTTGTAAAAGCGGCGCTTTTACAAATTTATCTGGGTTTTAAGTAAGTGCAAAGCGCTGTAGCCTTAAACTGGATAAGTTAGATAGAGATCTTAAGAATTTAAAATGGCATCTTTTAAAATATTTGACAACGATATTGATTTTGACACCCTGCAAGAATATCTCGGCAATGAAGCGATCGCTGTAGATACAGAGACAATGGGACTAATTCCTAGACGCGATCGCCTATGTCTAATCCAAATATGCAATGACAATGAAACTGTGAGTATTGTCAGAATTGCACAGGGGATTAAAGAAGCACCAAATCTCAAATATTTATTTGAAGCCCCTGATGTGAATAAAGTTTTCCACTTTGCCAGATTTGATGTCGCTATGCTCGAAGCCCATCTCGGTATCGCCACCCATCCGATTTTCTGCACCAAAATCGCCAGCAAACTTGCAAGAACCTATACCGATAAGCATGGCTTAAAAGAAGTAGTCCGTGAACTGCAAAACATTGAACTCGATAAAACATCCCAGTCTTCAGATTGGGGTAATGTGCTGTCCCTATCGGAAGACCAACTCAAATATGCCGCCAATGATGTGCGCTATTTACTGGCTGTCTATCGCAAGCTAATTGAAATGCTGACCAGAGAAAATCGCTATGATCTTGCACAGGCTTGTTTTGCCCATATTCCCACTCTTGTGTATTTGGATCTGCTAGGCTATGCCGATGTTTTTTCACATTAAGCTAAAGCTCAATTATCTTAGCGATCGCTGATCTGTTCACTTAAAACATATCTCTAAACTATGCAAAATCAACCGACACAGGAAAATATTCAGCCAACCATCAGGGGATTTCGGTCAAGTTTTTTAGATGCGATCGCCGATCCGTTTTATGCACCTGAAGCTGATTGTATGCGTTACTTTCCCGATGGTTTATTAGTCGTTGAGGATGGACTGGTCAAGGCTTTAGGTAATTATGCCGAATTGCAAAGTGAATATGCCGATATTCCCATTACCCATTATCCCGATCGCTTGATTGTTTCAGGATTTATCGATACGCATATCCATTTTCCGCAGACAGAAATGATTGCTTCCTATGGTGAACAGTTATTGGAATGGTTGAGTACTTATACATTTCCTGTGGAAGGGAAGTTTAGCGATCGCAATTATGCGTGTGAAATTGCCTCCATCTTTCTGGATGAATTGTTGAAAAATGGAACAACGACAGCACTAGTATTTACAACAGTTTTCCCGCAATCAACGGATGCTTTTTTTGAAGAAGCGCAACGCCGCAATTTACGCATGATTGCGGGTAAAGTGATGATGGATCGCAATGCGCCCGAATTCCTTCAAGATACCGCAGAATCTTCCTATCAAGAGACTAAAGCGTTAATTGAGAAATGGCACAAGCGCGATCGCTTACTTTATGCTGTCACGCCCCGCTTTGCACCCACATCAACGACGGAGCAGTTAACTAATGCAGGTAAGCTGTTAGCGGAATATCCCGATGTATATTTACACACGCACCTTTCGGAAAATGTCAAAGAAGTTGACTTTGTTGCTGAACTATTTCCTGAAAGTAATGGTTATCTTGATGTTTATGATCGCGCTGGTTTAGTTGGTGCAAGGTCAGTTTTTGCTCATGGGGTGCAGCTTACGGATTCAGAATTTGCGAGATTATCAGCAGCAAAATCAGCGATCGCTTTTTGTCCAACTTCTAATTTGTTTTTAGGAAGTGGATTATTTAAATTAGAAAAGGCAAAATCTTTAGAAACACCGATTAAAGTTGGTTTAGGAACTGATGTGGGGGCGGGTACAAGTTTTTCGATGCTCCGCACCGCCAGTGCCGCCTATCAAGTTGCCCAGTTGAGATCGCAGAAACTTTCGGCTTTTCAAGCATTATTTTTGGCGACATTAGGCGGGGCGATCGCTCTATGTTTGGATGATAAGTTAGGTAATTTTGAGATTGGGAAAGAGGCTGATTTTGTGGTGTTAAATATGCGATCTACGCCAATTATGGCTTTAAGAAATCAGTTGCCAAATTTGGATAAACATCTCACGGTTGCCGAAATATCGGATCATTTATTTGCAACGCTAATTATGGGTGATGATCGGGCGATCGAAGCAACCTACATCATGGGAGAGTTAGCATAAAAAAAGGTGAGCGCTGTGCGCTCACCTTTTTTTATATGATGTAGGGGCAATTCATGAATTGCCCCTACAAAATATCGTAAGATTTTATCTATTTCGATTCAGTGAAATCGGCATCGATTACATCATCATCACCGCTTGCAGCATCCTTAGTTCCATCTTCAGGAGCAGCACCCGAAGGAGCTTCACCGCCACCTTGCTGATAGACAGACGAGCTAAGAGCATACAAAGCTTGCTTCAACTCTTCAGTTTGAGCAGCGATCGCTTCATGATCGTCTTTAGCAATCACTTCACGCAAATCCTTAACAAGTCCTTCGATTTTGGTCTTGTCAGCTTCAGGAACCTTGTCACCAAGATCCTTGATTTGCTTTTCAGCTTGATAAGCAAGCGAGTCGGCTTGATTTTTTGCTTCAATGCGATCGCGCTTCTCTTTATCGGCAGAAGAATTACGCTCGGCTTCATTAACCATGCGCTCAACTTCATCCTTAGGCAAGGTGGACGCACCAGAGATGGAGATGGTTTGGATTTTACCAGTTCCCTTGTCCTTTGCCGTTACCGACAATAGACCATTTGCATCGATGTCAAAGATAACTTCGATTTGAGGTACGCCACGAGGAGCGGGAGGAATGCCATCAAGACGGAAGGTTCCCAAACTCTTGTTGTCGTTGGACATTTCACGTTCGCCTTGAAGAATATGAATTTCCACATTGCTTTGTCCATCAACCGCAGTTGAGAAGACTTCTGACTTCTTGGTAGGAACAGTGGTGTTTCTAGGAATAATCTTGGTCATTACGCCGCCTAGGGTTTCGACACCGAGGGAGAGAGGAGTAACGTCAAGCAAGAGAATGTCCTTAACTTCACCAGCTAATACACCTGCTTGAACTGCTGCACCGATCGCCACAACTTCATCAGGGTTAACGCTTTGATTAGGGTCTTTGCCAAGAATCTTTTTAACAACTTCTTGTACCGCAGGAATACGGGTCGAACCACCAACTAGCACAACTTCATCAATCTTCGATTTGTCGATTTTGGCATCGCGTACTGCTTGCTCGACAGGAATACGGCAGCGATCGATCAAGTCGGAGCAGAGTTCTTCAAACTTAGCGCGGGTCAAGGTGGTGTCTAAGTGCTTAGGTCCATCCTGAGTTGCGGTGATGAAGGGAAGATTGATTTCAGTTTGAGAAACGCTAGAAAGCTCAATCTTAGCTTTTTCGGCGGCTTCAGTTAGACGTTGTAATGCTTGCTTGTCTTTACGAAGATCGATACCTTCTGCTGATTGGAACTGATTAGCAAGGAAGTCAACGATCTTTTTATCGAAGTCGTCACCGCCGAGGTGAGTGTCGCCGCTGGTAGACATTACTTCAAATACGCCATCGCCAACTTCAAGGATCGATACGTCAAATGTACCGCCGCCAAGGTCAAATACGAGGATGGTTTCATTGGTTTTGCTGTCTAGCCCATAAGCCAATGCTGCTGCGGTCGGTTCGTTAATGATCCGTAGGACTTCAACACCTGCAATTTTGCCAGCATCTTTAGTGGCTTGACGTTGTGAGTCATTGAAATATGCAGGAACGGTGATAACGGCTTGGGTGACTGTCTCGCCCAAATATTTGCTAGCGTCGTCAACTAGTTTCCGCAAGACTTGAGCCGAAATTTCTTCAGGAGCAAACTGTTTGCTAACGGCAGGTGCATCGATTTTGACGTTTTCGCCAACCTTCATGACTTTGTATGCGACTTGCTTTGATTCGCCACTAACTTCGTCATATCGTCTGCCAATAAAGCGCTTTACTGAATAAAATGTGTTATCGGTGTTCATCACCGCTTGGCGCTTAGCGATTTGTCCAACAAGGCGATCGCCATTTTTGGCATAAGCCACAACTGATGGTGTGGTACGGAAGCCTTCGGCGTTTGCAATCACCGTTGGCTTGCCCCCTTCCATGACGGCAACGACTGAGTTTGTCGTACCTAAGTCGATTCCAACTACTTTAGCCATAAGGCTTCCAACTCCTGATATTTAATGCTTAGTTAACTTTTTTGGGTTAATCTTTAATCTCATACCAGATTAACCACTTTTCCCAATTAGCACATCAGGGGGACTCTACCTATTCGGGTAGGGTTTCCCGTACAACGACCAAAAGTGTCAGCGATCGCGCTGTGATGGTGAGGGTTACGAGAAATTCCAAAAATCGATTATTCTCTAAATCAAGTCTTTGAAACTTACTCTCGCTCTTGCTACAGCGCTTTGCGCTGACATCAAACCCATAGAAAAGTTTAAAAGTGCCGCGAAGCGGCACT
>JANMFC010000138.1:0-2658 GCA_031377675.1 Pseudanabaena sp. OTE_70b_metabat_355 | reverse complement strand
CCAAAAATTGTTGGGACGGGCTTCGCCCGTCCCAACAATTTTTGGTTTTAATAGCAAAAGTTATTTAATCAATGAAATCTAGCTAATGAATTCTGAAAAGTGGCTCTCGATAATCGGTATAGGTGAAGACGGTCTGTCTGGATTAAGCACAGGGGCGAGATCGCTAATTGATAACGCCGAAGTTTTAATTGGCGGCGATCGCCATTTGGCTATGTTGCCCGAATTATCAGAAGATACGCGATCGCGTCTAGTTTGGGAATCTCCCATTGAAAAAACTATTCAACAAATAATTAGCGATCGCGGTAAGGCTGTATGCATCTTGGCAAGCGGTGATCCACTCTGGTTTGGGATTGGCACAACTTTATTAAAAAAAATCCCCATAGAAGAAGTCTTAATCATTCCCGCACCTTCCACGTTTAGTTTTATTTGCGCTCGATTAGGATGGTCAATCAATGAAGTAGAAACCCTGAGCTTATGTGGTCGCCCTGCCGCGCTTTTGCAAACCTATATTTATCCCAATGCCAAACTGCTAATCCTCAGTTCAGGTAAAGAAACCCCCCAACTTGTGGCAAATATTCTCTGCGATCGCCATTTTAATAATAGCAAAATCACCGTTTTAGAACATCTCAATGGTACAAAGGAACGCATAATTTCTACGGTTGCAAATCAATTCCCCAATTTCCCAGAATTCGCCGATCTCAATGCGATCGCTGTAGAATGTATTGCCAATCCTGAAGCGAAAATGCGATCGCGAATGGTGGGACTTCCCGATGATGCGTATCATCACGATGGACAGTTAACAAAGCGCGAAATTAGAGCCATGACATTATCGGCTCTGGCTCCGAATGCAGGAGAGTTACTCTGGGATGTGGGCGCTGGCTGCGGTTCCATTGGCATTGAATGGATGCGAAGTCATCCCCGTTGTCAAGCGATCGCCATTGAGAAGTCTCGCACTCATTTTATTGCCGAGAATGCGATCGCCATCGGTACTCCCAATTTAAAAATTATCGCAGGTGCTGCACCTGAAGTTCTCCAAGGTTTACCGATACCTGATGCGATCTTTATTGGTGGTGGTTTAACAGTTCCACATTTGTTGGAAACTTGTTGGGAAAATCTGCGATCGCGGGGACGTTTAGTAGCTAATGTTGTCACCCTTGAGGGGGAGCAGAAACTCTTCCAAAGCCAACAACAGTATGGTGGTACGCTCACGCAAATTTCGATTAATCGGGCGGAAGCGATCGGAAGTTTTTTAGGATGGAAACCAATGCGCCCTGTTACACAATGGCAAGTGATCAAAGAATAATCAAGAAATAGCGATGCGCGGCTTTGCCGCGCATCGCTATTTCTTGATTGGGAAAAGAGTAAGAAATAAAAGATTTTCCTGTAATATTATTTAAAACAAATTATTTAAAATAAACTTTTTATTATGTACGACTGCATTGTTGTTGGGGCAGGTCCCTCTGGTGGTTCAGCATCCTATCACTTAGCAAAACTTGGACGTTCAGTTTTATTGCTAGAAAAAGAGAGCCTGCCCCGATACAAGCCCTGTGGCGGCGGTGTCTCGCCTATGGTACAAAAATGGTTTGATTTTGACTTTTCGCCAGCAATATCCCTAACAGTAAACAAAATTTGCTACACATGGCAAATGGGCAATCCTGAAGTGGTGGAACTAACCGACCTTGATCCTGTGTGGATGGTGCGCCGTAATATATTTGATCATTACCTTGTCCAGCAAGGACAAAAACTAGGTGTAGAACTTCGCGATCGCACGGGAGTTACAGGTATTGAATGGAAAAGCGATCGCTGGTTGGTAAAAACAGAACGTGATGGGGAAACAGAAATATTGTCAACCAAGTATCTAATTGCTGCGGATGGAGCTAGAGGTTCTATGGCAAAGTGGTTAGGCTTTAAAGAGCGAAAACGCCGTATGGGAGCAGCCCTTGAAGTGGAAACTCCCCATCCTGACAATCCAAACATTGATACGATTCATTTTGATTTTGGCTCAGTCCAGAATGGCTATATTTGGAATTTCCCCAAAATTGATGGTTATTCTATTGGTGCGGGGACATTTTTTGGTGGCGAGAAGCAAAATTTGAAAGAAATTACTGCGAACTATGCTCAGAAATTTGGCATTGATATTACTTCCATGAAACAATTTGGACATCCCATTTCTCTTTGGGATGGTAATCAACCTCTGCATACTCAAAATGCCTTGCTAGTAGGAGAAGCTGCTTGTATCGTCGATCCTTTTACGGCTGAGGGGATTCGTCCTTCGCTGTTGACAGGAATGCTAGGAGGTAAAGCGATCGATCAAGCGGTCGCGGGTAACGCCGATGCACTTAAACAATATACCGCCACAGTTCAAGAAGAATGGGGCGAAGATATGGCATGGGCGCAGCGCATTGGCTCTATTTTTTATCGTGTCCCCAGTTTTGGCTACAAAATGGGCATCAAGAGACCAAGTGCTAGTCGGCGTATGGGTAGAATATTCTGTGGTGATATGCGTTATCGCGATGTTGCAGGTGCTGCCATTAAGCGGCTAACTAAGGGCTTATTGGGAATGAGTTAAAAAATAGAGTTGCGGGGGGTTTCGCCGCCACGCCATAGCAAACAGAAAAGAGGTGGGAGTGGCTTAGACATCGTTGAGCCAGCGTATAT
>JANMFC010000093.1:0-2289 GCA_031377675.1 Pseudanabaena sp. OTE_70b_metabat_355 | reverse complement strand
AATCTGGCTATCAAGCACAGCATAATTTGACCTATTGGTACAACCAACCCTTTTATGGAATGGGTATGGGCGCGACTAGTTATATCCATCGTCAAAGAATCGATCGCCCTCGGAAGATGCGTGAATATCTAGAGGCGATCGCAGAATGGCAACAATCAAGCATCAGCTTTACGGCTCCCGTAATTGATGATAGAGAAGAGTTAATGGATACGCTCATGCAGGGTTTACGCTTAGCGGTCGGTTTAAGTTTAAAGGCATTGCAATTAAGGTATGGAAAAGAACTTTGCGATCGCGCTTTACAGATTCTCCATCGTTATCAAGATAAGCATTGGGTAAAATTTGTTGAGCAATCAGAAGATATTCGCATCATGTTAGTTGCTCCCGATGGTTGGCTATTCTCAAACATCATCATTGCGGACTTATACGATAATTTATCAGGACTTACGCATTAGCCCTGTAATAAATTACGGGCTGAAAGCTTAAACCCGTTGAAACGGGTTGATTATATGAGTTCTTTAGTCTGCTTTAGCTGACTTTAGCTTTAAGCCAAGAACTTTAGTTCTTGGTTGAGTTGCATAAGTCCTATTTGTAAAATAATCGCTGAACTAGGGCGTTAGATATTCTTGAAGTTGCGATCGCAAAGACTTGTAACTTAAATCATCAGCATCGCTAATAGTTTCAATCGTTAAACCGAGCGATCGCTGATTGGGAATATTTACCTTTGCAGAATTTTGCCATAGTACCCAACGACTTCCCAAGGGTAAATAGGCGAGGCTGTCATTGCGATGGGACAGCCATACTATAGGCAGATCAGGCAAATCCTTCAGCAGATCGACTTTGGTTGCAGAATCAGAAATATTTGCGGCGGCGAGAGTTTCTAATACGGCGCGATCGCTCTGCACTATCCCTGTGTCGGGTGTCCATAGCCTGACACTCAATTTCGATTTCTGCGCGTAGAAGTAAAGAGAAGCCGCCGCTACTACTGCTTCCTCAAAGGCTTCAGGTTGCCATCCTGTAGAAGTATCAAGGGCGATCGCTACCTCTTGACCACCGATCGTGACTTCCAATTCTCGCACCCGCAATTCGCCAAATTTAGCACTAGTTCGCCAATGGATTAATCTGGTCGGATCACCCCAGCGATAGGGACGCAAGGTCTTGGTTAAGCCTTCCGTAGCATTACTGTAAATCTGATCATCACTATATTGGCGCGGATTAGTGTCACTTCCTAATTGATCGACTAAAGGACAACGCTCTAAGGGCAGTACGGTAGGATAAACAATCGCCTTCTGCCCCGATGGACAGGCGCGACGACTCCGAAACAGACCTAATGGACTGGAAGTAGCAATTTCTGTAGATCGAAATACAAACACGCCTCGTTTTGTGGTTGGAGCTTCGTAAGTCCAGCGATATTCCTGAAGTGGCGCAATTAACTCAATGACGACTTCTTGCTGCAAAATATTGGAAATACTTTCTGGCAACATATCGCGCACTTCCAATAACCGCTTCTCAGTTCGACCTGTATTCTGAATAATCAAATCGATCCATAAATCATCCCCCACACTGACAGGATCAATCGACGATCGCACTACCGTGATTTCCGCTAGCAACCGCTTGGGCATCACCGCCCCTACCAGCAACAGCGCAAAACTCACGCCACTAATCACATACAACCAACCTGCAAGGGTATTGGTCGCCGCCATAAAGAAGAACACTGTTAAAGCGCTATACATTCCCCCAATAAATTCTGGTGTCGCAAATCGCCATTCTAACCATTTAAAAAAGCGTTTGATTCGCGAAACTTTTTTAGATTTAGAACGACGTTGGCGGTGATCGCTCGAGCTATTTGACATATCAGTTTTTGCTCTATTTTAGCGTAGAAACCCCGTCAAATAGGACATCAAAAGAAAGCTTTAGATGCCCAGATCCCTGACTTTTTTCTCGACAAATTGCAGTAGCAGTCTCCTCTTATAGTATTCATAGACAAATACTTATGAATTAGGGTATTTTCATTTAGAGTCATCTTTGCGATAATCATAGAAATTTAATTATGGTTTCTTTTAAATAAATAGAGTTTATATGATAAATAACTGGCTGGATACGATCTGGCTGATTCCCTTCTATTCCTTGATAGGTGCTGGGCTATCGGTTGTCTGGTTTCCCGGCATCACTCGCAAAACGGGTCCAAGACCAGCAGGCTACATTAATATTTTCATGACCCTATGCTCATTGGTTCATGCGATCGCCGCTTTAACTGTAGCTTGGGGACAGCCAGCACATTTATTATCTTTT
>JANMFC010000527.1:0-6828 GCA_031377675.1 Pseudanabaena sp. OTE_70b_metabat_355 | reverse complement strand
CGAAGTCGAAGCCTCTGGTACTTTAATTAACAGCAAGTCCCTTACGCAAAAAAACGTAGTGGCAAGTCATGACTTGCCACTACGTTTTTTGTCTTCTATACCTTAGCCAAGTCCAACATCGTCTTCAAAACAGAGTCAGGATTGAGACTGATGGAATCAATGCCTTCCTCAACAAGGAACCGTGCAAACTCAGGGTAGTCACTCGGCGCTTGACCGCAGATACCGATCTTGCGATGGTTGGCTTTTGCGCTTTTAATAACATTACGAATCATTGACTTGACAGCTTCGTTCCGCTCATCAAAGATATGCGCCACCAGCGAAGAGTCACGATCTAAACCGAGCATTAATTGCGTCAGGTCATTAGAACCGATGGAAAAGCCATCGAAGACTTGGGCGAACTCATCCGCCAAAATCACGTTGCTGGGAATTTCACACATCACATAGACTTCTAGACCATTTACCCCCTGCTTCAAGCCATGTTTTGCCATCTCCGCGATCACCTTCCGACCTTCTTCAGGAGTACGACAGAACGGAATCATCGGAATCACGTTGGTTAAGCCCATGTCATCACGGACGCGCTTGAGAGCTTGACATTCCAAACCATAGGCTTCGCGATAATTGGGATCGTAGTAACGGGACGCACCACGCCAGCCAATCATCGGATTTTCTTCAGTCGGTTCAAAGGCGCGACCACCGAGCAAATTAGCATATTCGTTGCTCTTGAAGTCGGACATTCTCACCACGACAGGTTTGGGATAAAAAGCGGCGGCGATCGTGCCAATGCCATGAGCTAATTTATCTACAAAGAAATCAGCCTTGTTCTCATATCTTGCCGTCAGTTGTGAGATTTCCCATTTAGCAGCTTTGTCTTCGAGGCTGTCGAAGTTCATCAAGGCAAGGGGATGCGTCTTAATGTGATTAGCGATGATGAATTCCATTCGAGCCAGACCAACGCCATCGCAGGGAATCGCTGAAAGTCCAAATGCTTCTTCGGGATTGCCGACATTCATCAAGATCTTGGTAGAAAGTTTTGGCAAATTATCGAGAGATGTTTCCACGACTTCAAAGGGAACCAAACCGTCATACACCCGACCTTCTTCACCTTCAGCACAGGAAACGGTAACTTCCTGTCCAGACTTAATCGTACCAGTGGCATTGCCACAACCAACGATCGCAGGAATCCCCATTTCTCGCGCAATAATTGCCGCGTGACAAGTCCGCCCACCTTGATTAGTAACGATCGCACTCGCCTTCTTCATGATTGGTTCCCAGTCAGGGTCAGTCTTGTTAGTGACTAGCACTTGACCTGCTTGGAAGTCCTCAATTCCATGCACTTCCAAAATCACATTTGCTTTGCCTTGACCGATCATTTCACCAACTGCACGACCAGTAATTAGGACATCACTACTGCCATGCAGTTTGTAATTTTTGAGAATGTTGCCCGATTTTTGGGATTGGACAGTTTCAGGACGGGCTTGGACAATAAATAATTCCCCACTATTACCATCCTTCGCCCATTCAATATCCATTGGAGACAACTTGCCGCGTACTTCTGAATAATGATCTTCGATGATACAAGCCCATTCTGCAAGTTTCAGAATCTCATCATCGGTGATTGCAAACTTGACCCGTTCCGATATTGGCACAGAGATGTTTTTGGTCATCTTGCCGCCACCAATGTCATAGACCATCTTGATCTCTTTTGTGCCAAGACGTTTTTCGAGAATTGGACGGAATCCCTGTTTAAGCGTTGGTTTGAAAACAAAATATTCATCAGGATTTACCGCCCCTTGTACAACATTTTCGCCCAAACCATAGGCGGCGGTGATTAGCGCGGCATTTTTAAAACCAGTTTCGGTATCAATGGAGAACATGACCCCAGAAGCGGCGAGATCAGAACGTACCATTTTCTGCACACCGACTGAGAGGGCGACATCAAAATGGTCGAAGCCATTAATGGTGCGGTAGGAGATGGCGCGGTCTGTAAATAATGAGGCGAAACAGCGATGACAAGCTTCGACTACTTCGTTCGCGCCGTAGACATTGAGATAGGTTTCTTGTTGTCCCGCAAAACTAGCATCTGGTAAATCTTCAGCCGTAGCACTAGAACGCACGGCAACATCAGCTTCTTTGCCGCAGGATATCTCGCAGTCACAAAGTTTTTGATAGGACATGGCGATCGCCATTTGCAGATCGTCAGGAAATGGCGTACTGAGAACTAATGCTCTTGCTTCACGACCGCGATCGCGCAGGTTTGTCATATCTTCAACATCGAGATCGGCAAAGAGTTCACGCAGTTTTTCCTCTAAGCCAGCTTTTTCAATGAAGTGACGAAAAGCGTAAGCTGAAGTGGCAAATCCATTGGGAACATTTACGCCTTTAGGTTTAAGCTGTCGAATCATCTCGCCTAATGAAGCATTTTTACCCCCCACTAGTGGAATGTCCGCAATTCCCACTTCTTCAAACCAAAGTATTAAAGCTTGTTCTTTGGGAATGGTTCTAGATACTTCTGAAACAAAAGTTGAGCTAGTCATGATGATTTACGCTCTTTATTCCTTAGTGTTTTATAAGATTAATTATATCTACTTCCTAAGTACCAAATCGAATAGTAATTACATTTGTTCACGAACCTTCGTAAAAGTTCTAAGAGATCCCCCTCAATCCCCCTTAAAAAGGGGGAAGAAGATAATTTAATTGATTCTTCCCCCCTTAAAAAGCTACTATGTACATACAGTACACACAAGTCTAAATGTACATACAGTACACACAAGTCTAAATTGTTTGATCACATCCTGAATACCCTGCAATAAATTGCGGGCTGAAAGCTAAAACCCGTTGAAACGGGTTGAAAATCAGGAATTAGTCAGTTTTAACTGACTTTAGCTTTTAGCCAAGAACTTTAGTTCTTGGTTCTCGCGACTTGTGTATACACGCCGCCATGTCGCTATAATAAGGTTAGGAAACTTTTGCTTTTTCCGAAAAATATTACCTATTGTCTGGATTAATTCAAACTTTTATGGCTAGCCTTCCTTCTCTCACTGGCGCTGAAATTCGTGCAAAGTTTCTCAATTTCTTTGAGGAGCGTGGTCACAAAGTATTGCCTAGCGCCTCCCTCGTCCCCGCCGACCCCACAGTACTGCTCACCATCGCGGGAATGCTGCCATTTAAGCCAATTTTTCTAGGACAACAGGAGTCGGAAGTTCCTCGCGCCACTACTTCTCAAAAATGTATCCGCACCAACGACATCGAGAATGTCGGTCGAACCGCACGTCACCATACATTTTTTGAAATGTTAGGCAATTTCAGCTTTGGTGATTATTTTAAAAAAGAAGCGATCGCTTGGGGCTGGGAATTAGTCACTAAGGTATTTGGATTATCACCCGATCGCCTAGTGGTTAGCGTCTATCACACCGATGAAGATGCGTTTGCAATTTGGCGCGATGCGATCGGTATTCCTGCCCATCGGATTCAGCGCATGGGTGATGATAATTTTTGGGCTTCGGGTGCGACTGGGCCCTGTGGACCTTGTTCGGAAATCTTTTATGATTTTCATCCCGAATTAGGCGATGAGCATATTGATTTAGAAGATGATTCGCGCTTTTTAGAGATTTATAATCTCGTATTCATGGAATTGAATCGTGATGCTGATGGCAATCTCACACCGCTCAAGAAGCAAAACATTGATACAGGTTTGGGCTTAGAGCGCATGGCGCAGGTTTTGCAGGGCGTTCCCAATAACTATGAGACAGATTTAATCTTTCCAATCATCAAAAAAGCTGCTGATATTGCAGGGATTGACTATCACCAAAGCGAAGAGAAGGTCAAGACTTCCCTGAAAGTAATTGGCGATCATGTTCGTTCGGTTGTCCACATGATTGCCGATGGAATCAATGCCTCGAATGTGGGACGCGGCTATGTCATGCGTCGATTATTACGGCGAGTAGTACGTCATGGGCGTTTAATTGGGATTTCAGGTACATTCGCCTCAGAAGTTGCAGAAGTCGCGATCGCTCTTTCTGAATCCGTCTACACCAATACTCGCGAACGCGAAAAAGTGATCAAAGATGAAATTAAAATTGAAGAGATTCGCTTTTTGCAAACCCTAGAGCGGGGTGAGAAGTTACTGGAAGAGATTCTTGCTAAAGCTGAAGTGCAGTCTAGTAAAACAATTTCGGGTGTCGATGCTTTCACGCTCTATGACACCTACGGATTTCCCTTGGAATTAACCCAAGAGATTGCTGGAGAGGTTGGTTTCACAGTGGATGCTGATGGCTTTGAGTCGGAGATGAAGAAGCAACAGGAGCGATCGCAAGCTGCTCACGAAGATATCGACTTAATGGCAAAAGACAATTGGGCAAATATCGCGACTGAACTCGGCAAAACGGAATTTCTCGGCTATACCGAACTCAGTAGCACCGCTAACGTAAAAGCAATTCTCGTCAATGGTGAACTGGTCAAGACCGCGATCGCTGGTAGCAAAGTTCAAATCGTTTTGGATCGCACTCCTTTCTATGCCGAATCAGGTGGACAGGTTGGAGATACAGGTTATCTCGCCATTGGTGAAGCGATCGCTCAGATTAGCGATGTCCAGAAACAAGCTGATTTATTTATCCACATTGGACAAATCGAGCGTGGTGAGATTGCTGTCGGCGATACTGTCAATGCTCAAATTTCGGTGTCTGAGCGCCGCCGCAGTCAAGCGCATCATACCGCTACGCACCTATTGCAAGCTGCGCTGAAGAAAATCGTTGATCCTAATGTTTCTCAAGCAGGTTCTCTAGTTGATAGCGATCGCCTCCGTTTTGACTTTAATCTTAATCGCGCTGTCACTGCTGAAGAAATCCATCAAATCGAATTGCAAATCAATAACTGGATTGCCGAAGCCCATGACTCTGTAATTGAAGTGCTACCAATCGCCCAAGCCAAAGCTAAAGGTGCGATCGCTATGTTTGGTGAAAAATATGGCGCAGAAGTTCGTGTCATGGATATTCCCAATGTCTCAATGGAACTTTGCGGTGGTACACACGTTAAAAACACTAGCGAAATTGGACTATTCAAAATCATTGCTGAAGCAGGAGTCGCCTCTGGTGTGCGTCGGATCGAGGCGATCGCAGGTCAAGCGGTTTTGGAATATCTCACTCTGCGCGATAACATTGCTAAGGATTTAAGCGATCGCTTTAAAATTAAGCCAGAAGAAATTAGCGATCGGATTACTGGCTTGCAACACGAGCTAAAAACTGCTCAAAAAGAAGTAGAGCATCTCAAGCAGGAAATCGCTCTAGTCAAGGCTGACGGACTCATTCATGAAGCCGAAGCTGTGGGCGAATTTAAGATTCTAGTTGCTCAAATTCCTGATATCGAAGCTGAGGCGCTCAAAGCGGCGGCGGAAAAACTTTCGGCTAAGTTGGGGCAGAGCGCCGTAGTTCTAGGTTCTTTTACCGATGATGGCAAAGTGACACTGGTTGCATCTTTCAGTAAGGAAGCGATCGCGAAGGGTTTACAAGCTGGCAAATTTATCGGGGCGATCGCCAAAATATGTGGTGGCGGCGGTGGTGGTCGTCCTAACCTCGCTCAGGCGGGTGGTAAGGATGCTAGTAAGTTGCCAGAAGCTCTAGAAGCGGCGGAAAATCAACTAAAACACGCTCTTGGTAATTCTTAGAATTGCGGCAAACTAAGATATAGCAATCCGAAATCATTTGTGACTTCGCTCAGCCAGCGTGGACTGATGGCTGAGCGAAGTCGAAGCCTGTTTCAACTCATTTCGGATTGCTATAGTTCCTATTTTTTAAAATATTCTGAATTGTATCAGCTAATGTTTTTAGCCTAATAGGCTTGCTTAAATATTCATTAGCTCCTGCTTCTAGACATTTCTCGCGATCGCCTGCCATTGCTAGAGCCGTCAGCGCAATAATTGGAATATCTACTAAATTGCGATCGAGGCGAATTTGTTTAATAGCTTCAATCCCATCAATAACTGGCATCTGGATATCCATCAAAACCAAGTCGGGATGCTTCGCTTTGGCAAGATTGATCGCCTGTTGTCCATCAGTTGCCAATAAGATGCGGTAGCCCTTAGCTTCGAGGTAACTGGAGAATGTCGCAATATTAGCCTCGTTATCTTCTGCTAGCAAAACCAAAGGAGAAATTAGTTCTTCAGTTTGGCTTTGACCGATCTGAGACTGTCCTGACAAGTCCTGCTCAGGTTGTTCTACGATCGCTGGGTCGCCGATATTAATGGGAAGATTAATCGCAAAGCAACTACCGACTCCCACCTCACTTGTCAGTTCTACGCTCCCTCCATGAATTTCGACAAGTCTTTTGACTAAAGCCAAACCTAATCCAGTGCCATCATGTTTACGGTTCAGCGCACTATCGATTTGAATAAATGGTTGAAAGAGTTTTTTGATGTTCTCTGCCGAGATGCCTATTCCCGTATCAATCACAGCGATTTTCAAATAATTTAGGGGCGTTGGATTAGTTGGACTACTTTCAAGTTGAACTTGCGATACTTCTAAAGTGATTGATCCTCCTTCTAGAGTGAATTTAACCGCATTATTTAGCAGATTGATTAAGACTTGTCGAATCCGTCTTTCATCTATCATTATTTCTGGCAAATACTTAGGAATTCTCGGTATTAATTGAATTCGCCTTGTTAATGCTTGCTGCTTGACAAATGCTAAGCTCGACTTGCAGAGGCTGTCGAGATCTGTCGCTGTTAGCTCTAGTGTGATTTCTCCAGACTCAATTTTGGCAACATCAAGAATGTCGTTAATCAATGCTAAAAGATGGGTACTGCTATTCTCAATGGTTCGCAGAGCTTTAAGCTGG
>JANMFC010000525.1:0-2681 GCA_031377675.1 Pseudanabaena sp. OTE_70b_metabat_355 | reverse complement strand
AGCGATCGCTCAAGTTGGAACCATCTCGGCTGGTAACGATGAAGAAGTTGGCGCAATGATTGCTCAAGCAATGGACAAAGTTGGTAAAGAAGGTGTGATTTCCCTTGAAGAAGGTAAATCGATGTTTACCGAATTGGAAATTACCGAAGGGATGCGCTTTGATAAGGGCTATATCTCTCCTTATTTCGTCACCGATGCTGAGCGCATGGAAGCTTCCTTTGAAGAACCAGTTCTCTTGATCACCGACAAGAAGATTGCATTAGTTCAAGAACTCGTTCCTGTTCTCGAACAAGTTGCTCGCTCTGGTCGTCCTTTGATCATCATCGCTGAAGATATCGAAAAAGAAGCACTAGCAACTTTGGTTGTTAACCGCTTGCGTGGCGTTCTTAATGTTGCTGCGATCAAGTCTCCTGGTTTTGGCGATCGCCGTAAAGCGATGCTCGAAGATTTGGCAACTCTCACAGGCGCTCAAGTCATCACTGAAGATGCTGGACTTCGCCTTGATGCAGTTAAGCTCGATCAACTTGGTAAAGCTCGTCGTGTCATCATCACCAAAGACAGCACCACAATTGTTGCTGATGGTAACGAAGCCGCAGTTAAGACTCGCGTTGAGCAAATCCGTCGTCAAATCGAAGAAACCGAATCTTCCTATGACAAAGAGAAGCTTCAAGAGCGTCTTGCTAAGCTCTCTGGTGGCGTAGCCGTCATCAAGGTCGGTGCTGCAACTGAAACCGAAATGAAGGATCGTAAACTTCGCCTCGAAGATGCGATCAACGCAACTAAAGCTGCTGTTGAAGAAGGTATCGTTCCTGGTGGTGGTACAACCTATGTTCACCTTGCTCCAGAACTATTCACTTGGGCAAATGCGAACCTCACTGGTGAAGAACTCACTGGCGCAATCATTGTTTCTAAGGCTCTTTCTGCTCCTGTTAAGCGCATTGCTCAAAATGCTGGCTTCAACGGCGCTGTAATCGCTGAGAATGTCCGTGAAAAAGACTTCAACATTGGCTTCAATGCGATGACTGGCGAATTTGAAGATATGTTCGTCGCTGGTATTGTCGATCCTGCTAAGGTAACTCGCTCGGCGTTGCAAAATGCTGCTTCGATCGCTGGCATGATCCTCACCACCGAATGTATTGTCGTTGACAAGCCTGAAGATAAGGGCGCTGGCGGCGGCGGTGCAATGGGCGCTGGCGGCGACTTCGACTATTAATCTCAATAAGTATAATTTTGCCCTAAGGGCAAAATTATAAAAAAGCAGTGACGCATAGCGTGTCACTGCTTTTTTATTGAGTTCATTTATCCAAAACCCTAATGAGTCAACTTGCTAATCCCTTCCCACCAAGGATTAGCGCCGCACCGCACCGCTAATCCTTGGCAGCATATTTTTCTTCAAAAGCCATCATTGCATCCAATTGTGAATCCATTAATAGACATTCTTCTAAATGGGTAATATCTAGCTCAGGTAAGCAGTCACTGGTTTTAACTTCCATATATTCACTATCATTTAAGCGATAAATACTAATCTTTCCATCCTGCCAAAACCAAACTTCGGGTACGCCGCGCAACTGATACTTCCGTAACTTTTTCACATTGCCGCTAGTAATAACCACTTCAATACAGAGATCAGATACTTCTTTTTCAGTATTAAAACAATAAGACAAGTCAGCTTGATATTCAACTTTTGGTTCAATTTTTTGAGTGTAAGCTCCTGTGGCAATGAAACGGATGCGATTCATCAAAAAATATTGTCCAAGCAATAAAGTTAACAAAACACAGATCTTTTCGTGCAATAACCCAATACCCATAATTTCGAGTTCTCCCTCGCAATAAACCATCCGCACACCACCAATTTCATCAAAGGCAGATTGCAAAGTTTTGAACTGTTCCCAAGTGACAGCCCATTTAACTAGATATTGATTTTCTGCTTTAGCTAAAGTTTGGATCATCGCTTTACCTTTGCTGCTGAATATTTTTAGTATAATTCGCTAAACCGATACAGAGTAAATTTAACCAATTTGGAAGTTAATAAATAGACAGCTTAAAAAAGTTAGTTGGGCGGTGATCAGAAACATATAGATCACAGCACGTTTTTGGAAAATTGTTAAAATCAAGCCGATCGCTTTTAAATCAATCGTGGGTCCAAATATCAGAAAGGCTAGCAAAGATCCGCTTGTAAACGTGGCGGCAAAGGATAAGGCAAAAAATGCATCTACGGTCGAGCAGATTGAAACGATCGCCGCCAAAATCATCATGGCAACAATCGAGCTAACTTGTCCCTGTCCTAATCCCAAAATAATATCGCGGGGAACCCAAACTTGAATCACGGCGGCGATCGCACTTCCCATTACCAAAATCGCCCCTAATTCGCGCATTTCCGCCAGCGTATTATCTAAAAGTAAGTTCAGGCGATCGGGTAAAGATTTCGAGGAAAATTGATTTTTACTATATTCATAGCTTGCTAAATCTAAGGGTTGGCTGCGCTCTTCTCCTAAGAAAAATGTGCCGACAGGAACGGCTCCCGCTTTGACCTTGGGGGATGGTAAGGCGATCGCAATATTTGGCTGCAAGATTCCGCGTAAATCCTTTTGCGTACTAAATATCATGGCAACGATCGCGGCATTTGCCAGTGATAAAACTATGCGCAACACCGCAATTTCAGGTTGATCGCGAAAGGCTGT
>JANMFC010000512.1:0-7838 GCA_031377675.1 Pseudanabaena sp. OTE_70b_metabat_355 | reverse complement strand
TCCACTTTGGCGGTTTTGTCTTCTTCCTTTTGGGCAATAGAGGTTCAATGATCTCCCATTCTTTATCACTTAAATCGCTTGTGTATCCCATGTCTCAACCCTCTTTTCTTTTATTATAAGATACCAAATGGGTTCTATAGGAAATGGATCAATTGTCTAAAAGAACGGAATCTTTGGACAAAGCAATTTGAATTTTACAAAAGCCGTCAATATGGCTGCTAAAGTCATGAATATGTTCCTCAGTCCATGTGTGACCATTACTCATCGGCGTATCAAATCCATTCGCAAAAATATGCACGAGCGGCTCACTCGCATCAGGTAACACCAAAACCCAATCGCGATCGCTATAAAAAACCTTAATGCCATCAATCATTTCCAGTCTTTCCTGTGCGTAGGATTCGACCAGATGACGCATGAGCGTGCCTTTGATGCTCCAAGGACAGCGCAGAGTGCGTTTCCGAAAATGAGAACGGGGCAGATGCATCCGCACTTGTGAGAGCGATCGCTTTTGTAAAGTAATCCATTCCATGATTTTGGCAATGCTAAACATCGCATCAAAACCAGGATGTAGTTGGGGGAAAATAAAGCCCATTTCGGCAGAACCGCCCATCACCACACCTGCGGTACTATGACAAGTTGCCATCAAAGCCGTGGGATTGGCTTTTGTGCGAATGACTTTACCACCATGTTTTTCGGCAATTACTTCCACCAATCCCGAAGCTGAAACGGGAACCACGACAGTACCGCCACTTTGAGACATCAGCACCATTTCGATCATTAACCCCGTCAGCATTTCATCGCGAATCGGTTTACCCAATTCATCGATTAACATAAATTTTTCACCATTGGCATAGACCTGCACGCCGAAATTGCCCTTGACCGCTTTAACTACATCCGATAGCTGTTCCAACATTTTTTCGCGATCGCTAGGGGTGGGAGCGACTTCATTCAGGCTGGCATTGAGAACTACGACATCAGTACTAAATTTGCCTAAAATCCTTGGCAAAACTGCGCCTGAAACTGCATAAACATAGTCAATCACAATTTTTTTGCAATCGCTAAACCTGATTGCTTCCACGTCAATATTTTTGGCAAAGCCGCTATTGTAATAGTCCAAAACACGGGTGGGATAGCTAATTTCGCCAATTTCTTCGATTCTAGCGCGGCGGAAATCCTCTTTGAAAAAAGTGCCTTCGATCTTCTTTTCACTGGATTTATTGATATTGATTCCATCGGCATCAAGGAATTCGATCATCACGCAATCATTGCGATCGGGATGCATCCGCACATGAATACAGCCCACCACTCCTAAACTGGGAGCGATAAATCGTGAAATGGGGATCGCTGTGGCTTCAAGGTTTTCGACATTGATCCCCACGGACATTAATCCCGAAATTAGCGATCGCGTTAACATCCGACAAATTGTGCGTTGATCCCGTGACACCATCACATGGGAGTCTGGTCGCAGGGTTGCCCCATAAGCTGCACCTAATTTCACCGCAAATTCTGGCGTAATGTCGATATTGGCTAGTCCCGAAACTCCATATTGACCAAACAAGTTTCGCGCTGCCATCGCGCCCCAGATCAAATTAGTGGTTAAAGTTGCCCCTGACTCGACATGCTTGCTTGGCCAAATCCGCACATTCGGGAAAACTCGCGCTTCTTCACCAATCACCGAATTGGAACCGACTACGGCTCCTTCCATGACATGGGCGCGGCGCTCAATTCGTGAATTACGAGCGATCGTACAGGCCCAGAGATGACATTCTTCGCTAATCATGGCGCTGTTGCCAATAATCGGTCGTTGTAAATCACAGTCAGAGCCAATGGTGACGCGATCGCCGATGATTGTCCCCGCCGAAATTTTAGTACGATCGCCGATCGAGCAGTTACTCCCAATCAATACTGGCGGCTCAATCTGGACGGTCGGCGAAATGACGGTATGCTTGCCAGTCCACAGCCCCGTGCGTAACTGCACATAGTCTAAATCTAAGTGGACGCGCCCACGGATCGCATCATATTGAGCTTGACGATAAGCCTCTAAGGAGCCAATATCGCACCAATAACCACTGGCGATATAGCCATACATGGGTACGTTTTTTTCTAATAACATCGGAAATAAATCGTTAGAAAAGTCGCTGGGTGCGTTCGCGGGTAGAAAATCTAAAATTTCGGGTTCAAGGATGTAAATACCTGTATTGACCGTATCCGAGAAAACCTCACTCGTAGAGGGCTTTTCTAAAAATCTTTGAATGCGATCGTCTTCATCGGTAATTACCACGCCAAAAGCCACGGGATCGCTGACTCGCCTCAAGATTAAGGTTGCTTTAGATTTTTTAGCGCGATGAAATTGGATGGCAGCGCTGAGATCAAAGTCAGTGATACTATCGCCACTAATTACCAAAAAAGTACCATCTAAAAGCCCCGCAACATTTTTGACACAACCCGATGTCCCCAATGGTTGATCTTCCTCAACCACATACATCATGTTCACGCCAAAATCACTGCCATCACCAAAATGTTCGCGGATCACATCAGGTAGATAATGCAGGGTGGCAATGACTTCACGGATGCCGTGACGCTTCAATAGGTTGAGAATGTGTTCGGTAATCGGACGATTTAGCACCGATACCATTGGCTTTGGCAAATCGCAAGTGAGTGGACGTAATCGTGTTCCCGATCCGCCTGCCATTAATACCGCGCGCATAGCTCCTCCGAACGTCAATGCGTAATAGGATTAGGGACTAATCTCAAAAGTCGTGGCGCACGCTGCGAGTGCGTCACGACTTTTTGTGGTTTATATTTAGTTGAGTCTAGTTACTTAGTATTGCTTAAATTTAGGGAAAAACAATGAAAATCAGCCCGAATCCTGAAATATCTATTCAAACAAAAATGATCGTAGCGTTGGACTTCTCCTCAGCGCAAGAGGCGATCGCCCTGTGCGATCGCTTACCCCAAGTAAGTTTCTGGAAAGTCGGCTTAGAGCTATTTATCAGTGATGGTAATACAATTTTACGCGAACTTAAGGATCGTAACAAAAAGATTTTTCTGGATTTAAAGTTGCATGACATACCAAATACGGTCGGTTCGGCAAGTCGTATTGCCACTAAATATGGTGCGGACTTCCTAACAATTCATGCATCTGGTGGTAAAGCGATGATGCAAGCGGCTCAAGCCGAAGTCCAAGGCTCGTCAACCCAACTCCTCGCCGTATCTCTATTAACAAGCATTGCCGCGCCCGAATTAGCTTCTGATTTGCAAGTACCGCTATCAGTTTCCGAATATGTCTCAAGACTGATTTTGTTAGCTCAAGCAAGTGGATTGACAGGGGCAGTTTGTTCTCCCCATGAAGTCGCTAATTTGCGATCGCTACTTGCTAACACCCCTAATAACAACAATTTCTGTTTTGTCACCCCAGGAGTGCGCCCCGCAGGATCAGCCATTGGCGATCAAAGTCGGGTGATGACTCCCAAACAGGCGATCGCCGCAGGAGCCGATTATCTGGTGATTGGTAGACCGATTACAGCGGCTCCTGATCCTGTAGCAGCATGGAATCAAATTGTGGCAGATTTTGGCTAATTACTAATTTTGATTTGGGCAGGCGATAATAATCGGCTGAAGGTAGACTATAAATTAGTAATGCTAGATTTATTGCTTGTTGCTGCTTTAGGGTTTTTAGGGAGCTTTGGTCATTGTGTGGGTATGTGTGGCCCCTTGACCGTGGCTTTCTCACTTTCAGGTAAAGAAAGCAGTTCCAAAACTAATCCTAAAGATAATCCCGAAACTAATCCTAAAAATTGGCAAGAGCATTTATATTTTCATGCATTGTTAAACATGGGTCGGATTTTTAGCTATGCGATCGCAGGGGCTTTTATTGGCGCGATCGGGTCAGTGCTGGTAGCGAGTGGACAATTTGCAGGAATCGAGAGCGATTTGCGGCGATGGTTAGCAATTTTGACAGGGGTGCTATTGGTCTGGATGGGAATTATTCAGATAAAGCCCGCAGGTTTGCCTAATCTTCCCTTTCTCAATCCGATGGCTTTAGTGGGACTCCATCAACGGCTGAATAATGCGATGATCAAATTATCATTGTATTCCCATCCACTTACACCCGCCTTACTGGGAATGACATGGGGATTGATTCCTTGTGGATTTCTCTATACTGCTCAAATCAAGGCTGCGGAAACGGGGAACATGATGCAGGGAGCGCTGACAATGTTCGCCTTTGGATTGGGAACTTTACCGTCAATGTTGGGGATTGGGATATTTGCAGGTTTCTTAAGTCGCGATCGCCGCAGTCAGCTATTTCGATTAGGTGGTTGGATTACGCTCACCATCGGCATTTTAACGCTATTGCGAACCAGCGATATGGTGGATTACACAGGACACGCGGGTTTGATCTTGCTAATCCTTGCCCTTGCCGCTCGTCCGTTCAGTCAGATTTTTAAATCTTGTTCAGGATTAATGACCTACCGCCGTGCGATCGGTGTCGGTGCATTTATTCTTTCCCTTGCCCATACCTTCCACAAAATCGAGCATACTTTCCAATGGAACTTTGATGCTTTATCCTTCATGATTCCGCAGCACCAAATCTCAATTTGGCTAGGGGCGATCGCGATCGCCTTGATGACTCCCGCCGCTCTCACCAGTTGCGATTGGATGGTAAATAAACTCGGTAAAGCTTGGCGTTATTTGCATTTGCTCTCAATTCCCGCCTTGGTACTTGCTTCGGTGCATACAATTGCGATCGGTTCTAATTATCTCGGTGCGATCGACTGGACTCCAAAAAATTGGATTTTGACAATTTTATGTGGAATGATTACGTTAGGAACTTTATTGATTAGAACTTTATCGCCCTTAAAAAATCTAGTTAAATCTAATCCTTAATCATAGAACTGTAGCCAGCCAAGTCGGGACACAAAACCCAAGAGAGAGCGGCGGCGCTCTCTCTTGGGTTTTGTGTTTTTTGGGGCAAGTGGTTGACTCTGAGAGAAAATCCCTACAAAATGCTTAGTAGACAAGTTTTGCAGTAAGGACATGGCTAGGACAAGCGATCGCGCACAACAAATTAATCATTACAAAACCCTGAGAGTTGGCTATAACGCTGCTCCTGCTGAGGTCAAAAGCGCTTATCGAGGCATGGTTAAAGAATATCATCCTGATTGTAATCATCATCTTGATAACCATGATGATATTGCGGCGATTAATCTTGCCTATGAGGTGCTGAGTAATCCCCAATCCCGCGCCCATTACGATCGCAGTATGGGGATCAAGCATACGCCTAATGGTTCATCAAGTAGTTCACATCAGGGAACTAAGCGATCGCCTCTGAGACGCGAAACTCGCATGAACGAGGATCAAAAGATTGATCAATGGTTTAAGGAAGTCTACGAGCCGATTACCGAGATGTTAGAAGTGATACTCGATAGTCTCGATGATCAAATCGACGATCTGGCGGCTGATCCGTATGATGACGGACTCATGGAAGATTTTGAGGATTACATTGATGAATGTCGTGGCTCCTATGCTAAAGCCCAGATTTTCTTTAGAGCTTTACCAAATCCTGCTTCAGCCGCAGGCATTGCCAGCTATCTCTATCACTGTCTCAACGCGATCAGTGATGGCATCGAGGAATTGAATTACTTTACGCGCAACTTCGACGATCGCCATTTACATACGGGACAAGAGTTATGGCGAAGGGCTGATGAAATGCGCTATTGCGCCCATGTTGCCATGCAAAACTTGCAAATAGCTTAAATGAAATAAATATAAAGCCCAATTAAGTTGATTCGTTCGCGAAGCGGGCGAATTAGCTATATAGAAGGCGGCGCTTAGCACCGCCTTCTATATAGAGGGTACGGGAAACCCTACCCGATTAGGTAGAGTCCCCCTGATGTGCTAATCGAGAAAAGTAGTTAATCTGATAGGAGATTAAAGGATTAACCGAAAAGTTAAGCAAAAACTAAAATTTAATTAAAACTCAGGAGTTGGAAGCCTTATGGCTAAAGTAGTTGGAATCGACTTAGGTACGACAAATTCAGTTGTCGCCGTCATGGAAGGGGGCAAGCCAACGGTGATTGCAAACGCCGAAGGCTTCCGTACCACCCCATCAGTTGTTGCTTATGCCAAAAATGGCGATCGCCTTGTTGGGCAGATTGCCAAGCGTCAAGCAGTTATGAACACTGACAACACATTTTATTCAGTCAAACGTTTTATCGGCAGACGTTATGACGAAGTTAGCGGCGAATCGAAGCAAGTCGCTTACAAAGTAATGAAAGTGGGCGAAAACGTCAAAATTGACGCACCCGCCACTGGTAAACAATTCGCACCCGAAGAAATCTCTGCTCAAGTACTACGCAAGCTAGTTGATGACGCTAGCAAATATCTCGGCGAAACCGTTACTCAGGCTGTAATTACCGTTCCTGCATATTTCAATGACTCGCAACGTCAAGCCACCAAAGATGCTGGCAAAATCGCAGGTGTGGACGTTCTCCGCATTATCAACGAGCCTACGGCGGCGGCTCTGGCTTATGGTCTAGATAGCAAGACCAACGAAACCATTCTCGTATTTGACCTTGGCGGCGGTACGTTTGACGTATCGATCCTCGAAGTTGGCGATGGTGTATTTGAAGTAATGTCCACCAGTGGCGACACTCACCTTGGTGGCGATGACTTCGACAAAAAGATCGTAGACTTCCTTGCTAACCAGTTCCAAGCTGCTGAAGGTATTGATCTTCGCAAGGACAAGCAAGCATTGCAACGTTTGACAGAAGCTGCGGAAAAAGCCAAGATTGAGCTTTCTAGCGTTACGCAAACGGAGATCAACCTTCCCTTCATCACGGCGACTCAAGATGGACCAAAGCATCTTGACACAACCATGACCCGTGCGAAGTTTGAAGAACTCTGCTCTGACTTGATCGATCGCTGCCGTATTCCTGTCGAGCAAGCCGTTCGTGATGCCAAAATCGACAAATCGAAGATCGATGAAGTCGTGCTAGTTGGTGGTTCGACCCGTATTCCTGCGGTACAAGAAGTTGTTAAGAAGATTCTTGGCAAAGATCCTAACCAAAGCGTTAACCCCGATGAAGTTGTAGCGATCGGTGCAGCCGTGCAAGCGGGTGTATTGGCTGGTGAAGTTAAAGATATTCTCTTGCTTGACGTTACGCCTCTGTCCCTCGGTGTCGAAACCTTGGGCGGTGTAATGACCAAGATTATTCCAAGAAACACCACCGTTCCTACCAAGAAGTCGGAAGTATTCTCCACTGCTGTTGATGGACAAAGCAATGTCGAAATTCATGTTCTCCAAGGTGAACGTGAAATGTCTAACGACAATAAGAGTTTGGGAACCTTCCGTCTTGATGGCATTCCTCCTGCTCCTCGTGGCGTACCTCAAATTGAAGTTGTCTTTGATATTGATGCTAACGGTCTGCTTTCTGTAACCGCCAAAGACAAGGGAACTGGTAAAATCCAAACTCTCTCTATCTCTGGTGCTTCTACCTTGCCTAAGGATGAAGTTGAGCGCATGGTTAATGAAGCTGAGCGTAACTCGACGGCTGATAAAGAGAAGCGCGATCGCATTGAAGTGAAAAATCAAGCTGACTCTCTCGCTTACCAAGCTGAGAAGCAAATCAAGGATCTTGGCGACAAGGTTCCTGATGCTGACAAGACCAAGATTGAGGGACTGGTTAAAGATCTCCGTGAATCCATTGCTAAGGATGATCACGAAGCGATTACCGCTCAAGCTGAAGAGTTGAAGCAAGCTTTGTATGCTCTTAGCTCTTCTGTCTATCAACAAGGTGGCAGTGAATCTCCAACTGGTGGTGCTGCGCCTGAAGATG
>JANMFC010000457.1:0-11157 GCA_031377675.1 Pseudanabaena sp. OTE_70b_metabat_355 | reverse complement strand
GCGCTGATGCGTTTGCTCGTATTCGTGGTTATATTTCTACACTCAGAAAGCAGGGGCTTGATATTCTTGCTTCTCTCGCTAACTTATTTCGCGGTAATCCTCTTTTTGTCTAGTTCCTTCTTTTTGACCTGATCAGTTACTTATTTAATACATAATCGTTCCAATCACAATTTGGTTGGGATTTAATAACTTGTTCAATTTGATTAATAGCGTGTAACAAGAAGTTTCCTGTTCCTACTGCTGGATCTATTATTTTTACTGACGGATTTCCCGTTTTATCTCGACTAGCTAAACCTTCGGAGAAAGAGTGGCAATTATCTTTATCTCTAAGAATTAAGTCAACAGAGCGCGTTATGAAAGAAGTAACAGTTTTCGGAGTATAAAATAAACCTATTGTCTCTCTTTTATCTGTGGGAGCAAATGTAGATATAAAAGGGAGATAAAAATTATCCAAAAACTCTTCAGGATCTAGCCAAGAGTTTGTCTCCTGTAGAATATCTTTCAAACATCCTTGCTCTAAAAAATTAATTAGAGTATCTAATAAATTAAATTGATGTAATTCCTTTAGTAGGACAGTAAAAAAATTTGAGGTTTTAGGATTTTTTATATCCTCTACTGAAAAACCGTTGCACAGAGACAAACGTAATAAGTTATAAACAGTACTTTGAGCTAAATCATCTGCTGATAAAACATAGGACGTATTTGGATAAATTGCTTCTTTGTAGTCATCTAATAACTTTTGGATAACATTATTGTGCGATAGATCTTGCTCTATCCTTTTTTTTAGTTCAATAGCAAGACAGCCTAAATTTTTAGCAAACTCTGTTAAATTAGATGTAGTCATACGATTAAGACTGTCATGGGATGCATTGCGGCACTTCATACCTGAATTGTCTCTTGAATATTCATATTCTACTCGCGATTACCCAAATACAAATTTAAGTTTTATTTACTTGTTGTAATTTCACCTAACCGATCGCCAAAGGGGAAAAACCTAATAGTTGCCTTACCGATCACATTCTCCTTTGGTAAAAAACCCCAAATATGCGAATCATTACTGTGATTGCGATTGTCGCCCATCATCCAGTAATAGCCTTGGGGAACCGTTACCTCACGCATTCTGTAATTGGGAACTTCCGCAATATAGGATTCCTCTAGAGCCTCACCATTGCGATAGACTCTTCCATTTTGAACGGCAATGCGATCGCCTTCGATGCCGATTAAGCGCTTAATGTATGCTTTGCTCGTATCCTCGATCGCAGGAGAAGCGGGTGGATAGAAAATTAGAATATCGCCGCGTTGGGGTGATTGCCAAAGTTGAGAGATTTTATCAACGAGAATGCGATCGCCTACTTGCAAAGTTGGTTCCATCGAACCAGAGGGAATAAAGCGCGGCTCGACAATAAATGTCCGTAACAGAAAAGCGATCGCAAGAGCCACCACAAAAATACGAATGGTTTCCCCATGTTGTTGCCACCAAGGTGTAATGGGAACTTGCGGATCGAGCTTACTTTCTGTAGACATGAAATTAATATTTATTTGTATTTACTTCTGGCTCCCTCTCCTGCGGGAGAGGGTTGGGGTGAGGGGCTAATTTAATACTTTGGAACGTTCAAATTGCCAGCGCGACTATCGAAGGGCCAATAACGGAACATCGCTTTTCCCACCAGATTCTCTTCGGGCAGAAAGCCCCATGCATGGGAATCAAGACTGTTATTGCGGTTATCACCCATTACCCAATAGTTGCCACTTGGCACGGTGAAATATGGATTGGTTTTACTAGATTGAACATTAGGCGGACGGAAGCAATTGGGGCAGAGGGCATCGTCTTGGGTCGGCATGGTGTAATTTGGTGGTGAGGCGATGTACGGCTCGTTTAAGGGCGCATCATTGATAAATACTTTGCCATCGCGAATGCTAATCCGATCGCCTGGTAAACCGATAACGCGCTTGATATAGACCTTAGTGGCATCAGGCACAACAGGATTATTTGGGGGATTAAATACTACTATTTCACCGCGTTCGGGTTTGCGCCAACGCAAAGAAAGCTTATCGATAATTAGGCGATCGTCGATTAATAAAGTTGGCTCCATTGAGCTTGAAGGGATGAAGCGTGGCTCGGCAATAAATATCCGCACGCCCACCGCCAACAAAATCGCCACCGCGACCGTTGGCAAATTGTCAGCTAGGAAACCTTTGACCGAGTTTTGTTTCTCAGGTACTGGTGGGGCTTGCTTGGGATCGGTAGGTGAATTATTTGCGCGATCGCTGGAATTATCAGATGACATAGAAATGCTCGCGGGTATGTATTTATCTTAGAGCTTGTTTTAGAAAAAGCGGCGCTTTGCAGCGTCTTTTCTAAGTTTTGAGCGCACTGGGAACTTCGATCGCCCGATCTCCTGACAGGTCAAATTCTTGATGAATTACTTTCAGCGCTTGTTCGGCATGATGATCGCGGACTACACAACTAACTTTGATTTCGGATGTAGCAATCATCTCAATATTAATACCTGCATCGGCAAGGGCGCTAAACATACGGGCGGCGATACCCGACTGCTGGATCATCCCTGAACCGACAATACTAATTTTGCTAATGTCACCATCACATGACACTTCACCATAGCCTAAAGTTTCGGCAACTTGCTTGAGTGTAGTTTCGGCTTTAGCGAGATCGGCGATCGCTACGGTAAAAGCAATTTCGTTAACACCGCGATCGGATTGCGACTGGATGATCATGTCCAAACTAATATTTTGATTGGACAACTGCTCAAAAATTTTCGCCGCCATGCCTGGGTGATCGGGTACTTTCTGGACAGCAATACGGGCGCGATTGCGATCGAGTGCTACACCACGCACGGCGGGATTAGCGCGATCTCCAGAAACAGTGCCAATAGGATTTATTGGTGATTGTGCTTGGACTGGCACATCAAAGGCGGATTGAATTGCTGCGATTGCCTCTTTACCATCGGTGGCGGCAATCACACAACTAATTTTTATTTCCGAGGTGGAGATCATTTGAATATTGATTCCCTTGGAAGCCAGCGCCGCAAACATTTGGGCGGCGACACCTGCACGACCGATCATGCCCACACCAATAATGCTGATTTTGGCAACATTAGAATCAACCGTTACCGAACTTGCCCCAATTTCTAGGCTACGGGTGACGACTTCCGCTAATTGCAATTGATCTTTGGGGATCGTGAAGGCGATATCGTTTACACCCTCAGTTTCTTGGACGGCTTGGATGATCAAATCCACATTAATCCCCTTCTCCGCAAGGGAGTTAAACAACTGGGAGGCGATCCCTGGGCGATCGGGTATTTGTAACAGCGCAATTTTGACTTGATCGTAATCAATGGAGACATTTTCCACGAAACGATTCACTTCAAGGGTCTTCAGGTTGCCCGTGCCGATACGAGGAGAAGTAATCACGGTTCCTGCATCGTCGAGCCAACTCGATCGCACGCACATTTTTACGCCAAAGTTACGCGCAATTTCCACCGATCGCGGATGCAAGACTTTTGCGCCTAAACTTGCCAGTTCCAGCATTTCATCACAAGTAATTTCCGCAAGCAACTGCGCCTTGGGAACAATACGGGGATCGGTAGTCAAAATCCCTGGCACATCGGTGTAAATTTCACAAACATCAGCATTAATTGCCGCCGCGATCGCCACTGCCGACGTATCCGAGCCGCCGCGCCCTAAAGTCGTCACTTCTGTAGTTGGTAATCCCGTTTTTTCGTCGATCGCCACGCCCTGAAAACCTGCAATCACCACGACCTTACCGAGATCCAGTGCCGCTTTAATTTGATCGGGTTCCACATATAAAATTCGAGCGCGAGTGTGAATTGGCTCCGTAACTACCCGCACTTGTGTACCATTCATGGCGATCGCAGGTTGTCCCACCGCTTGTAAAGCCATACTCAATAGGGCGATCGTAATCTGCTCACCCGTTGCCAACAGCAGATCGGTTTCGCGCTCCTTTGCCACAATTTCGGCAAGGGTTTGCGTATGGGTAGCCGACACTGATTCCGCAAGGGCAACTAGCCCATCAGTGGTTTTACCCATTGCCGAAACCACGACTACGACTTGATTACCCGCCTCAACTGTCCTCTTAATGCGATCGCGCACTGCCTTAATGCGATCGGCATCGGCTACGGAGGAGCCACCATATTTTTGAACTATTAACGCCATTCGTTAGGGAAATTTCCAGTACAGCCTATTTATCATACATTTGAGACTGCGATCGCTATAAAGATCTAGAGACTAAATGATTGCTATGATCGCGAGAGCTATCTTACCAGCAGCTTGCCAAGTCTTTGTGCTTCTGAGAGAGACTCACCGTTAGCAGTAATTACTAAAATATTATCTGCGGTCACATAGTCCATGTCATGCGTAATAACTTGAATTTGTCCAGATACTGAATGCTTGATAGCTTCAAGAAGAAACGGATCGTATCCATCTAGAGACTGAGTTTGAAATCTAGCCAGAAATGCCTGTGTTGCCGCACTATTTATAGTGAAGTCAGCCGATAGCCCAAGACCTTCTACCTGACTCCAAACCGACTGAACTTCAGCAATAACATTAGCTCGTTCGCTGGGCAGAGTATGTCTGTATTGCTTGAGCGTTAACGATAGTTGACGATTTTTATTCTTGTAGATCTCATATTCGGTCTTTTCTATTAGATGAGCAAGTTCTGCAAGAATTAAACCTGAGTAAAAGATTCTCGCCCCAGCAATACGGGCTTTTTTAATATAGGGAATGTACTTATCAATTTTCTTTTGTACATTTTCCGCTTCACTTTTTGCTCTCTGAGGGTTTGGATCTGAGAATTTAGCAAAATCTGAACGGGCAAGATGTGGCACAGAAAATCTGGAATAAGTCTGCCACAGCCAAACATTTGTGTCTACCAAAAAAGAGTCGTTTGGCTGTGGGGCATCAGTTGTAATATCAATTACTTCCGCTTGGACATTGAGTTCAATTCTCATAACTACAGGCTAGCAGCATACTCCGCAAGGACAGTATCCACAGCTTGCTGATGCTGCGGATCGGCGTAGTACTGCTTTGCATTATCAATGACTCGTTTGAGGACGTTATGCCCCATAGGAGAGAGAGCTTTGAAAGTCAACAGATGGTTCAGTTGGTCGACAACAATCTTATGTTGTAAAAGTTGACCGATCGCATAGTTAAAAAAAGCAGATGCAAATATTCCGACATCTGTAAAGTCTAACTCCACAGATTTACCTTGCTCTAGCTGAGGATAGATCAGATCATATAACTCTTGTCCACTATCACAATCAGTAGCAAACTTGCCTGTAATCTCGTATACCTTATAAAGCATGACTATTCTCCCTAGTTAAAATCTGATGCTGCTATTTCCTAAAACTTCAGAATCAAGGCAGTAACAAGACTCATTACATTTCAGAGTGATATTATTGACATCCTCTCAGCGCTGAAGCGACTGAGAAACCTAAGACTCACGACTTAGGTTTCTGTTTCTTCCCATTACTAGTATTTCGCAACTGCCTCTACCCTCAAGGAGTTTTTTGGTCTTATGTTCGCTCCACAGACTTTAGGCTCAAGCCTTCCCGCAAGCCCTGCGGTATTCAAAGTTAATTTGTTTGTTAAGAGCTTGGTTATCGCCCCAACATTATTTTCATTATACCAGAAAAAGATTAAAGGGAATAAATTCCCTCGCTCGTTTCCCTCTCAGCGCTAAAGGCGCTGAGTTTCCCACTTACCGTATTATTTTTATGAGCTAGCCCACCCAGAAAAGCAACCCCATTGTGACTTAAGAATTTGCATTTGTGAAAAGTAAATTCAATATTTAGATTGTTTTTTAATGGCAGTTGAGAAATTTGCTGCCATAACTCGAACAATTTATTGCAATGTTGCAATGTTCTGATGTATTCCAAATAGTCGGAATTGAAAAACTTTTTGTCATAGATCTAGGACACTTGGAGGCTGTTGTAATTTTGCAAAAGTACAAGACTTTTTTAATATCTTACAGAAATGTCTTGTCAGAATATTTCTTGCTGTAAATAATTCGTTGATTTATAGTTGATTTATGTCTGAGGCAATGGTCAAAGCCTTATCCTCTCGTATCGTTGAATAAGTTATCAACGAATTATTTACAGCAAGGAATATTTCTAACAAAGATGCCAAAATTAGCAATATCAAATCTATTCTTGTAGAGGCATATATCCATAAGATAAAAATTTAAAGAAATATCCAAGGCTTTTTATATCCTTTTAAAAGTTTTCTGCGATACATTGCGATCGCGCTAATTGCCAAGTATTGTTAAAATAATCACTAAATCTGCTCTGATAGTATGATTGTCAGTTTGTGATTGCCAATTGGCGAGTGAACCTGTATTTAATAAGGAACTATCTTTTATGCAAACGGGGTCTGTTTCTCCACTGGTTCTGATCATTTTGGACGGCTGGGGATATAGAGAAGAAACCGAGGGCAATGCGATCGCCGCCGCAAATACTCCAGTTATGGATAGCCTGTGGCTGACGTACCCAAAAACTCTCCTCCAAGCCTCAGGCAAAGATGTTGGCTTACCCAAAGGTCAAATGGGCAACTCAGAGGTTGGTCATTTAAACATTGGTGCAGGTCGTGTCGTTCCCCAAGAATTAGTCAGAATTTCTGATGCAGTCGATGATGGTTCATTGCTATCTAATCCTGTATTGGTGGCTGTATGTGAAAAAGTCAGAGCTAACCAAAGTAAACTGCATCTTTTAGGGCTTTGCTCCGATGGCGGTGTACATTCCCATATCGATCATTTGTTGGGATTGCTCGACTTAGCCAAATCTCAAGGGATCGCTGATGTATGTGTCCATATAGTTACTGATGGTCGCGATACCTTGTCCCATTCGGGGATCAGCTTTGTGAAGCAACTTCAAGCTCATATCGACAAAATTGGAGTGGGGCGGATCGTCACGATTAGCGGTCGCTATTTTGTAATGGATCGCGATAAACGTTGGGATCGCGTCCAAAAAGCTTATGAAGTCTTGACAAATGATCAAATTACTAGCGAGTTCACATCGGCAACCAATCTGCTAGAAGCAGCTTATGCCGAAAAGATTACCGATGAATTTGTTGTACCCACAAGAATCGCTTCGGGCGCGATCGCCTCTGGTGATGGTGTAATTTGCTTTAATTTCCGTCCCGATCGCTCTCGCGAGATTACTCAAGCCCTAGTCGCCGAGAACTTTACAGGCTTTGAACGCGATCGCATTGAGTCCCTTGTCTATGCCACATTTACGCAATACGATAGTTCGCTACCCGTGCCTGTTGCCTTCACACCGCAAAATTTGACCAATTTGCTCGGTCCAGTTGTGGCAAGTCACGGACTGAAGCAATTACGTCTAGCCGAAACTGAAAAGTATGCTCATGTCACCTATTTCTTTGATGGTGGTCTAGAAGAAGCCAGTGAAGGCGACGATCGCATATTGGTGAATAGCCCGCGTGTATCTACCTATGATCAACAGCCAGAAATGTCGGCGGTTGAGGTGACAAAAATTGCATCTGAGGCGATCGCCAAGCGTATTTACTCATTGATTGTAATTAATTATGCCAATCCTGATATGGTGGGGCATACGGGCAACTTTGATGCGACTGTTACAGCGCTTAGTCATGTTGATCGATGTTTAGGCAATTTATTGTCCAGCATTGCCAATGCGGGTGGCACGGCTTTAATTACCGCCGATCATGGTAATGCCGAGTATATGTGTGATGAACATGGTAATGCTTGGACTGCTCACTCTAGTAACCCTGTACCATTCATTTTGATCGAGGGTGAGGGGCGCAAGATCTATGGTCATGGCGCAGATGTCAAACTCAAGCCCACAGGTGGTCGTCTCGCTGATATCGCGCCGACAATTTTGGAGATTTTGCAGATTCCCCAACCCGCAGAGATGACAGGTGTTTCGCTGCTTGAAACGGCAGCCTATGAAATTCAAAGCCTCAAAACCCCAGTTAAAATTGGCAAATAGTTGTAGCGCTTTGCGCTCATATCCAAACCCTAAAATTTGTTAAAGGCGGTGCTTCGCACCGCCTTTAACAAATTTTAGGGTTTTCGCAATAACTTTATAAAATGTAACTTCAACCAGAAATATCAAAACTAATGCCAAAACTTACCAGACGCGAATTTATTGCAGTTAGTAGCCTGACGGCTGGCTTTGCGATCGCTGTGCAGCCAATTTCCGCAAAAGTAATTACCACAGATCGTCTGGGGATCGTGGCAGGTGAAGTCAAAATCCCCGTGATCGATGGCACAATTCCTGCCTATAGAGCCATGCCAGTTTTAGGCAAAAATTTTCCTGTGGTTTTGGTGATTCAAGAAATTTTTGGTGTTCATGCTTACATCCAAGATGTCTGTCGCCGTCTAGCTAAGCTCGGTTATTTAGCGATCGCCCCAGAAATGTTTTACCGTCAAGGCGATGTTTCTAAACTCACCGATATCGCTCAGATTCGCCAAATTGTTAGCAAAGTACCTGACGCTCAAGTATTGTCCGACCTTGATGCCACCGTGGCATGGGCGGCAAAATCGGCAAATGGCAATATTCAAAAAGTGGGTATTACAGGATTTTGCTGGGGCGGACGGATTACATGGCTCTATGCAGCGCACAACTACAATATCAAAGCGGGTGTGGCTTGGTATGGCAGGTTAGTTGGTGAATCCACGCCGCTTACTCCCAAACATCCCGTTGATATTGCTCAAAAATTACACGCGCCAGTTTTAGGGCTTTATGGCGGCAAAGATACAGGAATTTCCCTTGATACAGTTGAGCAGATGCGCGATCGCCTCAAAGGTTGCAGCACCAACTCGGAAATTATTGTTTATCCCGAAGCCCCCCACGCTTTTCACGCTGATTATCGACCTTCTTATCGTCAACAGGATGCTGAAGATGGCTGGAAACGTTTACAGGAATGGTTTAAGGTTCTAAAGTCGTAATTCTTTACGACCATTTTGGACGATTTTAATCATGTCGATCAGTTGTGATTCCAGATTGCCCAAAACGCGATCGCTATATTCATCCGCCCCGCGCTGCATATCTTGGACTTCTCCCGTCACTCTCTGATGCAAACCATCAAGATCCTTTTGGGCTTGACGACGCATTTGATTAACTTCATTGATCGTTTGAGCGCGAACTTGCTCACATTCAGTTTGCAGTTCACGGCGAATTTGATTAGCTTCTTGTTCAGCTTGACGGATAATTACCGACTCCTCCAAAAGCTGACCTGCGCGTACCTCGGCGGACTTAATTAAATCTTCAACGTATTGCTGCGCTTCCGCTACTAAATTCTGTTTATAGGCGAGAATCTCTTCAGCTTTAGCGATCGATTCAGGTACAGACAGCCTTACGCGATCAATTTGCTGACACAGTTTTTCTTCATCAATGACCGTATGTCCCATCAAACGCAGGGAACTATCTAGCACCATCTCTTCCAGATGATCTAGCTCTTTATGTAAGCTCATGTAGTAATCGGCTCTGACTACTGGCAAAGGACTTGGCGCGATAGCCCCATTATGGTTGCCGTTATAGTTGCCATTATTGGATTTAGGATTGTTGTTTGAGTGGGCTGTTGAGTTTTCTGTCAGCATCGGATTTATGTAGGGGACAGTTCAATGCTTTCACATTCTAGGTAAGCAGATTGTACTAGTGTAGTTCGCTAGCAGACAAACTTAGAAAAATCATACAGATTATTGTAAATAATTATTGGTGCGCGGCTTTGCCGCGCACCAATAATTAAATCGCCGATAAGACAGCACGCGCTGCGGCTAAAGTGGCGGCTACATCAGCATCGGTGTGTGCAAGTGATGTGAAACCAGCCTCAAACTGCGAAGGCGCGAGGTACACACCATGCTCTAACATTCCGCGATGGAATTTAGCAAACTTTGCGGTGTCGCTAGTTTTAGCGTCATCGTAGTTATAAACTTGCTGATTCGTAAAAAACATCCCAAACATTGCGCCAACCACATTACCCGTTGCGTCATGCCCTGTTTCATGGGCGATCGCCAACATCCCATCCGCTAATTTCTTCGTGATCTGTTCGAGATACTCGTAGGAGCCTTCGCGCTTGAGGATTTCCATCGTTTTAATCCCAGCCGTCATTGCCAGAGGATTACCCGACAAAGTCCCCGCCTGATACATCGGTCCTGCAGGAGCGACCATTGCCATAATCTCTTTGCGACCGCCATAGGCTCCCACTGGCAAACCACCACCGATCACCTTACCCATTGTCGTCAGATCGGGAATTACGCCAAAACGAGCTTGAGCGCCGCCGTAGGAAAGACGAAATCCTGTCATCACTTCATCAAATACCAGTAAAGCGCCATTAGCGTGACAGAGATCTTTTAAACCTTGCAAAAAACCTTCTTTCGGCACAATGCAGCCCGCATTACCGACTACTGGCTCAATGATGACCCCAGAGATTTGATCAGGATTTTCGGCAAATAAAGCTTTGACCGCTTCGAGATCGTTGTAGGGCGCATTTAAGGTATTAGCGGTCGTAGATTTCGGCACACCGGGGGAGTCGGGCAAGCCTAGGGTTGCCACGCCCGATCCTGCTTTGACTAAAAACATATCGGCGTGACCGTGATAGCAGCCTTCAAATTTGATGATTTTGTCGCGCCCCGTAAAGGCTCGCATCAAGCGCAATACCGACATACAGGCTTCAGTACCAGAATTAACAAAGCGCACCATTTCGACACTGGGGACAGCTTCGATCACCATTTCAGCAAGTGTATTTTCAAGAACGCAGGGCGCACCAAAACTTGTGCCTTTTTCAAGAGCCTTATGTAATGCTTCGATGACTTCGGGATGGGAATGTCCCACGATCGCTGGGCCCCATGAACCAACATAGTCAATGTACTGGTTGCCATCAATGTCCCATGCATACGCGCCACTGACGCGATCGAACACGATTGGCTCACCACCAACAGATTTAAAGGCGCGGACAGGAGAACTTACGCCCCCAGGCATCAAGTTTTTAGCGGCGGCAAAAATAGCCTGAGATGCGGTTGTATTAAAGGTTGATAAAGTGGCGGTCATGGTTTAATAAAAATTTCTGAAAAAGAGTTTTCACGAGTATTTCTTGACTCAATTTAACCTAGTAAGTAGCTAGACGCAATTAAATATAAAACCC
>JANMFC010000428.1:0-3560 GCA_031377675.1 Pseudanabaena sp. OTE_70b_metabat_355 | reverse complement strand
GATCGCATCTAGTTTTGCTTTTTTATAGATCTTACCTAAATATTCATCTGTCATATATTTTTTAAGGCTAGGACTATCAGCTAGATAATCAGCTACATTTGACCGCTCTCTTTGAACTGTGACTAACCAACTTCGCGATCGTAATTGTGGTTGATAATCCCACTTTAGTAAGTGATGAATAATCAAACGTATGCTAATCAACAAACTGTCGCGCTCTCGCTTGGACAAATCTAGCACCTCTTCTACTAAATTTTCAATATCTAATTGTTTAAAGTTTCCCGATGCAAGTAAATCAGCCATAGTTTCGGCCCATTGGCTATAGTCTTGTTCGTATAATTTATTCATATTATTACTTGTTATCTTATAAAGTTTAGGGTTTTGGCTAGGCGATCGCTGGGTATTATTGGAAGGCTAGGAATGTATAGTCAGCTAAATTAATTTTTCCTGAATTTCTGAATATTGGGGAAACTTTTGATCGGCAGACACTAGATGAGCATCATAAAAGATTGCAGTAGCGATGATTAGACGGTCATGAGGATCTCGGTGGTGTTCAGGTAACTCAACAGCAATTTCGGCAACTTTGGGTGTAATCGGCAACAATAAAACGTCTGATCCTGTAAGTGCTTTCTCAAACCATTCTGCTGTATTTTGGGGTAGTACGATTCTTTGATGTTGGTTAAGCCAAGCAACTTCAAAGCAACTGATGGCACTAACTGCTAATGGGCTTGATTCGCCTAAAAATTCAGTTCTCTTGTTGCCTAATAAATTAAGATCTCTATTGACCCACCAAAGCCAAATGTGCGTATCCATAACAATCATTGCAAAATTTCCCAGTCTTGTTCAGGTACACTCTCAAAAATGTTGCCAAAGATCTTAACCTGACCTGCCAAATCGGGATGAGGCATTTGTGGAGAGGAGTTTAGAGTATCAGCAGCATCAACAACGAAAAATATGCCTTCTATTTTTTTGTTGGGGAGAAGTTTAGGAATATTTTTAATATTGCCAAATTGGTCGGTTTCAAGAATGATGTGTTGTACTTGCATGGCATCCTCTCAATTTCTTCAATTATAACAAATCTTTATTTATTTAATAATAGCGATCACTTTTCTTACTCGCTTTGAGATGAGGAGGTGCTGGTTGTGCAAAGCCAGATGTAATTAAAAAAGAATCGGATGAATACGACCAAGCACTTCTGCCAATAAGTCTTTAGGGCAAGTTGAAATAAGAGAGGCTTTTCTGGAACGATAGTCTAGCGATCGCAGTTGATCGCACATCACTACACCTTTTATCGGTTGATTTTCTGGGATTTCAACAAAGAAAGGATTTTTGCGCTTGGTTGTGCTGATGGGACAAACAAAGATAAAACCTCGTTGTCGATTAAACTCCGTGTGACTCAATAATAGAGCAGGTCGCTGCCCCATTTGTTCATGCACTGATTGTGGATCAAAGTTTAGCCAAATGAAATCTCCATGTTTGGGCGTATAATCTACCATTCTTCATTACCCTCTGGCTTGCCCCAGTCTATCTCTGTCTCTGATTCTAATTCTTGGCTAAGAAGTTCAGAGAGTGTATATTTATAAAATTTTTGGACTGGTCTTATCATGAGTTGTCCTTGTTCAACATGACACTCGACCTCATCATCGCTCGATAAGGCTAATTCTTCTACGATGTATTTAGGGATTTTTATGATCAGAGAATCTTCCCAATAATCAATTTTAGATATCATAATCATTGATTGCGCTAGATTGTTTGAGACTTTTTCAATAGTTCATACTAACAAGTTTTCAGAAAGTCTAATCCTGCGGAGATTCCTTTGGGTTGCCAGTTTAGGGTTTAAGCAAGCCGATCGCTTTTCATACGTGCTTTGACAGGACTATAATTTGCATCCCAGCCTCAAACCCATGACTGAATCAAAGTTTTGCCACTTTTGACAGCCTGATCGCTCCAGAGATATTGCCACAGACCAAATCTACCGACAGGCTCAACGCCATTTTTTCGCATCCATGTGTGGATAGTTGCTACTGCTTGCTCTCGATTGGCATCGTACAGTACATAGCCGTACTTCAAATTAACTTGCCAAGCATTAAGCACTTTTGTGGAGTCAAGAATGCCGCAAGAAGCTAACTCTTCAACAACCTGTTTAACTACATTTTCAGTAGGCAATGGACGACTATTACTGAAAGGGACTTCAGCCTGTAGCGATGTGCAGCCTTCTGGGGCATTAAACTCTGATAGATTTGAATATACGGTTACTCTAGGAGCTAGAATTTTTTCGTCGTATATGTAAAACCAGTGATAGGGAACACGGGCGGGTTCATTGAGGGCAATATTAATCAGTGCGATCGAAGTGCATCGTAGCTGACTAGCTGCTAGGCGCACATCTTCTGGTGCATCGGGAACTAGCGCAACAAATTCTGGTAAAGGTAATGAGCTAATCAGAACATCTTCAAATTTAGCATTGGGGCGATCAACAAAAGACAACATTCGATTCGTTAAGTCGATTTGAGTGACTTTATGATCGAACTGGAAATCTATTTTGTCTTGAGCCTCTTTCCAAAAATTAGAGTAGGCGGAATATCCTCCAATCTTCGGACATCTAAACTCGGTGTAATAGTATCCGCTATCTTGTTGTAAGCCTAATGCACCGTCAACAACTCTTTTCAAGCTTGGTCTGGCAACCCTTTCCCCAGCCCATTGATAGGTTAACTCTTCTGGCTCAACTGTCCAGAACTTTCTTGTATAAGGATGAGTAAAGTTTTCGGCAAAAAATTTACCCTGACCTGATTCACACCAATCACGATAGCTAGAAGGCTTCTGGTCTTCGAGGTGATTAGATTCTAAAAATGAAATTAGTGCATCTCGGCTAATTTCCAAAGGGAAATCAACTAAATTACTAATTGCAGGATGTCGTACCCACTGCCCTTGAAAGTAGTTAGCATTTAAGGCATTCCGAGTGAAAAATCCCCCGTCAACTGCTTTGCCAAATAGATTCTTAATATATTCATCCTTAGTGAATGAAACATGAGGACCATAATCATAGGTGAAGCCCTACCAATTCATTGATGAGGCTGTTCCACCTAAAGAATTTTTAGCTTCGTATATTAATGATGTTTTTTGGAAGTGATAAGCACAGGATAACCCTGCAAGCCCAGCACCAAGAATAATTAATGTGTCCATGATTTCTTACTAGATGATTGTATTTGTAGTTGAGCTACTTTAGAAGGAACGGATTTTGAGAAAATCTAATCCTGCGGAGATGCCTCTGGGTTGCCAGTTTAGGGTTTGGGAGAGGAGATCGCTCTTCATCCCTGCTTTGAGAGGACGACGTGCTGGTTGTCCAAACTCAGAGATAATCACAGGAATAATATTTTCTGTCGGTAATTCAAAAACTTTGGCGGCTTCTAGAGCGAACTCGTAGCGATCGCATCTAGTTTTGCTTTTTTATAGATCTTACCTAAATATTCATCTGTCATATATTTTTTAAGGCTAGGACTATCAGCTAGATAATCAGCTACATTTGACCGCTCTCTTTGAACTGTGACTAACCAACTTCGCGATCG
>JANMFC010000382.1:0-4687 GCA_031377675.1 Pseudanabaena sp. OTE_70b_metabat_355 | reverse complement strand
GTTATTGATGAGAGGCGATCGCTAAATCGTAAGTCCTTTCCAAAAATTAAGAGGCGGTGCGATGCGCCGCTTTTTACGTTTGTAGTAATAATTTTGCCAATTCAGAAAACCCAGCAAACTCAGAAGCCTGAGTAACGTACTTGGGTAAATGCAGCATTTTGTCTTGATAATGGCGAACATTTGCCACGCCGACTGAGATGGGAAATAGATCGGAATCAAACATCGCCTCATCATTGGGACTATCGCCAATGGTTAGCACTTGCTGCGAATTGAGTTCAGGGAAATGGTTGTTTAGAACCGAAGATAAGCCAGTAGCCTTATCTTGATGGATTGGTTTGATATGACATTGAACATTGCTGTAAGTGAAACTCCAACCCATTTGCTGACATTGGGAAGAGATAGCTTGAATATCATCAGTTGATAAATCATTGACATCAAAAGTCCAATCAGTGATACGGAACTGATTATCAGCAGAAGGATGAAGATTCAGAAATAGCTGCTTAATGTGATGGAAAGTATTTTCTAATAGAATGCGATGTCTAGATAAATTGGGAACCGAAGAGAGCAAATCTTGAGTTCCATTTGGATGTAAAAATATCCCTCCATTTTCCGCGATCGCCCCAGCCACAGGTAAATAATTAACCAAAGCACTGACCCAACCTGCCGAACGACCAGTCACCAATAGGACTTTAATTCCTGCTGATTGTAAATCCAGAAGAGTTGAGATGAAATCAGAAGAGAATTTCCCGTTTTGGGTAAGAGTGCCATCAACATCGGAAGCAATCAAGTGAATGTCGGACAAATTGATGTTATTGAGAGGAAATAAGGGCATAGAAGATGAAATTAAATCCAGAAAAAATCCAAAGCCGATCTAATATATCGTAAAGAATCTGACAAAAAATCTAGCGATTGATCGCGAGTAAAGCTATTTATCACCATTCTTTACTTCATTAACTTTATCATTGTTCTTCTCACTATTGATTGGTTGAAGCCAATGATTTGTAGTATTTTGAATGATTTTTTGCTTTTCTGCATTTATCATGTCTGGCTCAAGCTGTTCTGTAGCAGAGAGTAGAATACTTAGCTTGCTAACATCATAAAGCTCTTGATGATATTGATATAGTCGTTTGTTTGCCTCAGTACTGCGGTTAAAAGCTAATATTGTGCCTGCTTCAAAAAGTACTCCTGCCATAGCAGCCAGTCCTCCACTATTTAGTGGATTTTTGGCATCACTTTTCAATAACTGATCGACACCAAAAAAAATCGCCACAAGACCAGCAATTGAGGTAACTAAGGAAAGAAAGAAATAAGACCCTGCTTGCTTTCGTGCATCGTCACAATCAATTTTGATGTTTTTAGTTAAATCTTCACTGTCTCTCTTCTGTAAATCCTCAAATCGTTTTGCATTGCCGTAGGCTAAAGCGATCTGGTTCGCATAAACTGTATATAAATCTTTATCCTTTTCTAATTCTTCTTTGGATATGAGATAAATTGGCTTTGAGAAGATTATCCACATAACCCCCATTTTCTTAAACCCAGATGTAAAAGGAAGGCATAATCCATAGGATAGATTTTGTCCTTCAAACTTCAAGTTTAAAGGACAAATCTTTTCTTTCTCATCCCTATACACCCTTGAGGAAAATTCTTCCAAGTCTTTTATTAAAACAAGATCTCTAGGTGGAACAATTCCATCTTTCAAGAGGGATAGTTTATCAAGTATTCCCTTTTGATATAGAATTACAATAACTTCTGTAGCTCCTAAAGCTTCACGAGTTTGTGAAACTGCTTGATACAACATTTCTTGAGAAGATTGCGACAAAATTTTTGGTAAAGATTGATGCAGAGTATTTAATATTTTATTATTACTTTTAATATGAGCTTCAAGCTCTTTCTTTTGAAAGGCAATGCCAACTTGATTTGCAAAATGGTTGATAACTTTGATGTATAGTTTATCAAACACATAATCGACAGAACATTCTACACTAATTACTCCAATCATGTTACCGTCAACTTTAATTGGCACTACAACTACTGAAAGAAGTTTACTTTCTAATTCAATATATGCACTTTTCCATTCTTCATATTCTGGTCTTTCTTCTTTATGAATATTGTTGATATAAAATGCTTCTTCGACCTTATACAAAAGATCTATAATCTTTTTACTACTGTTGTCAAACCTATCTTTTATATTAGTCAATTCATACTCTGGAAATGTAGCTTTAACTTCAAATTTTCCTTCGGCATTATGGGTTCCTACATAGCTGATTAAATTAGCATTTTGATCTATATTTTTATCTTTTACTAGTGAATGAGATTTTTCTGCAATATTTTTCAATAGTAAATCTATAATGTCTGTGCCAGCTATATACTCTATAAAATCAGCAAAATCATTATGAGCATTAGCTCTAATTTTATTTTCAGATAATATCTTTTGATCGCCAATAATGCTAGCTGCTTGACTTGCTAACATCTCTAGTGCAAATTTTTCAACCTTAGAAAATGGCTCTTCTGAGTATTTATTTAGATATAAGGCTCCAATCAAAGATGGCTGACCATCTTTAGTTATTTTTAAAGGGATAACAAGCTTACACTTAACGTCTTTGGGCTTTTGTTTTTGGTTTTCTGCAACACGATCAAAATTTCCTAGCTTTTCTGAAAACTCTATAGCTATGCCCTTTTCTATTACCAAGTCAGTAGTCCCAAGACCCTTTAGACGAGGAGGTGATTCTATACCATCAGGATAAGAATACTGTGGGTATTCGACTGCTCTGTACTTTTTCTCATCTTGTAAATATTCTAATAAGTGAATACTAGCAGAGCCAGCATTTGTAACTTTCAATGCATGATGACAAATTTCATGAAGTAGCTCTTTTCTATCTAAATCTACCATAATATGAGCCATTTTTGAACTAATCTCGTTTAAAGATTCTAAAGTCAAAGTCCGCTCAATAATAGTGGCTGCACTAAGTGCAATATCTTCAACAAGGTCGCGATCGTAAACAGTAAAATAGTCTGGTTTCTTTTCTTTGTAACAGCAAATCACACCAATGATACGATTAGATATATTGGAATCTTTGTAAGATATTGGTATTACTGGTACTGCCAACATAGAAAGATTCGCACCTGTGTGGTTGAGTGTTCGAGAAAACCTTGTATGTTCAGATGCCTCAGGGACAATTATACTTTTACCATTCTCTAGGACTGCTCCAACGATCCCCTCACCTTTCGCAAATTTATGGCTACTTTGATCTGCTTGTTCTTTTGTTGAAGTCCATTCTCCAAGAAATATTTTCTTTTGACTCGAATCATACAAAACAGAAAAATAATTACAGGTGTCACAGTCAAGCACTTTCTGTAACTTTTGGAGTATTTGTCTTACCAATTCTTTACTATTCAAATCATCTCCCATTTCATTAATAATTTCCTTGATTAATTCTTTGTTTCTTTTCAAGAAAAAATTATTGATTTCACCAGCAAAAATCTCGCCAAAATCTTTTAGAAAATCTATAAGTTCATGACTATCTTTTTTGTATTTATTAGGTATCGTATGATTGATCGTAATAATTGCTAAAGTCTGACCGTGATATTTTGCAGCTAGCCCAATCCAAGATTTAATGTAGCTTGTTGAAGGTTCATCAGTCCAGCCCCAATCCTTTAATTTATTTGGATCTTCTTTGCGCCAGCGATCAAGATCTTGTATAATAAATACTGTTTCTTTTTCTACTTTAGTGATCAATGGATCGTTTTGTATATTTTTCTGAAGTCTTCTATCTGGATGAGAACTTTGTGAGGAATCCTCTAATACTAGATACCTTTCACCAATTTGTTTGCTTGTATCAACCAAGGATATCGTCGCACTTTCATATCCAATCAGGGGGTGCTTTTTTAACTGACCAAGTGCATATTTTACCATGTCGTCTAAATTTTTTGGATTAAGAAGATGAGCCTTAAATTTTGCTAAGTAATCCTTATATTTTATTTTTGATGTCTCTGCTTCAAGAAATGCTTTAAGCATGACAAGGTTGACGGGACAAATAAACGTATGTACTCTCCGCAATAATGCTTCACGAGATTTACCAAGTAACTCATCACTTTCAAAACCGAAAATAACAATAAATACTACATAATATATTTTCTCTTGCTTTTCCATGAAATCATCTAACTTTTTCCAGTCCCCAGAGTGTTCGTAATCAACCCACATTATCAAAACATCAGCATTTTCTAGTTTCGTTTGAGCATCTTCTATTGAGATAGCTTCTTCTAGTTCTATGGTAGGTTCTATAGTAGTGGATGATGATCCTGAATTTGGATAATCGCATGATGATTGATGTGATCTTAAGCACTCCAGAACATCTATACAATCTTTGCTAAATATATCATTGCTAGATCGATTAAGAAATAAAACCCTATCCATATATTTATACTCTGCTTCGCTTCTTATAATTTTGAATTAGAAGTACTAGTAGAAAAGCTCCTATTTTAGTGTAATTATTCAACAATTTACTAATCAGTTTAGAATCATTGTGAGTTACAAATATAAGTAGTTTAAATCTATAAATATACTGTAGTTTACTTGATGAGTTAGATACGATTTAATGTACAACTCTTTACATCATTTCGCCAATCTAAAATTAGAGTTCAAATTAGGAATATCCAGAAATGACATAGATGACAAGTTTGCTGATGC
>JANMFC010000373.1:0-27655 GCA_031377675.1 Pseudanabaena sp. OTE_70b_metabat_355 | reverse complement strand
GAAAATCAATTAAAACCGAATTTTGTTGGGGCGGGCGAAGCCCGCCCCAACAAAATTCGGTTTTAATTGCACAAGTTAGTTAATTTTCATTTCTTATGTCCTACTGACTATTTTAAAGTAAGTAATAGGACAATTTTAAATTTCAATCCAATTTATCCGACATAATCATGAATAGATCTCTAAAAACTAAGTTACTGGTTGTTGATGATGAAGTCGATAACTTAGATCTACTTCAGCGAATTTTTCATAAAGGATATCTCGTTTTCAAAGCTGAAAATGGATTTGAAGGGCTGTCCATATTAGAACGAGAGCCAGATATTGGCATCATTATTTCTGATCAACGGATGCCGATGATGTCGGGGACAGAATTTTTAAGTCAAGTTGCCGAAATTTATCCTGACACTATACGGATTATTCTCACCGCCCACACAGATGTTCATGCGCTGGTTGATGCAATTAATCAATCGAAAGTATTCAAATACATCACTAAACCGTTTCGAGTGGACGAGCTAATGCAGGTAGTGCAGCAGGCGAGCGATATCCATAAATTATTAAAATTGCGGACATCTAAATTACGCCATGATTTAGAGAGTGCAGAAGCTAAATATCAGAGTATTTTTGAAAATGCGATCGAGGGAATTTTTCAAACGACGATCGATGGGCGATATTTGATCGCTAACCCGATGTTGGCAAAAATCTATGGCTATCCTTCCGCCGAATCCCTGATCGCCAATGTGACGAATATTGCCCATCAGCTCTATGTGAATCCCCATCGTCGTCAAAATTTTATTGATATCTTGCTTTCCAATGAAACCCTATCCAATTTTGAGTCTGAGGTTTATCGGCTGGATGGTACAAAAATCTGGATTTCCGAAAATGTTCGGGCTGTTCGTGATGTAAATAATGGATTAATTGGATTTGAAGGGACTGTTCAAGATATTTCTCAGAGAAAGCGAGCGGAAGAAGAATCGCAATTATTGCAAACCTTAACTCTAGACATTAGCGCTGCCAATGATTTTCAATCCGCTTTAGAAATAACCCTCAAGAAAATTTGTGAATTTACAGGTTGGGTCTATGGTGAGGCTTGGATTCCTGAACTTGAACATCGTCAGGTTTTAGTATGTAGCCCTGCATGGTATACGAGTACTGAAGGCTTAGAAGGGTTTCGAGAATGTAGCGAGAAGATGGTTTTTCCTTCAGGAATCGGATTTCCAGGCAGGGTTTGGGGACATCAACATCCAGAATGGATTTGGGATATTTCCCTAGAAACAGAATTACATTTCATGCGTAAATATCCTGCCTTGGAATGTGGGTTGCAATCGGGGTTGGCTATTCCCGTTAGCGCTGATTCTAAGGTTGTGGCAATTATGGCATTTTTTATGATGTCGCCCAATGATAAGGATCAGCAATTAGTCGGTTTGATTAGCGCGATCGCGATGCAGTTAGGGGTACTAATGCGACGTAAACGGGATGAAGAAGCACTACGGCTAATGAATGAAGAGCTTGCCCTTGCTCGCGATCGCGCCTTAGAATCCAATCGTACCAAAAGCTCGTTTGTGGCGAATATGAGCCATGAGCTTCGCACGCCTCTGAATGCGATTATAGGCTACAGCGAAATGCTACAGGAAGATGTGGCTTTGTTGGGGCTAGAGGATTTTGAAGATGACCTCAAGAAAATTTATAAGGCGGGTCGTCATCTCTTGGATTTGATCAATGACATTCTCGATATGACCAAAATTGAGGCGGGTAAATTAAATATTCATTTCGATGATTTCAATCTACCGATGCTGGTATGGGATACCTGCGCTACAGTCAAATCGCTTTTGACCAAAAACAATAATAATTTAGAAATAGATTGCGATCATGACCTTGGGGATATTCGCACAGACATGACCCGCTTACGTCAAATTTTGCTCAATCTTTTGAGTAACGCGGGTAAATTTACCAAATCTGGTGAAATTAGAGTTAAAGTCTCTCGCCAAGTTCTTGAGCCGCAAGCCATTGATCCGCAAATTCTTGATCGGACGGAATATTTCTGCTTCGAGGTGCGCGATACAGGCATTGGCATTAGCCCTGAAAATATCCAAAATCTCTTCCAAGCTTTTAATCAAGTTGATAATTCAACAACTCGACAATATGGTGGTACTGGGCTAGGACTAGCGATTAGTGAACGACTCTGTCAGATGATGGGGGGCGATATTACGTTACAAAGCGAGTTGGGCAAGGGTTCCACCTTTACGGTGCGTTTGCCAGTTAATTATGAATTGGCGAAAAAAAGTTTTCAAAATATGCCCCCCAAGCGCTCAAAAATTTCTAAGCCGACACATCAGCGATCGGACAAATTTCGCGGTCGCCAACCATCGATTTTAGTTATTGATGGTGATTTGACTGTTCATCAATACACTCAATCCTATCTTGGTGAGCTTGGTGTGGCTATTTATTCCGCATTTAGCGGTGAAGAGGGCATTAACTTAGCTCAGGATATCCTGCCCGATGCGATTATCTTAGATCTACAAATGCCGACTATGAGTGGTTGGGATGTGCTGAAGGAGCTAAAGTGCCAGCCTTTAACATCAGGAATTCCGATTATTTTGCTCACAATTAATGATGAGCATCATGAAAGTTATGAAGTCGGCGCAAATGATTATTTGTTTAAACCAATTGATCGCGATCGCCTGATGACGACCGTTAATAAATATCGAACTGACTCACAGTCTCGCTTATCGGTGTTAGTTGTAGAAGATGACATCAATGTGCGATCGATGCTGAAACGGATGTTAGAAAGAGAGAATTGTATTGTTGCTGAAGCTCAAGACGGACATGAAGCTTTGGAAAGTATGCTGCATCAAGTTCCGCAACTAATTCTGCTCGATTTAATGATGCCAAATGTGGATGGCTTTGAGTTTATTCATTTACTCCGTTTGCAGCAGAATTTAGATATGACGACAACGCCGATTGTCATTATCACAGCTAAGGATTTGAACAATGATGACTATATTCGTTTGAGTGGATCGGTGCAGAAAATTTTGCAAAAGTCAAATACGAGTTCGACGGAAATACTCGCCGAAATTGTGCAACGACTTTATAAATTCGGGATCTTGACAGCCAATTAGGGTAGACTGTTGCTTGTTTTTAATCCAAATAAAAGTCTAAAAGTGCCGCTTTGCGGCACTTTTAGACTTTTATTTGGGTTTGAATTCACTCAATGTATATCTCATTATTTTCATGTCATCTATCAATACCAACCCAAATATGACAATTCATCCCCGCGCCATCGTGCATCCTGACGCAAAGATTGGCGAAGGTACGACCATTGGCGCTGATGCGATTGTGGATGAATTTGTGGAGATCGGCGAACGCTGCGAGATTAGGGCGCGGGCGATCATCACGGGGCATACCAAAATTGGGCATGATAACCAGATTGGCTATGGGGCGATCGTGGGTTCAGAGCCGCAGGATACTTCTTATAAGGGCGCAATTAGTTTTGTGGAAATCGGTGATCGCAATGTGTTGCGCGAATATGTGACTGTCAATCGCGGCACGAAAGAAGGCTCAGCGACAAAAATCGGTAACGATAATTTATTTTTTACGGGCGCACATATTGCCCATAACTGCACGATCAGAGATCGGGTGATTTTGGTAAATAACGTATTGCTGGCGGGGTATGTGGAAGTTCAGAATAATGCCTTTATGGGCGGTGATTCGGTCGTGCATCAGTTTACGCGCATCGGTGCATATTCGATGATTCGCGGTCAAACTCGCCTTGGCATGGATGTACCGCCCTATTGCATGGCGGTGGACACAAATATGGTATTTGGATTAAATCGCCTTGGTTTGCGTCGTAATGGGTTTGGACATGAGCGCCGCCGCACGATTCTCGCCGCCTATGAAGTGCTGTATAAGTCCGATCGCAATCGTACTCAAGCGATCGAGTTTCTAGAATCATCACCTGATTTTGCCGATAATCCTGATATAAAATTATTTTGTGATTTCGTTAGAGCCAGTCGGCGCGGTATTTGTAAGCTCTACGAAAAAGGGGCAAGTCGCATTGAAGAAGATCGTGATTAATTATGAAAATCAATTATGAAAATTATCAATCAAACAAGTACAGAGATTCTAATTGCTTCACCTAAAAAGTCTTTAGTTAAAAGTCTATTGATGGCTGGTGTGGGCTTGTTTTTTGTTAATAGTTTTATTGTTGCGCCTTTTTATAAATTTAATATTGAATCACTAATCTCTGAACCTAGAGTCTCAAAAATTAGTTGCGATCGCATCAACCCGACACAAGTTAACTGTCAAGTTGTCCAAACAAATATTTTAGGATTGGGGCAGTCACAGAACCTAGATTATCAGTTTGTCATAGGCGCAAAACTCAATCCAACCAATCGGACTACCGTCAATTTTTCGTTTGTTACTAGGTTAGGAGAAAAAGAACCACTTAATACGAATAGTAGCGTATTGTCTGTTAGCGAGATTGTAGATCCTATAAATACTTTTATAAAGTCAAAACAAAAATCGTTTAACTATACAGCAGATAATAGTTTTAATAATGGTAATTCTATCAGTTACCTTAGTTTAGGATTTTTAGCATTATCTGTTTTCTTTGGACTTGCACTTTTATGGAGTGCTTTATCGGAGCCATTTAAACATGACGAAATATTATTAGAAAAGCTTGAGAGTAAATTTCAACATACACAGAAATCAATTTTTGGCTCCAAAATAAATCAATATCAATTTACAGATATCGCCAAGATTGACGTTGTATATTCAACTAATAGCTATCAGGATCTATTTTTCGATCCCAGAATAACTATGCGTTCTGGTCAGAAATATATGCTCGAAACCATGCGCGATCGCCAAGCAGCCATAGATTTAGCCAATGGTCTTAATCGGTTTGTATACTTGCCCGAAGAAGAAGATCCCGTAGTGAAGAAATAAGCGATCCAAAGAATAATTAAAAAGGGGCGCAAAGCGCCTCTTTTTAATTTTATGTTTTTAACGCAAAGCGCCATTTTAATTTTTAGATTTGTCCTCATCAATCTCAACATCGATCGCCGAAGCGGAAACTAAGCGCTTGCGCTCCTCAATCTCAACGCTCAAATTCTGGACAGTTTCTTGTAAGTTTTGGATCTGCACATTCTTATTTCGCGTGACAATTGACTTTTGTAAACTCGACCAGACACTAAAGAGCCAAGCCAAAACCGCACCTAACCCCATTGCTAAAATTAGTTCAACCGCGATCGGGGCGGAGACTTTGAGATCAGGGACAATTTGAATAGACGCACTGGTCGTATTTTGTAGCGAAAATAAAACTAAGGCGAGAGCAACGATAAAGATGACAACAAAATTAAGCTGACGCATAGCATTTAAAACCCATATACAAATCTTAGCTAATGGTTTATCAGACATTGCGAGCAATGTCTACTTTAGTGGTTTCTTTACCTGATTGTTGGGGCGGGCTTTGCCCGCCCCAACAATCTTCGGTTTTAATTTTCATTCCTAAGCATCATAATAGTAAGTAAGAAGAGTAAGCGTGCGGTTGCGAAACTTAGATCAAAATTTATTTTGATCCATGTTTTGAGGAAAGTCCGGGCTTCCATGAAGATCAGGCTGCTGGGTAACGCCCAGTGCGAGCGATCGTGAGGATAGTGCCACAGAAAAATACCGCCTAAAAGTAGAGATAGCGCTTCGCGCTATCCCTACCAAAGGTAAGGGTGCAAAGGTGTGTTAAGAGCGCACCAGCAGAGTCGTGAGGCTCTGGCTCGGTAAACCCCAGTTGGAAGCAAGGCGAGAGGGTGCAAGTGCTGAGATCTTTGTGGGATCTTGTATCCGTTACTGAATGTGGTCGTTTAGTTAAATCTTCGGGTGAAGACTTGTAGATGAAAACTGGGCGATCGCTATTAGGTGTGTGCCGCATGAGGTATTTGGTAACAAATATCCCAGATAGATAACCGCTAAGGTTGTTGATAAAACGCCTGAAACAGAACCCGGCTTATGTCTTGCTCTTCCTATTATTTTTTCTATTCACAGCCTATTAAAGTTTAAAAGTGCCGCTAGACGGCACTTTTAAACTTTATCTCTTGGTTTAGTTTTAGCGCAATGCGCTCTCATCAAAAAAACAAAAAGCAGATTTTTAGTTTTTTTGATAAAAATCTGGTAAATCTAGATTTATATGTTTGTAGCGATCGCTTGCATCGCCAACTGGAATATGGCTGTATCCCAGATAAGAGTTTAAAAGTGCCGCTTCGAGGCACTTTTAAACTCTTATCTGGGTTTGATAGGAATTGCAAGCCCTTTTAACGAGATTAATTAAAAATAGAGTAATTAAACTATGGGAATTGCTCCCACCCATGCGTCATCGCTCCCCGAAACCACCTATCGCCCCTCTCGAAAGTGGTCTGGGAGCGCGATTATCGGAATTACCTTTATCTGCCTGATTTCAACTCTGAGTGTTCGCTTTTATGCTGAGCCACGTCTGACAACTGGCACGTTCATTGATCAAGACCTGCGATCGCCTAAGACTCTAGAAGTTACCGACATTGAAGCGACTAGACAAGCCCAAGAGTTGGCAAAACAGCAAGTAGTCCCCGTTTATCGTACTAGTCCTGAAAATGACACGAAATCAGGCATACACCTAGAAGAACTCTTGCGCGTAGGCGATCAATTACGCATATCTTCAGGGAATTTGCCTTATGTCGATCGCAAAATCCTCAGTGATGAGACGCAGCGCCATTTAAGGCGAATTTCTGACCTAGAGTGGCAGCAGTTACAAGAAAAAGCCAATAGCCTAGCCAGTTTTAGTAACAAGGATTTGAATAAGGAGCAAGAAATTTCATCCTTTGCACTAGCAGAGCTAGTCTCGTATAAAAACAACACCAGAGCTGATAACTATCAAAAATTGCTCAATAAAATTACTGAGGTTCGCAGCGCCTATGCCCAGACTCAGGTAAAAGCCGCCACTGGTCCAGAGATGTTTCGCGATCGCCTCTTAGAAATGACCAATGAGGAGTGGGAAACGAATAAAAACCTCATTCGTCAAGCCTTAAGCAATCTTCAAGGATCAGGAATCGTGGTCGGACTGCCAGAAAATATGTTGCAGAAACGGATCACCAATCTCAAGAACTTACCAATTAACGAAGAACACCGAGCGATGGCGATCGCGTTACTGATCGCCACAGTCCAGCCAAATTTGACCATTGATTATCTGGGTACGACCGAAAGAGCGATCAAAGCATCGGAATCGGTACAGAAGCAGACGATTTCAATCAAAGCGGGGGACTTAATTGTTAAAGGGGGCGAAAAAATTACTGAACGCCAGTTTGTCATTTTGGATGAACTAAAAATGACCCAGAGGCAATTTAATTTTAAGGGGTTGCTTTTGATGGTGGGTGCGACCGCGATCGCCTTTGGTATTTTTGGTTATGCCAATCGTCGATGGCAATATCTACTCAAGGTTAAACTGCACAACAAAGATTTATTGTCACTGGGGATTATCTGTACGGGCAGTACCCTTGCCTCAGTGTTAATGGTTCCGAATATGCTCGTATTTGTACCATTGGCAAGTATGGGGTTAATCATCGGTAGTTTTTACAGTTCTCGCCTAGCAGTTCTGATTACCTGCCTGACATCGAGCTTGTTAGCGATCGCCATTAGTGCCGATTTGTTAGCCCTCAGCCCCGTGTTAATTGGCGCAATTGTGGCGGCTGCGATTACTAATCGTCCATTGACGCGATCGCACCTTGCGGCGACAGGTTTATTGGTGGCGCTCGTCCAAGCAGCTTTGTATATGGCGATCGCGATCATTGGTGGCACAACCCCGCCTGTATTAATTCTGATTACGGCTTTGCAATATGCATCGGGAGGGCTAATTTCGGCGATCGTGGCGCTGGGCGCAATCCCTTACCTAGAGCATATTTCCTACGCCTTGACCCCTTTCCGTTTAGCCGAACTTGCCAACCTTGATCGTCCACTGTTACGGCGCTTAGTTACGGAAACCCCTGGCACTTTTCAACATACTTTATTTGTCGCCAATCTCGCCGAAGCTGCTGCGCGTGAAATCGGAGCCGACACCACCCTAGTCAGAACAGGAACGCTCTATCACGACATTGGCAAAACCTTACGCCCTGAATATTTTATTGAAAATCAAACAGGACAGCCCAATCCCCACGATATTCTCAACGATCCTTGGCGCAGCGCCCAAATTATCAAAGAACACGTTTCAGGCGGGATCAAATTAGCCCAAAAGTATCACTTACCTGAGATGCTGCAAGCATTTATCCCAGAGCATCAGGGAACAATCTCTATTTCCTATTTTTATTGTCAAGCTCAAAAGCGATCGCAACACGTTGTCGATGCCGATTTTCGCTATATTGGTCCGATTCCGCAGTCGCGGGAAACAGGCGTGGTCATGTTAGCTGATGCCTGTGAAGCGGCTCTGCGATCGCTTGGCACAGACACCACCATCGAAGAAGGCAAAAGTCTGCTGATGCGAATTTTTCAAGCGCGATGGGATGATGGTCAATTAAAGGATTGCTCATTGACTTGGGAAGATCTAGATCGGATTGCGCCAGTGTTTATCCAAGTCTGGAAAGAACGCAATCATGGACGGATCAAATATCCCCACCTAGCCGCCAAGCTCGATCCTTCAGGATCGGCTATGCCCGATCATCTCTGCCAAACTGTCGGCACAGCTAAGTGTATTGAACCAGAACCAGTACAAATAGCGGTGAAATAATCTAAAAAAGCGGCGCAATGCGTCGCTTTTTTTTTGCGTAGGTATAATTACTTGATCTAGTCGCCAATAATCAATATCTTTATATTTTTTTAACTATTAAAATAATCAACTTGGAACTCAAAAAATCTCAAAAAGATTGTCATGAAAGCATTACAGCAATCAATTAAGAGTTTGTTAAGTTAATGTTTTCTTTGGGATCGCTAAAACCTTATTCCAATCAAGACTTAAGGCTGATTTACTACAAAAATACACCTGACATAATTGAGCTAATTAATAAAACAGTTTTAAAAAATCTTGGCTAAGCCAAATAAAATCTATGGACTCTTTAGATAAATCGGTCGAAACCTGTAGATTGTGCAGGCACTACACCCCTGAAGGACGCAGGGGCGGTGTTTGTGAAAAATTAGATGTCCACGTTAAATCCACATGGAATGCTTGCAGCCTAGTCGCGCATCCCTTTGAATCGTCATGGCAACCAATTGACGATCTCACTTTGTTGTTACATCAACAAATTCACGAAAAAATCTATGAGAGAATTTACGCATCATCAGAGGCGATCGCCTAGTTTGTAAAAAAAAGCTGATTCGCACGCGAAGCGTGCGAATCAGCTTTTTTATGTAGTTAATTAAGATTGTAGTCTTGAGGTGCTGACATGGGGCGCATCTCAGAAAAGCGTGAATACTTAACCATATCTGTTGGGGGATAATCCGCCGATACCGCAAGCAACCCCACTTTTATATCCTCGAAAAAAATCACGCCCCCAGTCCGTTTTTTAACTTGGAAAGCGCCATGAAACAACCGATATTTTTCAATGTGAATTAGCAAAGAGTCCGTAATCTTTATTTCCTTGCCAAACATTTGCTGACAAGTTCTGAGGATAACAGTATCTAAGTATTTATTCTCCGCACGATCGCCCACATCAAGAAATTCTGGCTTGTCCGCAAAATGATCCATATAGAACAGCCAAATTTTAGATAAATCCGATTCATTAGTAAGTTTTTGCTTAAGTTCGTGCAGTCGATTCATTTTCATGTTTTACATACTCCAAAGGATTTTGCGCTTATACGCTATTGAAAACGTACCACAGCGATCGCTAAGTTTTAAAAGGATAGGCGGCGCTTCGCGCCGCTTATCCTTTCGATTATTATGTTGCGAAGCGAAAAACTAGATGTGATATTCTTGGAAAATAATATTTTGTAGAGCGTAGTTTTAAAAAGTGCTAGCAAGAGTTTGGAGCGCAGCAATTTTAGGTATTGATGCTATCCAAGTGGGGGTAGAAGTTGACGTGTCAGGAGGATTGCCTGGAATTACCCTCGTTGGCTTACCCGATACCGCCGTTCAGGAAAGCCGCGAACGAGTGAAAGCGGCGATCAAAAATGCGGGTTATGCCTTTCCGATGCGAAAGATCGTGATTAACCTCACGCCTGCTGATCTGCGTAAAGAAGGACCAATTTTTGACTTACCGATTAGTATTGGCATTCTCGCCGCCTCAGAACAGGTTGATCCCCAATTACTCGGCGATCATTTATTTCTCGGTGAAGTTTCCCTCGATGGTTCTCTGCGCCCTGTTTCGGGTGTATTACCGATCGCCGCCGCCGCGCAAAAACTAGGCATAGTCGGGATCATTGTCCCCAAAGAAAATGCTCAAGAAGCGGCTCTTGTTAAAGGCTTGGCTGTCTATGGGTTGCAAAGCATCACAGAGGTTGGCGATTTTCTGGCAAATCCCGACAAATATGCGCCAGAAGTCGTTAATCCTGAAATTAAATGGAATGAGAGTGAGTTCAAACTCGATCTCAAGGATGTTAAAGGACAACATCAAGCCCGCCGCGCCCTAGAAATTGCCGCCGCAGGTGGACATAATCTGATTTTTGTCGGTCCTCCTGGGTCGGGTAAAACCCTTTTAGCGAGACGCTTACCCAGTATCTTGCCGAATATGAACTTCGATGAAGCCCTCGAAGTGACTCGCATTCACTCAGTAGCAGGTTTACTCAAAGGCAAAGGATTAATTAGCGATCGCCCCTTTCGCAGTCCCCACCATTCCGCCTCTGGTCCCTCATTAGTCGGCGGCGGCAGTTTTCCCCGCCCTGGCGAGATCACTCTTGCCACGAACGGTATTTTATTTCTGGATGAATTAACAGAATTTAAACGAGATGTACTAGAATTTTTACGGCAACCATTAGAAGATGGATTTGTCTGTATTTCCCGAACCCGTCAGTCCGTAACCTTCCCAGCCCAATTTACACTTATCGCCAGTACAAACCCTTGTCAATGTGGCTATTACGGCGATTCTGTGCAGCCCTGTACCTGTACCCCACGCCAGCGCGAACAATATTGGGCAAAACTTTCAGGACCGTTAATGGATCGGATTGATTTACAAGTGACAGTTTCCAGATTAAAGCCAGAAGAGATGACCCGATCAGCAGAGGGTGAAAACTCTAATGCTGTTAAGGAAAGAGTGCAGCGATCGCGCAAAATCCAACAAAATCGCTTTCAAGCCGAAGTCAAAGTCAATTGTAATGCTCAGATGCAATCAAGGCATTTGCGTCAATGGTGCAAACTCGATGATCCATCGCGAGATTTATTAGAAGCGGCAATTAAGCGTTTGGGACTATCGGCGCGAGCGACCGATCGCATCCTCAAAGTGTCCCGCACGATCGCCGATTTGGCTAGTCTCGAAGATATCCAAGTAGTCCATGTAGCAGAGGCGGTGCAGTATCGCACCCTTGATCGCGTGATCTAAATTATCGCAAAAGAGTTGTGGTGGGCTTTGCCCATCACAACTCTTTTGCGGTTTATTTGTGGGCGAAAGCACTATATGTGCTATTTTGTGTCTTGACTTTTGGCTTTGCTTCAACCCTCTTTCTTAAAGAAGATTAAAATATGAACAGTTTAATTAGCCACTAAGTTTAATTAGCAACTAAGCTTTAGCTTGTTTTTATTAGCTTATTTTTTACTAAGCGTTAACTTATTTTGCATATCTTCGCTATAGTTTGTGATGTTGAGCGATTAAGTAAGCTAATCGAAGAATCCTATCGGGGCATTCAGGTATGAGTACAGTTCTGGTGGTAGAAGACAGTGTCACACAGCGAGAAATGATTGAGGACTTACTCAAAGGTAGCGGTTTAAATGTTCAGACAGCAGGTGATGGTGTAGAAGCCCTAGAGCAAATTCTCGGTAACTGCCCAGATATTGTCGTCATGGACATTGTCATGCCCCGCATGAATGGCTATGAGCTATGCCGCCGCATCAAGACCGATCCCAAAACTGAACGTGTTCCCGTAGTGATGTGTTCATCGAAAGGTGAAGAATTTGATCGCTACTGGGGAATGAAGCAAGGGGCGGATGCTTATATCGCCAAGCCCTTTCAGCCTCAAGAACTAGTTGGCACTGTGAGACAGTTACTACGAAAAGCTTAGGTTTTTAGTAATAAAGTATAAGTAAGAACAGAAACCAAGTTGCAATTTTACAAAGCAGAGCTTCCAAAATTATGGTAGGAAATCAAGACTTCTTCCCTGGCCTCGGACAGGATCAGGCTACTGACTTTGAGCAAGGACTCGAAGCGCCAGAAGGTGAGCTACACCTAAGGTTTTTTGTGGCTTCGGGAATTGAATTTGCTTTGCCTGCAATTGGGGTCAGTCAAGTATTAGAATATGCCCCTGATCGGATTAACCCCATGCCGAATGTTTCGCCGCTATTGTTAGGCACTGTTAATATAAGAGGTAGGGTAGTTTGGGTTGGCGATCTTGGTCAGTTCTTGGGAGAAATTCCTCCTGTTAATACGGATCGTTCTGAAATTTCTATCATTGCGATCGAAGATCAGGGCATGATGCTAGGACTGGCGGTGGAACAAATTAGTGTCATGGCTTGGCTTGATTCGACACAACTATCTGTGTCTAGGAATAGCAATGACGGCATGGCTCCATTTATCAAAGGTGAATGGAAAATGGAGGGTGCTGAACCATTGAGGCTGTTGGATCAAGTTAATATCTTGCGATCGGCTCGGTGGGCTTCTTAACGATTTTTAGATGGGTTCAGGGCGATTTTAAGCAAACAGTAAAGATTCTAGGGATTTTAGGAGAAAGGACATGACATCAGGCACACAACACCAAAAAGAATATGAACGAGCCTCCTCAGCGTATATGCAAGGAGACTATCAGCAAGCCGCCAAATTAACCAAAGATCTGGTTAATAGTAGTCCAAATGACCCTATGTATCGATTACTCCATGCTCATACTAATCTTGCCCTAGAGCGCTATCAAGATTCAATCAATGAATACGAAAATGTTCTAAGATTGACTGATGAAAGTTCAATTATTGAATATGCTCATAGCGGTATTGCGGCCGCCAAAGAACGGCTGGATCTAGACGAAGATATGGGCAGTGGCAATAATTTTAACAATTCATCAGCATCATCCTATGCACAAGACCAAGGAGATTGGGCTTCAGGATCATCCACTGGTCAAAATAGTGGACAAGTGAGTATGGTGGGCGAAGAGTTTGATTTTGAAGATTTTAGTTCTGGCGCTTCGATGAATGGGACTAGTCAGTACAACTATAGTGCTGAGATGCAAAGCCCAGCCCCAAGTTATGACTCAAACTACCCGAACTCTATCTCCGATAGCTCTAGTAACAGTGATGTTGTCTTTATGGATGAGTTTGATGAGTTTGATGACATGAATAGCTCATCTTTTTCGACCTCATTCCGAGATCCTGACACAACCCAAATGGTTGCTGATAACTCGCTGTCAGATTTTGGCGGTCAAGATTTTTCGACTTCATTGCGTCCGAATAATACAGCCTCAATTGGTGGTAACGACAACCCGACTACAAGATTTAGTCAAGCCGACTTTAGTCAAACTGGCAATGAGGCTGAGTTATTCGGACTAGGCTCGATCGGCTCAACCACAAGCGGAAAGCGCGGCGGCGTTGAGGTGGTTGCTGAAGCCTCAGAACAAGGCGGCTTATTTTCTCCTTTTGATAATATGCCTCTGAAAACCAAGAGTTTGATTACCGCGATCGCGGCGGGAGTTTTGGCGATGGTGGCGGCGGGAGTGGTCACAAATATGGCGACAGGATCAATCACAAATAAAGATCAACGCGAAAATTTACGGAATACGGGCTGGATGATGGCTGGGGCTTCGGCTTTGGCTAGTGGCGCGATCGCATGGGGATTAGGAAAGCGATCGACGAACCTGATTGATCAATCCACCGAAAATCTTCAAGCTCAATTTGAGGCGGTGATCAATGGGGACATGACTCCAAGGGCGGTAGTTTATAGTGAAGATGAATTTGGTAAGCTCGCCACTAGCTTTAATCAGATGCTGCAATCTTTAGCAACCAACGCGGCGGAATCCCAGAAAAAAGCCGCCGATCTTGAACAGGCTAAAGAAGATTTACAGCGTCAGGTTATTCGCTTACTTGATGACGTTGAAGGCGCGGCGCGTGGTGACTTAACTGTGCAAGCTGAGGTGACAGCCGATGTCCTCGGTGCGGTTGCCGACTCCTTTAACCTCACGATTCAAAATCTGCGCGAGATTGTTAACCAAGTAAAAATTGCAGCGCGTCAGGTAAACGAAAGCTCTCGCGAAAATGAGGCTTTTGCCCGCAGTTTGTCATCGGACGCATTACGCCAAGCCGAAGAGTTAAGCGTCACCTTGAATTCTGTACAGATGATGACTGAATCGATTCAACGGGTAGCTGAAAGTGCGCGTGAGGCGGAGCAGGTTGCCAAGCTTGCGTCCGAGACCGCGATCAAGGGCGGTGACGCGGTGGAACGTACTGTAGCTGGTATTTTAGACATTCGGGAAACGGTTGCCGAAACCACTCGTAAAGTAAAACGACTGGGCGAGTCTTCGCAAGAAATTTCTAAGATCGTGGGTCTGATTTCTCAGATTGCTTCGCGTACTAACTTATTGGCGCTCAATGCCAGTATTGAAGCCGCCAGAGCGGGTGATGCAGGACGTGGTTTTGCGATCGTTGCCGACGAAGTACGACAGCTAGCCGATCGCGCGGCGAAAGCGTCGAAGGAAATTGAACAAATCGTATTGCAAATTCAAAGTGAAACGAGTAACGTGCAGCAGGCGATGGAAGTGGGTACACAACAGGTTATTGATGGTACAAAACGTGCTGAACAAGCCCGTCAATCCTTGACCGACATTATCCAAGTTTCCCATCGCATTGAAACCTTGGTGCTATCGATTACTGAAGATACGGTTAAACAAACAGAGACTTCGCGCACTGTGTCACAGGTTATGCAATCGGTCGAATTATCGGCACAAGAAACGTCGCAAGAATCGCAACGGGTGTCAGCGTCACTACAAAACTTGGTGGGCGTTGCGCGTAGTTTACAGGATTCTGTGGAACGTTTCCGTGTCGATGCGGGTGATAAGGCAACGGGAGGTCGTTCTTGATTATTTATCTCTAGCTTGTTACTTACACCTAAATCTTTGAGAGGATTCAGTCATGAACTCAGAACAACAACAACAACGAATCATGGGCTACTTCATTGAGGAAGCCCGCGAACACCTTCAGATAATTGAGCAAGGCGTACTAAACTTGCAAGATGTTCTGCATGATACGGAATCAGTTAATGAGCTTTTTCGAGCAGCCCATTCGATAAAGGGTGGCTCCGCCATGTTAGGTTTGGTCAGTATTCAACATGTTTCACATCGATTAGAGGACTTTTTTAAAATCCTCAAAGAAAATCCCAACATCAATGTTGATGAGCGATTAAAAAGTCTCCTCTTGGCTGGATTTGATCCATTGTCAGAGTTGTTAGATGAGTTACAAGGTACTTTTAAAATTTCGGATGAGCTAACAACTGAAACAAGTAATCGGGTCAAGCCGATTTTTACAGAATTAGAGTCTTATTTAAACCATTTGGTTGCTGATATTGATCCAAATTTATCTACCAATCACGGTAGTCAGTCAGTCACCAGTCTACAGCCAGACATGGATGCTCCAGACATGGATGCTCAAGACATAAATGCTCCAGACATGGATGTTCCAGACTCGGTGAGTCCAATCGATGCGATCGCTGAGCAACCAGAGCCATCAATTTCTGCGTTGGAGTTGGTATTTCAACAAGAAGTCACGACAAGAATGCGGGATATGTTGCAATTATTCCGTGGTGATGACTCGGCTAAGAGTCGAGCCGAGTTGCAGAATATTTGTACTTACTTCCAAGAAATAGGCAATAACTTTGGTTTGCCCCATTGGACGAGGTTTGTTACCCAAATTAAAAATGCGATCGCCCAGCCTAGCAATTCCTATCGGACGCTTGCCCCAATTTTGATTAGGGAGCTAAAGGAAGCTCAAGATCTAGTGCTAGCAGAGCGAGAGTCTCAAATTACAGTATCGGCAAGAATTCAAGATTTACTGCCCTATCGTTTTACTGAAAGTCTTACAGATAGTTTTGCCGACAATGAAGATGACGAAATTAGCACAATTTTCACAGCTATGTCTGATGAGCCTATAGCGATCGCAGGTAGATCTGAAATTTCAGATCCTGATGTGGTGGCGATATCCGAGAGAGCGATCGCTCCATCAATCTCAAAAGCAGATCCAGACCAAGGTTTAGATTTATTTGCTGGTCAGGATGAAGATGAAGAATTTGATTTATCGACCGTTCCTGTTGATCAAATGGATTGGATGGAAAGTGAATATGAAGTTAATGAAAAGCAACAAATTGATGGACCGAAAGTTGGTGCTTCAGAGTTGAAATCCTTAGCGATTCTATTTGAGAATGAAGACATTGACTTTAATGCTGCTTGGGAAGATATTGAGTCAAATGAAGCTCAAATGTCGGCGCATGGCGATGAAGTGCAGTCTATAGATAGTAACGATGATTTTGCGGATTTACTTAGTGATAGTTCCCCCGATCGCGAAAGCGCTAATATTAGCAATCCCAGTAACGAAGAATCTAGCATTGATCAACTTTTTGGTGAGTTTTCCACTGATTTTGCACCTGATAGTTTTTCGATGGATGCTTCGGCGATCGCAAATGCTAATAATGCAAATGCGAATAAGAGCGACGAGGATTCTTTATTCCCAGAAGATATTGAAGCTAGTTGGGCGCAGGAATCCGATCTTAGTGTTGATGTTAACCCTGAAGTGGAATCTGGAATCGAGTCTACGAATATTTCCGATTTTGATTCGAGTTTTGATATTGAGAACATTTCATCAAGTTTCGATGAAATGATTGCTAGTAGTGATAATTCTGATCAATCTTTTCAGTTCAGTCAAGCTAACGAACTAGATGCCATTGATTTTGGTGAAATTGATGAACCCAACTTTGATGATATTGACTTTGGTGATGCTGATGTTGCAACCTCAAGTGAAGGTTTAGCTGAGATTCGAGAAGATATCCAAGAAGATATCAGTATACTCTCTAGCGAAGATTATTTTGCTGAACTTACGAAGCAAGAAAATGCGATCGCTGATTCTATATCCACTGATAGCCAATTTGGTGATGATCAATTTGGTGAAGACCTATTTAGTGAAGAAGTTGCTTCTAACGAACCATTTGCGCTAACTTTTTCAGAAGAAGGACTAGGATTATTGGAAGATCCTTTTGCGATCAATGCGGGGCTAGATGCAGTTCTTTTAGATTCAGAAGAAAATTCAGACTTTAGTATATTTGACGAACTTGGATTTGATAGCGATGAACCTGAGCAAGAACCGCTTTCTTCGCCGATGGATAACAACGATAATCTGGAAGAAGTTGGAGTGGCTATTCCGATTAAAAATGAAATAAATATATCTGTTGAAGAGAATGTTGAAGAGAATATAGATAGTAGCGGATTTCAAGATCGGACTAATGCTGTTGATGATTCAACAGTTCTTCACGCTGAAATGGCAAACTTCATTGCAGATGACGGTGACAATGATGATGAGTCTGAACTGACCACAATTCAATCTATTGCTATTAATGAAAGTGAGGCTGAAAGCGAATTAGATATTTTTTCTGGTAAAGTCAACAATATTGATAGTCTAGACGATTTCTTTTCGGTCTCATCCGAGCCAGATGTTGATTTTAGTGAATCTGATGAAGTTGTCGATAACTTAAATATGTTTGCCGAGGAAGTGAACGATATTGATAGCCTAAATAATTTCTTTGATGGTTCTGAGATATCTGTAATAGATCCTGATGATGCTCAAAATGAGTTCGATAGTTTTACTAATCGAATGGATAATATTGATGATTTGGGTGAATTCTTTGCTAGCGAATCTAGCGATGAAGAATCTTTAAACAGCTTATTTACTGACAATAGTTCTATTGATGATGATTCTAGTGATGACACAGAAGCTGTTCTAAGTATCGAAGATGATCTAACCATGTTGGAAAATATGGACTTAGATTCAACACCTATTACAGCATCTATAAACGATTCTATAAATGACTCTATAAATGATTTTGAATTTGATGACCAGCGATCGCTGACTCAAGATGATGACAGTAGTATTGATAGTCTGTTGGAAATTGATGATCTGCCAGCCCCTCAGCCAGCCATGAATATGGCAGATATGGATTTGGCGGATGTGGGTTTTGCAAATATGCTCAATGATTTATCGTCAATGGATAGCTCAATGGATGCAGCGCTATCTACAAATCTAGTGGCAGAAAATTCACTGGCAGATTTAGAGGCAATTCAACTAGAAGATAATTCTTTGACGATTGATGAGCAGTTAACATTCATTCAAGAATATTCAGATTTTGATGGCGAACCCATTACGGAAAGCATTACAGCGAGCAACACAATCGATAGTTTGGTAGATTTTTTTCAAGGTGAAGATGATTCCGAAATTAGCATACTGCAAATATCACAAGACTTAATCAATGATGATATTGCTTTAGAGTCAAATCCAATTGTAGAAACAGATAGTGATATAAATGAATCTATCGACTTTAGTGAATTTGATGGATTTGGGGAATTTATTAATTCCGATCAAGATGGTTCAGAATCTACAAGTTTGCACCCCTTAGACGATCAATTGCAAAATAATTCTCTTGATTCGCAGGATAAACTACTGGATACCCTTGACGATTTGGCTATTCAAGATGATATGCAAGGATTTTTCTCTGAATCACAATCCCCAATCGAGGATTCACCAGAAGAATTGAATGGCATTGATGACAATTTTGACTTTGATGATTTAGAAGCAATGATTGGCAGTTCTAACTCTACCCAAAATCGGTCGCCCAATCACTCACCAAATCACTTAACTGCTGTTCACGGCGAAAAGGCTGTTAAGAACCAATCCGAGAAAAAACTAATAGATAGTCAGCAACTCATTGATTCTGATGACATGGATTTTGACGAATTGGAAGCATTATTGGGTGATTCCACTAGCTTTGATATCGCAACCGTAGCCGCTACCACAACATCATCTAATTCTTTTATAAGTAAACCTCCTATCAACAGCCCTGCCGTTAACAAGCTTGCCGCAAAGCCTGTTGATGACTTTGATGACTTAGAAGGTTTGTTGCGCGATTCCTTCTCTAAAGATGTTGGTCCGATTAAAACTAAGGCTCCTACCCGTCCTCAGATCACCACAAGAAAGCCAAGACTGACTGATTCAACCATGCGTGTTGATGTTAAGTACCTTGATAGTTTGAATAATCTCGTTGGGGAACTAGTCGTCAATCGGAATCTCTTGGAAGAAGATCAAGAAAGATTGCAGCAGTTTATTACCAATCTTTTGCATCAGGTACAGTTGCTCAGTGATGTATCTCAAAGAATGCGCGATCAATATGATCGCTCATTACTAGAAGCATCTCTAAGCGCAGGACGCGGGCGTTCTTATAGTAATTTTGATGCATCCTATAATGATGGCTCCAACTCGAATAGTTCGGCTAGCAGTGACTTTGAAGGCATTGAGTTTGATCGTTATAATACTTTCCACGTTCTATCGCAAGAGATTATTGAGCTAATTGTCCGAGTTCGCGAATCGGCTTCCGATATTGAGTTTGTGGTTACTGAGACAGATCAGGTAACTCGCCAGTTGGGAACGATTACGACCCAAGTTCAAGATGATTTGAAGCAATCGCGCATGGTTCCCTTTGCTCAGATTGGCGATCGCTTGCCGAGAGGGATTCGTGATCGCGCTCTCAAGAGTGGCAAACAAGCGGAGCTAGAAATCTATGGGCGAGAAACTTTGATTGACAAGGCAATTCTGGAACAGCTTACCGATCCGCTTACCCATCTAGTTAACAACGCGATCGATCATGGACTGGAAGATCCCACAACTCGCCAAAAAGCGGGGAAATCTGGTTCGGGTAAGTTAACGGTGCGAGCCTTTCACCAAGGCAACCAAACCGTTATTTCGATTAGTGACGATGGTGCAGGGATTAGTACCGATAAAGTTAAACAAAGTGCTGTTTCCAAGCAACTTCGCACTCAAGAGGAAGTTAATCTCCTGAATGATACAGAAGTTTATGCTTTGTTATTTGAACCAGGATTTAGTACGGCAGCAAAGGCTGATGAGTTTAAAGGACGCGGTGTTGGTTTGGATGTGGTGAAGACCTGTCTAGATGACATACGCGGTGTGATTATTGTCGAATCGGTAATTGGTAAAGGAACAACTTTTACGATTCGTCTACCACTTACCCTGAGTATTTCTAAGGCGATGTTCTGTATTAGCGATCGCGCTCGTGTTGCTTTCCCTGTTGATGGTTTCGAGGATATGGTGGAAGTACCGCAAGGTCAGATTGTTCTCAATGAAAAAGGACAACCTTGTTTACCTTGGCGCGATACGATTTTACCCTTTCAACATCTATCAAATCTGCTCTCCTATAGTCGCCATCTTAGTCGTAGCAACATCTATGGTAAGCAGGAAAACGATGAACTCTGCATCATTATTCTTCGCAACGATACCAGCTATCTGGCTCTGCAAGTCGATCAATTCCTTGGTGAGTATGAAATCGTCATCAAGCAATTAGAGGGACCAATCCCTCAACCTGCGGGAATTGCGGGAGCGACTGTGCTGGGGGATGGACGGGTTATGGCGATCGCCAACGTCTTGGAACTCTTTGACATTGCGAGTGGTCGCTTACGTCCTACCACCTCTGGTATGACGATCCAGCCAACTATCGAAGAAGATGTTGCTGCTGATCCGACGGTACTGATTGTCGATGACTCGATTACGGTTCGTGAACTGCTATCACTGACCTTTGCGAAGGTTGGTTATCGTGTGGAACAGGCTAAAGATGGACAGGATGCATGGGAAAAACTTCGCGCTGGGTTGCCTTGCGATATGATCTTCTGTGATATTGAGATGCCACGCATGGATGGATTAGACTTGCTATCCAGATTGCAAAAAGATTCGCGTCTCAATCAGATTCCTGTGGCGATGTTAACTTCGCGTGGAGCCGATCGCCATCGTCAGTCAGCAATTCAACTGGGTGCTAAGGGATATTTCACTAAGCCCTATCTCGAAGAAGAGTTATTGAGTGCCTCAAAACGTCTTTTAGCTGGAGAGACTTTGCCGATCTAACGATACAAATATAAAACCAGAATCGGTGGGACAGCATTGCCGCCCCACCGATTTTGGTTTTATATTATTGGCGATCGCAAAATCGCTCATGTTAGGGCGATCTATAAATTTTCGTAGACGGATTTTGGTAAACTAATACAATCTGAATATTTATTTACACCTTTTTCTCTATAAATTCCCAATGCGTATCTCTTTGAATTGGCTTCGTGAACTCGTAGACTGCGATCTCTCGCCTCAAGAGCTTGAAGAAAAACTAACGATGGCAGGCTTTGAAGTCGAGTCGATTGAAGACCGCAGAACATGGGCTGAGGGAGTCGTGGTTGGTCATATCCTCACCGCCGATCGCCATCCTAATGCCGACAAATTACAGGTATGTAAAGTTGATATTGGCGCACCTGAACCATTGCAAATTGTCTGTGGCGCAGCAAATGCTAGACAGGGTTTATTTGTACCTGTCGCTACAATTGGCACTTATTTACCCACGGTTGATTTGAAATTACGCCCCACGAAACTACGCGGCGAGCGCTCTGAGGGGATGATCTGCTCCCTTGCTGAGATTGGCTTAGCCAAAGAATCAAGCGGTATCCATGAATTTCCTGAAGGTGCGATCGTTGGTAGCGATGTGCGTCCACTTTTAGGTTTAGATGATGCGATTCTGGATGTAACTTCGACCGCTAATCGTGCCGATGCCCTGAGCATGGTGGGGATTGCGCGTGAAGTGGCGGCGCTACTGGGTAAAGAGGTTCGTTTACCACTCGCAACTACAGATTTTCAGCCTCAGACAGCTAATTGGGTCACGGTAGAAGATCCCAAATCTTGCCCCGCCTACATCGGCACATTGATCAAAGGCGTGAAGGTTTCTGCTTCTCCAGAATGGCTAAAGCGGCGCGTAGGAGCGGCGGGGATGCGATCAATTAATAATATTGTCGATATTACTAATTACATTTTGTTGGAATGGGGACAGCCGCTCCATGCCTTTGATGCCGACAGTTTGCAAGATGGGATTAACATCAAAGTGCGGTTTGCGAATCCTGACGAAAAAATCAAAACCCTTGATGATGTAGAACGGAACCTCACTAGCCATAACTTTTTGATTACTTCAGGTGACAAACCGATCGCGATCGCTGGTGTGATGGGTGGTGCTGAAACTGAAGTTTCTGAAAAAACTGTAAATATTGTTTTAGAAGCAGCCCTATTTACACAGGTGACAACAAGGCGATCCGCCCGCGCTCAGGGGCTACGCACTGAGGCTTCGGCAAGATATGAGCGCGGTGTGAATCAAGCGGCGATCGAGTCAGCTTCAACAAAAGCGATGCAGATGATTGTAGAACTGGCTGGCGGTGAAGTCGTTGAACAAAGTATTGTTGATGCTCGCTCTAAGGAAGTGCGGGTGATTGACCTGCGATTAACTAAAGTTTGGCAAGTTCTCGGTGAGGTTGATCGCGAAGATGAAAGTGTTTTACCTCTGCTATCGGAAACCGAAGTAGAAGAAACCTTAAAAGTTTTATCCTTTGATCTAGAGCGTCAACCGATCGAAGAAGGTAGCTATCCGATCTGGAAAGTGACCGTGCCGCCCTATCGCTATGCCGATATTGAGCGCGAAATTGATTTAGTCGAAGAGATTGCGCGGATCTATGGCTACGACAAGTTTGTGGAAACTCTCCCCGCCCGAACTGAGTTTGGCTTCCTCTCTGCCGATCAAGAGGGAGGTCGATTAATCAGGGCTGCTTTCCGTGCAGTTGGTTTAACAGAAGTAATGCATATGTCCCTATGCAGTCCCACGGACACTAATCAAGTGAAAATCAATAATCCTGTGGCGATCGAATATGGAGCGCTCAGAGGCGATTTACTTTCCAGTCTGATTGATTCCTGTGCCTTTAATATTAATCAAGGCAATGGAATTTTGAATGGATTTGAAATCGGTCGCGTGTTCTGGCTAGATGAAGCGGGAAGTGATGAAACCGATCGCATTGCAGGTATTTTCGGTGGTGATCCTACGGTTGGCACTTGGCAACATCAGTCCAAACCGATGAATTTCTATGAAGCCAAAGGTTTATTGGATTCTGTTTTTCATAATTTGAATGTGGTGGTCGAATATCAACCCGATCAAAAGGATTCCCGTCTGCACTCAGGACGTACAGCTTCCCTATGGATTTCGGGAGAGCGTCTCGGTACATTTGGGCAGCTACATCCACAATTACGCGCTGAGAAGGAATTACCCGATGAAATCTATGTTTTTGAGCTAGATTTCTACACCTTGCTAGATGCGATGATGAAAAAGTCGATCATTACTTTTCAGCCATTTTCTACTTATCCCACTAGCGATCGCGATATTGCCTTCTTTGCACCACTCAAGTTCACGGTTGCCGATATTCAGCGATCGCTCACCCGTGTGGGCGGCGAGTTGCTAGATTCGGTGACTCTGTTTGATCAATATATTGGCAAAGGTGTGCCTGAAGGTTCACGCAGTCTTGCTTTTAGGTTAGTTTATCGAGCCAGCGATCGCACTTTGACCGATGCAGATATTAATCCTGTGCATCAAAAAGTGCGTGATTTATTGGAAGAGAAGTTTCAAGCTGTGTTGAGAAGTTAAATCTTCTTTCCCTTAAGCTATGGTGTACACACAAGTCATAAAAACCCCCTTTAATTCCCCCTTGCAAAGGGGGAAGACTAGAAAATCTCGTTCCCTCCCCTTTACAAGGGGAGGGTTAGGGAGGGGTTATTGGTGAGATTTGAGAATGCTTCTTAGTTGTGTGTACAGGGTAGCTTTTTAAGGCAGATCTCTAAAAGTTTTTGACAACAGAAAGTAATTCTTAAATGGTTTCTAATATCAGAATTGTTTTAGTGGAAACGGCGGGGGCGCGAAATCTCGGCTCAGTGGCGCGGGTAATGAAAAATTTTGGACTGTCGCAATTGTGGCTAGTTAACCCGAAATGCGATCGCCTTGGTGATGAAGCAAAACAAATGGCAGTCCATGCCCCAGAAATTTTAGAGAGTGCCCAAATTGTTGATAGTTTGCCCCAAGCTCTAATCGGATGCCAAAGGGCGATCGCCACCGCAGGTCGGATCGATAAAGGTGAAATGAAAGTAACTGATCCCCAAAAGGGTTTGCATTGGTTATCGCAGGTTGAGACTAAGGCGATCGTCTTTGGGGCAGAGGATCGGGGCTTGAGCAATGCCGAAATTCAACATTGTCAGCAAGTGATCCGAATCCCTGTAAATCCAGACTATCCCTCGCTGAATTTGGCGCAGTCAGTGGGCATTTGCTGCTATGAATTGCAACTGTTATGGGAGAATTCCCTCTATCCTCAAAATTGTGATGAAAATTTGACTAGCCAAATCGCACAAGATTTGGTAATGTCTTCACCCATAGACCTTGCTCCCCGCGAAGACATCGAAGCTTGTTATCAACAACTAGAAGCAGTATTGCTCAAGATCGGCTATGTTTATCCACACACAGCTGTTCATCGGTTGCGAAAGTTTAGGCATATCTTCGATCGCGCTAATCTGAGTCCCTCAGAAGTTGCCATGCTACGGGGGATTTTGCGTCAGGTCAATTGGGCTACGGCTCACCTTGACTAGGTTAATTGATTACTAGAGACATTTTTGATCGCGGAGTTATTAATAGCAGTGGAACCAAAGAACTTTTCATCGCCTGACGCTACCGAAAAAAGCCGAGAAGCGCGTTTAAACCAGTTGCGAGAGCGTCGCACTAAGGCTGTGACAAGTACGAATGCCAATACAAATGTAGGTGCGAATGCCAATCCATCCTCTCGTCCCATTGCTGCTGATACCAAGCCTCGTCACGTCCGTTCAGAATCGGCGCGACTACCAGAACTGATGATCGACAGTCGATTTGATAACCGATTTAGCAATCGTTCTGATAGCCATGTTGAATCGCGTGGATCTGAGAGCAGAGTCAGACCGATGCCCAATCGCCAAGGTCGCCCCGAAGTCCGTCCCGCTCAACGATTAGATAACCGTCCGACCGAATTAAAATCTCGTAGAAAACAAAACATCCCTAATAAACGCCCGATCACCCGAAAATCATCAGCAAAATTCTTTGGCTGGCAAATACTACGTCTGGCGATCGCGGGGATCGGATTAAGTGTAATCGCAGGGACAGCTATTTCATTTTGGCAAAATCAACAATCTAGTCGAGCTAAAGCGATTTCTGCTGAAGTAGTTGCTAATGAAGCGGCAACCAAAACCAATCGAGATATTGCGCCTCTAAGCCTGAAGACAGAAGCCACGCCTCTGTTAACCAAGATCAAAGACTTAGCCGCTACCGAGAAAGATCTCGGCATGAAAATGATGGTAGTGGAGCTTGACTCTGGGGCTTATGTGCAGATTGGTGGCAGTCAAGCGATCGCCGCCGCTAGCACCATTAAGACTCCGCTTTTAGTTGCTTTTCTTCAAGATGTTGATGCTGGTAAAATCAAACTTGATGAACAGCTAGAAATGACAGCCGATGTCAAAGTGGGAGAGGCGGGTGATTTGCAATATTTATCCACAGGGACAAAGATTTCAGCTTTAGAAACCGCAACAAAAATGATCGTAATTAGTGATAATACTGCCACTAATATGATCATAAAGCGACTCGGTGGCAATGTTGCTGTCAATCAGCGTTTTAAATCTTGGGGCTTGACTGCCACGGTGATTAATAATCAACTTCCTGATCTCGAAGGCACAAATACACTTAGTACGCAGGATTTGGTGACGTTATTATCGATGATCGATCTTGGTAAGTTGGTTGAGCCACGCAGTCGCGATCGCTTTATGGATATCATGCGCCGCCCGATCACAAATACGCTTTTGCCAAGAGGTATTCCCGATGAAGCAAGAATCATCCATAAAACGGGTGATATTGCCTCTACGGTCGGTGATGCAGGCATTGTTGATATGCCCAATGGTAAGCGCTATGCGATCGCGGTGATGGTCAAGCGTCCCGACAACGATCAACGCGCCAATGAGTTAATTCGTCAAATTTCACGCGCTACCTACGAACATTTTCGCGCAGGCGGCACTTTACCCGCTAATAATAATTCGACTAATCCCGCGAATTCGGCAGATACAGGGAATCCTGCAAACGTTAACAATCGAGGCACTAGCCTGATTGAAAACATCCCTATACCTTTACCCAATACTTCGCCCAGCGTATCTCCCTCAGTATTACCAATCTCACCAGGAGTAACGCGCCAAAACCAATAAATTAATGTCGAAACCTAATTTTTCTCAATTGACTCGTAAAGAACTTAAAGCTTATATTCGTCAACATCCCACTGATGATGAGGCGATTAGGGAACTATTTGTGAGTCGCCGCCATCCTGATGCCAAAATTGTTCGTTATGATATTCCGAAAGCTGACTTGGATAAGGTCTTTCTTAGTAAATTTTGATGGATAAAATAGGCGATCGCCCATGAGAACTATTTCCATATTTTTTGCACTGGATACAAAGAAAATAAACTGTCCACACTAACAATAGGAATATCTTCGGCAATTGCTTGAGCAATTAGCAAACGATCAAATGGATCTCGATGATGAAGTGGCAAATCAGCGAAAACCTTTAAATGCTCAAGTTGAATATTCAATATTTGAATTCCATTAGAAATTATTTGTTGGTCAATAAAATCATTGAATGGTAAATCAAGATTTAATTTGCCGATCCCATATTTAATTGCTATTTCCCAAACACTAACAATACTAAGGAAATTATCATTATTCTCGATCTGTAATCTCAGTTCTACCGAAATTTTTGGGCTACCCATTACAAACCATAGAAAAGTATGGGTATCGACTAATTGCCTCACTCCATGTACTCCTTCATTTCTTCTAAGGGTTCATCAAAGTCGTCAGACATCCAGACCAATCCTTTGGCACTGCCAAATTTTGGACGAGGTTTAGACTGATCGCTAATGATGAGCTTAATTGCCGAGCGATCGCCCATCAAAATAATCACTTCTTCACCGCGCAAAACTGCTTCAACGAGTGATGGGAGTTGTTGGGACGCTTTTTCGAGAGTAACTTGCTGCATATTTTGAGACAATCTTGATTTACAGAGCCTTACTGCAATATTCTAAACTCGCGAATTAATTTTTGATACGAAAAACGATCATTACCAAATCGTTAATGTTGGATGGGAGAATGATCGCCGCATTTATGGTTGTGTTCTCCACTTTGACATCAGACAAGGCAAAATCTGGCTGCAATACAACGGTACAGAAATTGATTTTGCAGAAGAACTAGTTAAGAAGGGCGTACCAAACCAAGATATTGTGATCGGTTTCGCCGATTCAAACTTGAAATGCAACGGGTTCTGATGAAGCAAAGAATACTTCGTATGGGGTACGATAGTCAAGAGATTTTCTCGGTCTGTGATTTATAAAATCTACCGCCTTCTGAAAGTCTTCTTCTTTCACGATTTT
>JANMFC010000370.1:0-23194 GCA_031377675.1 Pseudanabaena sp. OTE_70b_metabat_355 | reverse complement strand
CACTCTCTGTACAAGGGTTTCAAAAACAAACTCATTTGCAATAAGTTTTACTTAATGACAATGTACAACGCTAGAATAAGGCTTGTGGCGGTAGGCATATTGACGGTTACGCTGGAATAAAAAGATAACGGGAAAAGTAAGGGCAGCTATGACGATCACATTAGAAAACCCCATTGCAACTATCGTACAAACATCTAAAAAGATGACTCTTGAGGAATTCTTAGAATATGACGACGATACAGAATTCATGTATGAGTTTGTGGATGGAGAACCAATATTAATGACAGCAGAAAGTGAAATTAATCGGCGTATTGGTTCTTTTTTGCTGGCTTATTTTTTCCAATTAGGCATTCCTTTCTATCGTTTATCGATGAAAACAGAAATTATTACCACTGGTTCACGGATGCGGATTCCTGATTTGGTTGTATTTTCAGAAGAGTTGGCTAAGGCGATGGAAGGGGCCAAGCGATCGCTAATAGTTGCCGATATGCCAGCGCCGTCATTGGTGGTTGAAGTAGTTAGCCCTAATCAAAGTAGTCGTGATTATCGACATAAGCGATCGGAATATGCAGCGAGGGGCATTAGTGAATATTGGATTATTGATCCGATCTTGGGGCGGGTGACGGTATTGGAATGGGTAGATGGTTTTTATGAAGAAAAGGTATATGAAGGGGAACAAAGCCTTATTTCGCCAATATTTGCTGAGCTAAAGTTAACAGTTGCTCAAGTTTTACAGCAATTTTAGATGAAGTCTATTTTCCTGAATAGAAATTGGGGTAATGTTGTTAATAACTTGGTTTAAGAACGAACGGTGTTAAAGATATGACCATCGCCCCTAGCAAAAGTCAAGCCCAAACTCAACAAGTAGTGTCTCACCACGATCTCTACGAACGTGATTTTTGTCTGTGGGTGGAGAGATCTTTATTGCTACTGCGTGAGGGAAATCTGAGGGACTTGGACTTAGAGAATTTGCTTGAAGAAATTGCAGACATGAGTAATAGCCAAAAACAAGCACTAGAAAGTAATCTCAAAATCATTCTGATGCACTTACTTAAATATAAATACCAAGCCAATAAAAGAACGAATAGTTGGCGCTATACCATAGTCGAGCATCGTCAAAGAATCCGCAAAGCTTTTAAAAATAGCCCTAGTCTGAAGAGACATTTCTTAGAGGAATTTGCCGATGTCTATCTAGATGCAAGGCAACTTGCGGCGATTGAAACGGGTTTGTCAATTAATAATTTTCCTTTAGAGTGTCCTTTCAGCACCGATCAATCTTTGGATGAAGTTTATTTTCCTGAATAGAAATTGGGGTAATGTTGTTAATAACTTGGTTTAAGAACGAACGGTGTTAAAGATATGACCATCGCCCCTAGCAAAAGTCAAGCCCAAACTCAACAAACCCAAAATCAACAAGTAGTGTCTCACCACGATCTCTACGAACAGGATTTTTGTCTGTGGATCGAGCAGGCGGTGATGTTGCTATCAGAAAATAGACTGTCTGAGTTGGACAGAGAAAATCTCATCGAAGAAATTAGTGATATGGGTAGTAGCCAAAAGAATGGGTTAGAAAGCAATTTGGAAGTAGTGCTGATGCACCTGTTGAAATACAAATATCAACCCGAAAAGCGATCGAACAGTTGGCGATCAACATTATTTGAGCATCGCCGTAGATTACAGAAGGCTTTCAAAACTAGCCCCAGCCTCAAGCGCCATTTTGCGGAGGAGTTTCATGATTGCTACAAAGCGGCAAGGAAACTCGCATCTCTTGAGACAAATATTTCTATAGATACCTTTCCAATAACATCTCCTTTCACCGCAGATCAAGTTTTAGATGAGGATTATTTGCCTGAGTAAATTTTCTATATTTTTCTGAGACGGCGGAGATCGATTTTGGCACGAAGTTCGTCTTTGATCCTTGCCAAAATTGAATCTTCATCAATAGTTTCTAAAATACGCTTAACCACTGCTTTGGGTCCATCGGCTCCCCATGATGCGCCATTCGCGAGATATTCTTTTGTGACCATTCCCAATGCATAGGTGGAAAAACCTGCCACACCTGCTTGGGCGATCGCGATCGACACATATCCCCCCAAAGTCAAGCCCCCCGTCACGGGCGCAGCAATACCTAATAAACCTTTGAGAGAACTTAACCCGAACGTGGCTAAAAACTCACTTGCGCCGATGCCGCCCATACCGATCGCAATTTTTTGCATGAGGGCGATCGCTCCACGATTACTCATATTGATCCCATAGAGTTTCGAGAGCGCCACGATCATCGACACATCAATAATCGCAGTAGTTATCACATCGACTACGGTAAAAGGATTAACGGCGATCGCGACAGCTTGGGTAATCACACAATTCCAAATTACGCGATTGGCTTGGCGATCGCGCACAAACATTTTGCGTTGGACTACGCGCTCCTGCACCATATCTGCAAACAGCATCGTGTTTAGGGCAATTAAAGATTTACCTTCGCGATCGAGTACTTCCAAAATTTTGAGTTTCAGATCATCGATTTGGGGCTTACCTGCAACTAACTCCGCTTCAAAGGAACCATCGGGCTGACGGATCGCTTTAGCAATAAGAGGAGAAGCCGCCGTCATCACAATTTCGTCTTTAGTTAATAACTCCCGCACCCGTTCATCACGAATTTTTGCATAAATAGCAAGGCGATCTTCGGGCGGATATTGGTCTATTTTGTTAAATACCAACAAAATTGGTTTACTAGCGCCCCTTAGTTCCGAAAGCGCATCATATTCAACCTTGGTGATATCTCCCGCCACCACAAATAAAATTAAATCCGCCTGTTGAGCAATTCTTTTAGCAAGTTCCGCCCGTCCTTCGCCATCAACTTCATCGATCCCAGGGGTATCAATTAACTCGATTCGCGCCTCGCCCCGCCCCTGAAATGACGCTTTAAGGATAGTGCGATCGCCATTAGACTGCATTGCTTCACGGGTTATTTGCCATTCGGCGGCTTGCCGACTAGTCGTCACACCGTGCAGTGGTCCTGTTTCAAACACTTGACCACCCATCAGGGCATTTAATACCGATGACTTTCCGCGCCCCACCATCCCAAACACCGCAATCTGTAAAACTTGACGCTCCAACTTGTCTAACATTTGCTCAAGTTCTTCAAGCGGTTCCTCTAATCCCCGCCGCTCCCGTTCTGACAAGTCCAAATTCGCCACAATATCGCGCAAAGTCCTCTGAGCTTGACGATAATTCATCTCCTCAAAGATCTCATCAAAGCTAAGAAAATTTTCATCTTGCGCTTGACTGGATGCTTGATTGGGTGATTGATCTTGGGGCATAACATCACTAAGCGTAACTACTTCAAAGGAACTATACTTATAATATTCGAGTCGTGAAGAGTGTAGTAGAAGGCAACCAAGTTACTTGAGTAACTTGCAGTTAATCCATTTTTTGCCTTTTTACTTTTGCCTTTTTACTTTTTTGCTATCATAGCTAGGAGAAATATGTCCGTATTTAAGTCGTTGGTTAGTCTAGCAGCCACCGCAGGTGTCGCAGGGGCGATCGCTGTTAGTCCCATATTTACTCTCAAAGCTGAAGCTCTTACTGAAGCCCAAGTTTTAGAGCGATTGGGTAGTATCCCTATTTTTACGATTACTGATGATAAAGGCTCACCCCTATTGGGAAGTGTGCCACAGCAACCAAATGCTAAACCTGATGATAGTCAGATTTTGTTCTTCTTTCTCGGCTCCGATGAAGCACAACAGATGCTAGGTCAAGTTCAAAAGAATAATCCTGACGTTGGCAAAAAAGCACAGATCATTGTGCGATCGATGAATGATGCTTATCAGGTAATTCGCCAAAACAAAGACAAAAAAGTTGTTTTTCAGTTTATCCCTGCTAAAGAAAGCATCGAGTCAGCGCGAACTATTCTCACGGCTCAAGGTGTCGCGGCGGACAAAATTCCGAATGTGCCTGTTTTCTTTGCGATCGGTGGACAGGACAAGAGCCAAGGCTTGCTAACCATGAGCATTGATCAAAATGGTAAGAAGGAGCAGGTTGTTCCATTTTTCCTTGATAAGTCAGACTTGCAAAACTTGCTTGATCGCGCTAGCAAAGAACAGCCAGATGTCACCAAGGCAACCAAGATTCAAGTTGCATCATTGTTCCAAGTTTTAGACTCAATGGTTTCCAAGGACAATAAGCCCAATCCAGAAGTGGAGCGCTTTCAGTTTGTGCCATCGCGTACTTCATTTGAATATATTCTCAAAAATACTAAGCAATCGGCAACTCCTCAAGTCGCACCACAGACTGCTCCTGCAACTGTTACACCAGCCACAAAACCATAATCAAAAAGAAAGGGCGCATAGCGCCCTTTCTTTTTGATTACCAGTCCCAGTCAGAATCTTGATTATTACGACCACGATCGCTAGAGCCAGTGTCACGCGGATTGCGATCGCTATAACTACGATTGGGATTATTATCGCGTGAGCCATAATCACGACTATCACGCTCTTTTTGGGGATAATCTCGGTTCACATCCCGTGAGCCATCGCGAAAATTATCACGCGGCACTTCCCGAACATAATCACGATTATTTTGATTATCCCGACCAGAATCGCGGCTAGAATCACGATTTACGTCACGATTCATATAGGCGGAAGGTGCGCTAGTTTTAACATCAGGTGCGCCACCAAAGGCAATTAAAAGGGGAAATCGCAGTAAATCCACAGAGATTAGCTCTTCCGATTCATCAATGATTACTAATGGCTTTAGTCCCTCCTTGACCATGCGATCGCCTTTGACTGCCATCGGTTCAGCATCTTCAAATAGGGCAATGCCTTTATCGGAGCCAAAATGCTCTCTGGTCAAGCCTAAACAATCTTGAAAGCCGCGCCGCCATTCACCAAGGCGTTCGGGAGAAGTTGCTAAAACTAAAATTCGTAAACTTTCGCCATAAACAGATTTTAAAACTGAGATCGCCGCCGAAGTGACCAAAATATTTTGTAAGCGGGTTCCCATTGTGCGGATCGCGCCGCGCCCAGACTGTTCAAAAAACCATTTCGATACGCGATCGGCATGAACTTGCTCAAAAGTACGCCGTAGTTTCCATGCGGGACCATAATAATCGGGCAAGGTGCGATAACGATCTAAAAGTTGATCAACCCGTTGTTTATATTCCGCAAAAGTTTGTCCCGATAGCGACAATGGCTCAGCTTCTTTGGTTGGTTTCTTTTCTGTAACCACGACAGGTTCAGGCTCAGGCTTGGCAGGGGCGACAAGATTCAACTTTTCGGCACTGGCGACTAAATCTTGCAGACTGCCCACTAAATAATCTTTGAAGCCCTGCACCCGCACGGCTATTTCTTGTGACGCGCCTGCGTAAGTACTAGTCATTTCCTTTTCGATCCGATCTTTTTTCTTTTCGAGAATCGCGATCGCTGCTTGTAGTTCTTGCTTTTGATATTCTAGACGCGCCACGTCCGCCTGTGCTAAGCGAATAATCCCTGACTGGAGGTCATCGATCTGGTCTTGTAAAATTTTTGATTTTGTAGTTTTGAGGCGATCGACTTCAGCTTTGAGTTCTAGCTCTTGCTGTTTAAGCTGTGCGATCGCCGCAATAACCGCATCCTCTTGGGAAATATCAGCAGCGATCGCTATTTTTTCACTGGTTATCTCATTATTTGTCTCACCAGCTAATTCGCTAATTGCTACATCAATGTTAACGGGCTGTGCAGAAATATTTTCGTTAATATTTTCATCTGAGGAATTATCTAAATTTACTGATGGGGCGATCGCTTCGGGGGATTCACCTTGGTCAGATGGATTTAAATTCTCTTCTAAAGGCAGTTGATCGGACTCCATAAAGTTCTCATCGCATCGGGCTAATCTATTTTATCTGCAATAACACCAAAATCACAAATTAAAACGATATTGGTACAGATCTAAGGGATTTCATCGGGATTAATCCCCAGAGATATAAGGTAGGCGACAAGTTTTTCATTTTTACTGCGTTCTTGGAAAGCGATCTCCTCTGCTTCGTGCCGAGCTTGTTGTTCATACAGACGCTCTAGTTCCGCCTGATGTCTGGCGTGTTCTGCTTCAGCGTAAGATCGGAGAATTTGCTTAGAAATCGGGTCATAAAAACGGAATGTCTTATCAAGAAAAAGATGTAAATCTAAACCCAAAACTTCACTATGAAGTGACAAAGTACCATCGGGCAAAGTTAAAACAGGAATCGGCTCATATTTGCCGCTTTCCAAACGCAATCCTTGTAAAGAATTAAGCTTCAGAATTCCTCCCGAAGGATCATACTGAAAATATTCTTTCACATCCAAAGTTCGATAAATTAATGGATTTTGCTTGCGGTCTTTTGTCACTGTTCCCTTAGAAATAATCTCTAATACAAAATCAGGAACTTTTCCATTTTCTTCCCAAACTGTATAACTGATTCTATCTTCTTTACTCGTTCCAAATACAACAAAAATATCAGGCGCAATTCTCTTCTCTGCGCCACCTTCTTCATAACGAATAAATAGGTTCCCAGAAACATATACATCTGGTAATTGCTCAAACCACAGTTTCAAAGCCTCAGTTGCATAGCTCAAATTACGCCGTTGTTTATCACCTTCGGGCATCGGCTCAAAGTCCTCTAAGGGAGAATCGATTATTGAAATTAGTTTGAGATCGCCAGAAATAGCCATAACAGTCACCTAAGTCAGACTCATAGTCCAAGCTAGCATATCTAGAAGTAAATTTGACAAGCAAACTTGGACAATGATTATTCTATGCTTTCATCAGTTGCTTATTTTTAAGAACTTCCGCCGCGCACATCTTGCCCGAAAGCGTTGCTCCTTCCATGCTATCGATGTAGTCCTGCATCGTGTAACTACCCGCTAGAAAGAAATTCGCCACAGGGGTAGCTTGAGCAGGACGGAAGGGATCTTGACCAGGGGCTTCACGGTAAAGGGATTGAGCGAGTTTAACTACGCTCGACCAAGTGACCTTTAGCTGATTAGAAGAAGGGAAAATCTGATGCACTTGAGCAATCATTTTCTCGACGATCGCTTCATTACTCAGCTTAATATAATCATCGGCAGGGGTAATCACTACTTGCAATAGCGAACCTTCTCCTTCTTTGTAATAATCCGTAGGACTAGTAATCGCCAGATCGGCAAAGGTAGAGAAGTCTACTTTAATCGCATAAAGCAAATTATCAATATCCGTCACCCAACCATCAAAGCGGAGTTGGACGGTAATCACAGGCACTGCATCTAACTTGTAGATATTGTCAAACTGTGACCACACTCGCCATTTCTCAGGAATGATTCTCTTCACCCCAGGTACATCCGTAGCGCAAATATACACATCCGCAGTCACAATTTCTTCGCCATCTTCTTTACCAACGATAAAGCCAGTCACGCGAGTATCTTCACCTTCGCCTTCAAAGAGAACTTCGCGCACACCGCGCCGTAAATGGATTTTGCCACCCTTTGATTCGATATGTTTAACGATTGGCTGATGCAAGAAGACATCGGGAGAACCTTCCAGCATTCTCAAAATAGAAGCTTCGGTGCGAGATGCAAAAAATTGAAAAATCGTCAGCATACATCTTGCCGAGATATTCTCGCAGTCGATGAAGCCTAATCCATAGGCGATCGCATCCCACATCAAATCGAGACTCGCCTGTGAACCGCCCATCCCCAAAAACCAATCTTTAAAACTAATGTTATCAAGGGCGCGGATTTCTTTCATTGCGCCGACATGATCGACTAAGCCACGAATTAACGGACTTCGCCCGATCGCGATCGCATTTTGAATTTTGTCCTTGAGTGGTAACTGCCCCGTGGTCACAAACGCTTTCAAACCATGAAAAGGTGCGCCGCCAAAGTTCCGAAAATCCAAAGCTGCTTGCTTACCACCTGGATTTACAAAAATATGCGTATGTTCTTTAAGGCGCAAATGCTCGAATGCTCCTGTTTTTTTCATTAGGGCAAACAGGTTGTAATAGCAGCCAAAAAATACGTGCAGTCCCATTTCAATATGGTTGCCGTCTTTGTCTAGCCAACTGCTGACTTTGCCACCGACAAAGGGACGAGATTCAAATAGCTCTACCTCGTAGCCCTGCTCACTGAGTTCTACGGCTGTACTCATACCCGCCAAGCCTGCACCAATAATCGCTGCTTTCATTTTTACGCTCGACCCTGACTGTCGTTACCTTGTTGTTAAGTTTTGCTTAACATATTGTAATCTTGTTTGGCTCTATGGAGAGAATTACGAATGAGAACATTTTAACTCGTAATTCGTAATTGATAATTCGTAATTAAAAAAACTCGTAATTAAAGCAGCAGCATCAACTTGACCCCAAAAATATCCCATCTCGTCGCTGGCGCGTTTGGCTCTGTCTGCTTCACGTCTGGCGGTAATGAGATCGCCTTCGCGCCAATGGAGCCATGCTAGGGCAATGCGAAGATTTGCTTCATAAATGCGATAACCGCTTGTAGTGGCATAGGTCAGGGCTTCGTCAAGATATTGTCGCGCTAGTATCAGATCGTTCTCATTGCTAGGATTCTCATTGGTGCGGAGGGAAAGCATATAGCATTGCTCTGTTTGGGAATGGGAAATTGCTTGCACTACTTCTTGCGAAATTGGGATTAGTCCTAGACCCAACAACCAGCGACCATAACCTAGCAAGGCTTCAATGAGAACGTCACGACTGGAAATACTGCGGGCAATTTTGAGGGCTTCGGCATAATGAACTTGTGGATCGATGCCAAGATCGGCGAGAACGCGATGCGATCGGCTGATTCTTCCTAACCAGTTACTTCGTTTGCAAATTTCAAGATTTGCCTCAGTGACACGCCGTGAATAGTCGATTTCCCCATACCTTAGCGAGTATTCCGCGTGAAAAATGTCTCGATTTCCGGAAAGATATTGGTTGGAAAGTTCAATCTCACGTCCTAATGTTTCATATTGCTGAAATAACTCACCCGCCGTAGTTCCATCTCCTTGTAAAAATGCCGTATAAGCGAGATCAGCGAGGGAATAGCATTTGTAATTTTTATTCTCGGCGCGATCGCTTAGGGCGATCGCCTCACGCGCCGACTCAGCACTCGCAGCCAGATCTCCGAGATAGGCATACAAACTTGCTAGGTTTTGGTAGCTTGTACTAGCTTCACTCCAGTCATATTCTGTGATCGAAAAGTGATTGCTACGTTTGTAAAAAGGAAGTGCTTCATGCAAGCGTCCTAAACTCGCGAGGCAGATGGCGAGCTCATTCAGGATAAAGCCTTTAATGCTTGGATGGCTTACTTGCGGATTTTGGGATGTATCTCCTTGTGGGAAAAACTCTTGCATGATGACAAGATCCGTTTCAAAAGCACCGAGTTTACGACCAAGGACAAATTGCTCCTTCTGATTGATCCGTTTATCATAAATATCACTGAATGCCTCGTTATACTCACCTGCTCGACAAGCATGATGTACCGCTTCAATTAATGGTGCGAGACTATTCAAAGTTGGGAGTTTTAAAACTGGAGGAGAAATTGATAGATAGAAATTCTTTAAACGATGATGAATCAGTCTCTGCTGTTCGGGTCGCTCCCGAAGAACTTGTTGAAAATATTCGCGTAAAAGCGGATGAATCGTATAGCACTTTTCTTGCTGGTTGTGACGCAACATACGGTAATCCACCAAGCGATTTACCATCGCAGAAAAAGTTTTGCTATCTAAACTCGCCATCGGTTTATCAAGCCGTCCTCTCACCCGTATCCATTTGCTGCGCTTTGTTTGCAATATGCGATCTATCAACCATTGCGCCCAGATGATAGAGCGCTCGATAAAATTTGGTTGGTATTGTCTCTCTGGAATCTCTGGCGATCTCTCTATGCCAACCCACGAACGAAATAATCGCTTAAACGACAGTTCGGGTATAGGTATGCGAAATGCGCTGCAAGTTTGCAAGAACTCTCGCTCAGCTACAGTTAAATGCGCGTCATAAAAATGCAAAACTCTCCCTACTTGGTGGTAGCGAGTTTCATTGGAGGTTGGTGGTGGAATATCGCGAATATGTTGAACATCTCCTCCATAACGGTCAACCAAATATGCCCCAATCGTACTCAAAATGAGAGCATACCCATCCCAATTTGCAGCTACACTCCGAATCGCAAGCAATGAACCTTTTACCCCAACCTTGGTTAAAAGTTCCTCTCCTTCCTTCACATTCAAACTCTTGACTTCTCTATGCACAAAAGTTGTAAAGTCGAGCAAATCGAAAACAGGCAAACGACTTGTCAGAATAGCAAAAGAGTTATGTTCGACCTTTGCAAAATCGCGCAACCATTCACGTAGCAATGAATTTTTGAGCAATCCATAATCTTCGCCATCGTCGTACTGCAATACCTCTAAACCATCAAGCACAAAAATGCATCGACTGTTGCTAAGCATGGCGTTAATAACTTGAATCTTCTCTGCCGCAGAAGGTAGCGCTTGTGTGTTAATGCCATCCACTAAAAATTTTAGGAGTTCTTCAAAAAATGAATCGATACTAGGATTTGATTCAAATCCCCACCAGAAGACCCCTTGCGGCTTGTTATCAGATGTCATCACATTTTCCACCCATCGTCGCGCCACACTACTCTTACCCTCACCCCCAAACCCAATCAATTCCACAATTCGCCGCGCAGGATCGCCCCAATCCTCATCCAAAGCTTGCAACAATTCCACACGTCCGACCCATTCATCAAAGATCGGCGGCGCATTTACCAGTTTTTCCTTTAGGTTAGGCATCGCAATATTATCCGTCATCGGTGCAGTCTCCATCGTTACTATATCCGTCTCCGTTAACCCATCCTCATTACTCATTGACAATGCGATCGGTGGGAACGTCAAAACTCGCACATTCACCGCCCAAGCCGTATCCCGATCCTTCCCCGTCACATCAGGAAACCAAGTTTCTGAGATAACCCCCACCACGCGATCGCGCTCCAAATCCAGCACCGCCGCACCACTCATCCCACTATTGATCTGGCTAGACTCCAACTGAATCGGATCGAGTTGTAAAACATAACCATTCGGCGGTTCCACATCCCCTAAAATTTTGCCCTCTGCTAACCCGCCTGAATATATATCTAGTGGGCGATAGCCATAACTCCGAAACCGATTACCAGCCGACTGATCAGCATATCCAACTTTGGCAGGACGCATCAAATCAGGCAAGTAAAAACTACCATCTTCATCACGCAGTTGCAAAAGCGCCACATCATCATCAAAACCCTCAAAGCAACCAATCACCTCCGCCCACCACATCTTTTGGGACTTTGCAAAGTAAGCGCTCATACCCAAACCCTTTTGGCAAACTTTACTATTCGTAGCAGCTTGCACTACATGAGCGCAAGTTATAGCCAAGCCATCATCAGAAACCACAAAGCCAGTTCCGACAATGGCATTACTCGTAAAGTGTCGAATTTGTATGGTGAATTCGCGTGGACTTTGGACTTGAACGTTTGCCATGATTATCAAATATCTGTAAGCGAAAGAAAACTAGAAAATTCCCAGATCCCCGACTTTTTCTTTGCTGTCAAAGATTACCTGTGCTAATCGCACAAAAAGTCGGGGATCTTAATCTCTGCGCCCTTTATCCTAATCTCCGCATCATTACTTATCCTTGTTATTCCAGACCAATTTCACCTTGAGACTACCCTCAGCCCCAGCACTCGCCAAAAACGCACCCGCCTTAGCATCCAACTTAATCGCAAACTCCACCTCTACCTGAGACGGCTTATTTGCCATCGTATCAAGAGTAGCGATCGTGCGATTTGCCATTAACCGAATTGTCCCCATCGCCGCATTCACCGCGTGCTGAGATTGTTGCACCACCTGATTTGTAATATCTTCAGGCGATAGCGATCGGCTGACCTGCCCCACAGATCCGCCAGCACCCTTGAAATCCACCAAAATAATTTCAAGATCGTCCTCAGGTAAATCAGTCATGAGTTTTCCTAATTTTTGAAAGTTCTTGCGATCGATTATATCGCTTTATTCTCATTGTAATAAATTAAAGATTTGCCAGAGATTTGGGGATTTGGAGAACTGAATAAAGCTCCTGAATGCGATCGCTTCAACAAGCAAAAATCATCACTAAAATTGTATTGAGAGTCATACTTCTTCACATACATAAAATGATCACCTTACTGTTATTACTAACGTCTTGACACGCCTAGTTTTTCTTGTCGTTTCGTTTTGGGGTTTGTTTTGAGATCATTGCGATCGCCTTTATTAACCCGCGCAAAGGGAATTACATCCGCCGCCGACATTTCTCGCGCTGAGCGAATTAACAAACCTGCGATAAACAAACAGGACAAGGTGGAACTACCGCCATAACTCAGGAAGGGGAAAGGCAAGCCTGTAGTCGGTAACACTCCAGTTGCTACGCCTACATTTAAAAGCGCTTGTACCACAATTAATGAGGTCGAACCGAGCGCAATTAAACGAACCACAGGATCTTTGCATTTGTATGTGACGGACAGCCCAATTGTGCCGTAAATCATCACCAATAGCAATAAGCAAATCCCACCGAACAAGCCAAATTCTTCGGCGAAAACCGCAAAAATAAAGTCTGTATATTGAATCGGTAAAAATAATTTTTGTTGGGACAATCCAAACCCAGTCCCCCATAATCCACCCGAACCGATCGCCATTAAACTCTGTACTAATTGATAGCCATCTCCCGCTTGATCTTGCCAAGGATCGAGAAATGACATGATCCGCCGTCTCTGATATTCGCGAAAGGTGACACTGGCGATCGCTACGCAAGTACCTAAAGCCGCAGTACCAAATAGCTGAATGCTTGGCAAGCCTGCGCCCAAGGCAATCAACCACAGCGTAATCCCACAAAGCGCGGTCACGCTCAAACTCGGCTGCATCAAAATACCGCCTAACACCAACAAAAATACAAATAGCCAACCAACCTTTGCTTTCCAAGTCGTGCGATTCCAATTCCCAAAGAGTTGAGCCGCTTGCAAAATCAAAAATGGCTTAATTAATTCCGAAGGCTGCAATAAAAACGAACTCGATCCCACCGACAGCCATCGAGTCGCGGCGTTGCGGGTCGTCCCTAACCCAGGGATATGGGTCGCGTAGAGCATCGCCAGAATAATAAACAAAAAGATCGGACTAATCTTGAGCATGAACTTTAAGGGCAAATGCACGATCGCATTGAAGATCAGCAAACCAATCACTGCCCAAGCCAATTGAAATTTAAAATACAGCGTGCCATCCTTGAAGGCAATATCAGCAACGGGATAGGATGCCGAAAATAGTACGGCTAGTCCTGCAAATAACCACAAAAAAGTCAGCCATCGCAGTAGACGGGCTTCGGTCGCCCATTTATCGACAGTGCGATCAAAAAATGGGAATACCTGAAAAATCTTGAAGAGTTTCACGGTTGCTAGGGGACTTAGTGATTAAGAGCAGAACATTAGAGATTTCGTGCTGTTATTTTAACCATGATCTTTCGCGATCGCTTCAAACCTGAAATTATTTCTAATGATTTTTCTTGTTTATGCTACAGAGAAAACTTTCTAAGCCTATACCCATCTGATGTAACAACAACAAATGCTCCTGCTAACTCTTCTTGTGTATTTGTTTGTAAAATTCTTTCTAATTCGTCATGTACCATACCTATCTTCACAGGCACAATGCGAAGATAAATGACACCAGTGCCTAAATTCCTAACAAAAACAAGATTGCCGTAGTCTCTGTCCCGCGTTACAAGGATACGATTTTGATTCTGTGCTGTTCTGAGTATATCTTCGTCATCTGCTTGAGAAAGTCCAAGTTCAGAGACAAGAACAACATCATGCCCCGCCTCTATCAAAAACTTAGATGTTACAAAATATACGTCTTGATCAAGTAAAAGCCTCATAATCAAGCAGTCGCAAAATGAATTTCTTCAGACGTAATTAGCGAGATCGCATATTGAAGACAAGCTCTGATGTCTGCTACCTGCAAGTCTGGATAGTAGTCACGAATAATATCTTGAAACGAAAGCCCCTCATTGAGTAATTCCAGCACATTCTGCACGGTGATGCGCGTACCTGTTATACAAGGCTTACCAAAATGGATTTGAGTACTAACTGAGATTCTATTCATAATCGGATGTTGGACTATAGAATATTGCAAATTGTATGGTATGTGTTGCCATTATTATCCCTTGGCTCACAACTAATTTTACACCTGATGCAAGCCCATCATGAAGTACATTAAAACTCGCTTAAGTGGCAAAATTTGCAACAACAGTAAGCCAAAGCGGCGGAATACTTTGAAGAACCAATTGTGATTGGAAAATAGGCGATTAGAAATATCGGTTAGCCAAATTACGCCTAAGTTGTCCCATTTACGCTTGGCTTCATAACGTTTTAAAACCCCGATCGCCCCTAAATCCTCACGATCGCGATGAGCAGCCTTCAAGACATTGGCTAAAGCATTGACATCGCGAATACCGAGATTCATTCCCTGTCCTGCGATCGGATGGGTGGTGTGGGCGGCATCACCAATTAGGGCTAAGCGCGGCTGAATGTAGGTTTGACTATGCATCCAGCGTGGGGAATAGTTGCCGCGATCGCTAGATATGACTTTAATATTTCCTAATTTCTGCATTAGGGGCGCACCAAAACGTTTTGCTAGTTCTTGCAAAAATGTCGGTTCGTCAAGAGCGAGTAAAACTGGCGTTTCTTCTTTAGTTGCTGTCCAGACGATACAGGCGCGATCGCTACCTAGTGGCAGAATCGCAAAAGGTCCACTAGCCTGAAATCTTTCGTAGGCAAAATTTTGATGACTGTTTTCAGATTGGATCGTGGTGACGATGCAAGTTTGAGGATATAGCCGCTCTGAAGTTTGGATATTGGCAAGTTCTCGTACTAGCGATCGCCCACCGTCAGCACCGACTAATAACTTTGTTTCTAAATACTGCTCGCCAATTTCGGAGCTAATTTTGACACGCATCACATCGCGATCGCTGAGATACTCAATATCTAAAATTTTGGCGGGACAAATTAATTCTAAATTCTCACATTCCTTAGCAAATTCCCAGAGCGAAGCCAAAGTCACCGAATTTTCGACAATATAACCTAGAGCTTCTTGCCCCATATCCTCGCAGCGCAACTGCACTTGATAGGATGAATCGCCCTCGGACACTTGAATCTGATGCATGGGGGTTACGCCTCGGCGCTGCATTCCGCCCCACACGCCGATATTTTGCCAGATCTGGCTGGAACCATAGGCGATCGCACTGGCGCGACCATCAGCCGTAAATTCTCCGCTCAAAAATCGACCATTGCTTTCAATGATTCCCACTTTTAGATCGCGGTTTGCCTTGCAGTTCTTATCACCCAATGCACAGGCTAAACTCGCGCCCACCATTCCCGCACCCACGATCAACACATCAAACATTTTATTTAGTTACTACAGCGCTTTGCGCTGGTCTGAAACCCAGAGAAAAGTTTAAAAGTGCTGCGAAGCAGCACTTTTAAACTTTTCTCTGGACTACTTGAATCGTTAGATTACTCTAATAACTATTATTAGCATTTTGTAAAGAAATATTGCGGAATCACAGATATTTTTAACTTTTTTTAACTTTTTTTGGTGACAGCGATCGCTTAAAGTCCAAAAATTGGGATCTGCCTCACCGCGATTATTAGCAAAAAAGGCTACAGCTAACAAACAGGTCGGTTGGTATGGTATAGAAAGGAGTAGAGATTTTTTGCTTGCTTGCTACCGCGAGATTTTGGCTACTGTGATCAAAGCATTTGTTAAATGCCAATTGAGTAACAGAAGTCTAAACCTTTAGGTGCGAAAATTTTGGACTAGAAAGAAAATTTTGGAGAAAGTTGGATGAGTTCCCCAGCAGTACTGTCAGCGTCATTAGTACAGTTAGTCAATTCAGTCAATTCAGAGAGCGATCGCAAAGCTGCAAATTCGCGTCTGTTGTATCGTCTCAAGCTGGTCGAAGCTCTGTGGGAATCAGTCCTATTGAAAGAAAGCGGTCAAGAATTAGTCGATTTATTGCGCCAACTGCGAGAGATGTGTTCGCCAGAAGGGCAAGCCCCTGAATATCCTGCTAAGGCAGTGCTAGAAGTGGTGGAAAGCCTTGACTTGCATCAAGCTACCACCGCCGCCCGCGCTTTCGCTTTATTTTTTCAATTAATTAATATTGTTGAACAGGATCACGAACAGGAAAAAACCAGTATTCAACGCAGTAGCCCGCAAAATGGGGAAAGCGAATATGCGGTTGGTACATTTCGCTGGCTATTTCCTGAACTAAAAAAACTGAATGTACCACCAGGGCAAATTCAAAAAGTTCTTAACAATCTCGATATTCGGCTTGTTTTTACGGCTCACCCCACGGAAATTGTGCGGCATACAATTCGGGAGAAGCAACGCACGATCGCGAAGATGCTCAAGGAGCTAGATCGGCTTATCGGCTCTAGTGATCTGGCGCTACAGGCGATCGCTTCAAATTGGGAAGCAACTTCATTAAGGGAGCAGATTGCTGAAGAAATTCGCTTGTGGTGGCGCACTGATGAGCTAAATCAGATTAAGCCCACGGTTTTAGACGAAGCCGACTATACCTTGCATTATTTTGAAGAAGTTTTATTTGATGCGATCCCCGTACTTTACGATCGCATTGGTTCATCAATTTCAGCAAGCTTTCCTAAACTAAAACTACCCCGCCATAACTTTTGCAATTTTGGCTCGTGGGTGGGTAGCGATCGCGATGGCAATCCTTTTGTCACACCCGAAGTCACATGGCAAACTGCTTGCTATCAGCGCAATCTCGTCATTACCAAATATATTAAATCGATTGAACATCTCAGTCGTTTATTATCGCTGTCCCAAAGTCTTAGTGATGTTTCGGAATCTTTACTCGATTCCCTCGCTGACGACCAAATTTATTTGCCTGAGATCTATGCCAAGAACTCAATCAAATTCCGCCAAGAGCCTTATCGTCAAAAGCTAGCCTATATCAGAGAGCGTCTCTACCGTACCCGCGATCGCAACCGCGACTTGCGTCGTAGTGGTTGGCAAGCCTCAGAAATGGAACTATCGACTAAGGGGCAAGAGCATCAGCTTTATAATCATGTTTCCGAATTTCTTGCCGAACTGAAACTGATTCAAGCGAGTCTGATCGAAACCAAGCTTAATCCTAAGCCCTTAGAAAACCTGATTCGTCAAGTTGATGTCTATGGATTTCACCTAGTCCATCTCGATATTCGTCAAGAAAGCACCCAGCACAGCAATGCGATCGGCGAAATTGCGGCTTCATTGCAACTTTTGGACAAATCCTACGATGATTTTACTGAAATCGAAAAAGTGACTTGGCTAACCCAAGAGCTGAAAACGCGCCGCCCGATGATTCCTGCCAAGCTGAACTTTAGCGACAAAACCAACGAAATCATCGAAACATTTCGGATGGTGGCTAAAGTACAAGAGGAGTTTTCGGTAGCAATTTGCAACAACTATGTGATCAGCATGAATCGGAGTGTCAGTGACATTCTCGAAGTGCTGCTCCTCGCCAAGGAAGCGGGACTGTACGATCCCGCTACAGGTAAAGGTTCTCTCAGCATTGCCCCTCTGTTTGAAACGGTTGAGGATTTGCAAAGCGCCCCATCGATTATGACGGAGCTATTTGAGTTACCGCTTTATCGCGACTATCTCGAAAGCCATGATCATTTGCAAGAGGTGATGCTCGGCTATTCTGACAGTAATAAGGATTCAGGCTTTTTAAGTAGCAATTGGGAAATTTATAAAGCCCAACGGGCGCTCCAAGATGTTTGCCAAAAATACAAAGTTGATCTGCGGATGTTTCATGGACGCGGCGGATCGGTCGGACGCGGCGGTGGACCTACTTATGAGGCAATCTTAGCCCAACCAGGACGTAGCATCGAAGGGCGGATCAAGATCACTGAGCAGGGGGAAGTTCTAGCCTCCAAATATTCTCTACCCGAAATCGCTCTCTATAACCTTGAGACAATTACTACTGCTGTAATTCAAGCAGCTTTGCTACCGAGCAGTACCGATACCCTTGATTGTTGGCTCGATCGCATGGAAGACATTTCCGTGCGATCGCGTCAAGTTTATCGCCATCTAATCTATGAGCAGCCAAATTTGGTGGAATTTTTTCACCAAGTCACCCCGATCGAAGAAATCAGCCAATTACAGATTAGTTCACGCCCTGCCAGACGGGCTGGCAAACGCGATCTCGGCAGTCTTAGAGCGATTCCTTGGGTATTTAGCTGGACACAGAGTCGATTTTTACTCCCCTCTTGGTATGGCATTGGTGCAGCCCTAGAGGAGTTTCTTCACCAAAATCCATCGGGACATCTCGCCATGTTGCAATATTTTTATAGCAAATGGCCATTCTTTAAAACTGTGATTTCGCGGGCGGAGATGACTCTCGCCAAGACTGATTTACAGATTGCCCATCACTATATGCGGGAACTTACCAAAGAAGGCTATGAAGAAGAATTCGTAGAAATATTTGCGGAGATCCATGATGAGTATCAGCGCACGCGCAAAGTGATCGAATCAATTACACAAAAGCAAATACTCGATAGCGATCCCGAACTGAAGCAGTCAGTAGAGCTACGCAATGGCTCCATTGTCCCCCTTGGTTTCATCCAAGCATCTTTGCTAAAACGTCTGCGTCAGCATCGTCCTGATACCGTTGATCTGCGATCGCGCTATTCCAAAAATGAACTGTTACGCGGTGCATTACTCACGATTAACGGTATTGCCGCAGGCATGAGAAACACAGGTTGATGCAAAAAAGGTGGGGACGCTTCGCGTCCCCACCTTTTTTGCTATGGATTTTACGCAAATGGCGAACACTGTAGAACGCAAAGCGTTATATGTTACGATTTTGGACAAACTGAGAGTGATTACTGAGCGTGTGTGAGGAATATGATCCCCAATCGGAATTTCCACGATCCCATCAGGGTTGGTGTTATAGGTATCGGTAACATGGGGCAGCATCATGCAAGGGTTCTCAGCTTGCTCAAGGATGCAGAACTAATTGGTGTTTCTGATGTGAGCGTGGAACGTGGGCGCGATACTGCTAGCAAGCATCGTGTACTTTATTTTGAAGATTATCGTGAGCTTTTGCCTTTAGTGGATGCGGTTTGTATTGCCGTGCCAACCCGCTTACATTATGACGTTGGCACAACTTGCCTGAAGGCGGGTGTTCATGTCCTGATTGAAAAGCCGATCGCCGCCACCGTCCTCGAAGCCGAATCTTTAGTAAAAACTGCTGCCGATCACAATCGCATTCTTCAAGTCGGACATATCGAGCGTTTTAATCCCGCTTTTCAAGAATTAAGTAAAGTTTTAAAGCATGAGACTATTTTGGCGATCGAAGCCGATCGCATGAGTCCCTATTCCCAACGCGCTAACGATGTTTCGGTCGTATTCGATCTGATGATCCATGATATTGATTTGATTTTAGAGCTTGTCCCTTCGGCGATCGTGCGAGTCTCGGCACATGGCAATCGCGTTGCGCCAGAATCCAGTCATCTCGATTATGTGACTGCTACGATCGGCTTTGAAAATGGGGTGATTGCCACATTGACAGCTAGCAAAGTCACCCATCGCAAAAAGCGTAAAATCACAGCGCATTGTACTAACTCTCTCACTGAGTCAGACTTCCTGAATAATGAAATTTTAATCCATCGTCAAACAACTGCGAACTGGACAACCGATTATGGTCAAGTCCTCTATCGTCAAGATGGCTTTATCGAAAAAGTCTATACCAGTAATATTGAGCCACTTCATGCGGAGTTAGAACATTTTGTCGCCTGTGTCCGCGACCAAGCTCAACCCTCAGTCGGTGGCGATCAAGCTTTGAAAACTCTACGCCTTGCGAGTTTAATTGAACAAACAGCCCTTGATGGTCAAGTCTGGCGCAGTTGCGATTTGGAATTAAGAGAAGTAGCGATCGCTGGCGCTTACTAATTTTGACTTGATCTAAAACTTGAGGCAAAATTCATGTCTATCAAAAAACAGCGTTTCTCCCAGATTGATTTGCGTGGTGCATTGCAAATTATCGGAATCAATGAACTACAGGAATGGCGACCAGAGTTTAGCCCAAAACCAGCATCGGATTATTATTTAATAAGTACTCAGAAATTAAAAGCGCATTTTGATTTGTCGTTATCAGAGTCTGCAAAATCCTTATTAATTGATGCGATTTTACTGGAAGCGATCGACAGTTATTCCAAATTAAAAATTTGGAAAGAGGCGAAATTACAAACTGAACAACTCACGGGTGTAGTTGATTATTTAATTGCTGCCCAAGGTAAAGTCTATCAATCGCCTTTGCTATGCATTGTGGAAGCCAAAAAAGATGATTTTGAGCAGGGGTTAGCTCAATGCTTAACAGAAATGTATGCTTGCTTAGAATTAAATCAACCCTCTCATTTATTTCCTGTGTATGGAATTGTCACCAACGCCACGACATGGCGATTTTATCAATTGAGCAGACATAAATGTTATGAAAGTCTTGCCTATTCAGAGACGCAATTAGCCGATATTCTAGGGTTTCTCAACTATCTATTTGCTGATTGTGAGCAGAAACTTTCAAATCATAATTAATCTCTTGCAGTGCAAAGCGCTGCACCCGTAAATAAAGTCATAAATATTTCGCCCAAATATCCACAGCCTCTTGAGAGCCATACCACTTACCCGATCGCGGTGAATGATAGACACCATCGATCGCGATATTGGTTGCGCCATCTAAATATGCCGATTCAATGGGGATAATGCCATCGCCCCACGCATCACCCTGTCCACAGGTAAGCTCATAGCTGCTGAAGGCAAGCCGATTTTGGAGCCACTTTTGCGGTGACTTTTTGGATATGGATTTACAGCCCTGTACAGATTTACCCGCGATGCAGATATATTCGATGTCATCATAAAAAGCATCGGGATAATTATCATTCACAAAGCCTAGATTTCTAACCGCCCAAGGTTCAAGACTGCGTTGGGGCGTGCCTAAACAAATTAACTTAGCGACTTTGGATCTCGCATTCCAGATTTTGTCGTAATAGGGGCGATCGCCTAGATAAATTCGGGCTAGCCAACCACCTGCGGAATGGGCGATGATATTTACTTGGGATGAGCCTGTTTTGGCTAGTTCTAAATCTATGGTTTGGTCAAGTTTTTCTAAGATGGGGGCAATGGAACGACCGCCGAGGGTGGGAACCCAGTCCGACCATTTTAAAGGTACGACCGTTGCGGATAAGTTTTTAGTTTCTAATTTTTGGGCGATCGGGATGTAGTCAGATGCACCCGCAAGGTAGCCCGCTAAAATGATGTTTGGGTTATTCATATAAAATTTGCAATTCAAGTGGTGTAAAAAAATTAAAAGTGGCGCTTTGCACCGTTTTTAAACTCTACAAGACTGGCGGCAGGGATACAAGCTGCTTGGTATAGGAGCAGAGTCGAAGTGGCAAAGATAATGTTCAGAGCCTATTTGGAGTAAATACCTTTTGACCCGCAAATACGAAATATCCTCGCATGGTAAGGCGCTGTATATGTCAGTGATTGCGATACAATTGTATGAAGTTTTATGTTAAAGCAAGGATTTTGTAACCATGACTGAACCAACTCAAGCCCCACAGGCTACCGATCCCAAAATGGGATTTAATACTTATGCCGAGCGCTTAAATGGACGCGCCGCGATGATTGGCTTCATTATTGCTGTAGCGATTGAATTTGTTACCCACAAGGGTGTATTGGCGTGGTTAGGCTTGATTAATCTTGGTTAGAATTGAAAATTTATTAAAACCAAAAATTGTTTAGACGAGCGAAGCCCGTCCAAACAATTTTTGGTTTTAATTGGATAAGTTATTTATTTTTAATTCGCAACCCTTTACTAAACTATGACATCTGGCAAAATCGAGAACTCTCTCTACTGGACTGCGGCAATTTTGGGATTAGTTCTCGATCAAGCCTCAAAATACTTAGTTGTGCAGTATCTCAAGCAGCCGAAATCGATCGCTGTCATTGACGGGATATTCCATTTCACCTATGCCACCAACACGGGCGCAGCCTTTAGCCTATTTAGCGGTCAAATCGACTGGCTGAAATGGGTATCGATGGTTGTGAGTTTGGGGTTAGTTGCCTTCGGGATCTTCGGGAAAAACCTAACTCGATGGGAACAAGCGGGTTATGGGTTTATTCTGGCAGGGGCGGCTGGCAATGGCATCGATCGCTTTGTGGCGGGTTATGTAGTCGATTTCATTGATATTAAAATTATTCGCTTTGCAATTTTCAATATTGCCGATGTCTCGATCAACGTTGGACTAGTATGTCTAGCGATCGCAGTTATATTCGCAGCCAAACCTTCAAGCAAAAAATAATTTATTGAGTGTAATTGCCGCGCTTTGCGCGGCAATTACACTATTAGGAGATCAATCACTATGACAAATTCCCCAAAAATAGTTGTCGTTACCAACGGAAAAGGGGGCGTAGGTAAAACCACAACCGCGATCGCCTTAGCAGGAATCCTTGCCCAAGACGCAAAGGTATTAATCGTTGATGCGGATGTGCAGGGTAGCCTATCTTGGTGGGTGGGGCGTAGCGATAAAAGCATGGGGTTTGATATTGCCAAAGAGATCGATCCCACGCATTTAAAAAAACTGCCAAAACTTAGTGATTACGATCTAGTATTGGTGGATACACCGCCCGCCTTACATTCCAATGCTCTTGCCACAGTCGTAGCGATCGCTGACTATTTGGTTTTACCAAGTCCACCCGCACCGATGGATTTAACCGCCCTGATCGAAACTGTTAAAAGCACAGTTCGCCCCGCCAAAGTTCCCCATCGAGTTTTATTAACGCGAGTTGATCCTCGATGTATTAATGAGGCTCTCGAAGCCCAAAATACTTTGCTAGAGGTGGGTGTACCTGTTTTTCATGCCTTTGTCAGAGCTTATAAAGCCCATGAACGGGCGGCTCTAGAGGGAAAATTGGTAACGGAGTGGAAGGGCAAAAATGCCAAGGAAGCCGAGGCTGATTATCGCCGTGTTGTCGATGAGTTGCGGCGCGATATTCTCAAATAGTCCTAAATAATCAGACTCGCCTGCCAAGCAGGCGAGTCTGATTATTTAGGTTTTATATAGCAGTTCTAACTCATTTATGAGAAAAATAGGGCTTCGAC
>JANMFC010000368.1:0-12007 GCA_031377675.1 Pseudanabaena sp. OTE_70b_metabat_355 | reverse complement strand
AAAATCGTGAAAGAAGAAGACTTTCAGAAGGCGGTAGATTTTATAAATCACAGACCGAGAAAATCTCTTGACTATCGTACCCCATACGAAGTATTCTTTGCTTCATCAGAACCCGTTGCATTTCAAGTTTGAATCGGCGACTTACTCGATGCCATCCAAAACTCACAGCTATCTCAAGCCAAACAAATGCTGACAGAATTAGACAACGAACTTCCCTCCAATAACCTTGAGCTAGTCAAAGCTAGATTACTACTTCGTAAACAAGAACTACGCCATGCGAACCATCAGTAAAGGGACTGAACCACCCAGTTTGACAGACTGGAAACGAGCAAATCCCAACAAACAATATCGTGATTTAGAAGTTGAACCAGATATTCGTCAAGAAATTCGAGATTTTGCTCTAAAAGAACAATTCTATATTTGCGCCTACTGCTGCCAACGAATTGAGAATATTCATGATTGCCACAATGAGCATTTGGAAGCACAAAGTGTGAATCCCAAGCGAACCGTTGATTTTACAAATATTGTCGCCAGTTGTAACATCCAAAATCAATGCGGTCATGCCCATAAGTCCCAATTTCTACCTCTTACACCCCTTATGGCAGAAAGCGAAACAGAAATTCGATTCATGATTAGTGGTCGGGTAGAAGGATTAAGCGATCGGGCAACAACTACGATTCAAGTCTTAAATTTGGGAGACCACGAAAGGCACAACAAAAAGCTAATCGAGAAACGTAGGCAGTTATCTAATATCCTGTTATGGACACACAGTATAGATCCGAAGGAAAGACTAGAGGATGTTCAATTTTTGGAGATGTTAATTGATGACTTGTTAAAGTCTCAAGAGAAACAGATGGAACAGGGACAGATAGAACCTTTTATGCCCGTAGTAATCAACATCTTACGAAGTTGGCTTTCACAAACTAAGAAAATCTAATTTCTAGGGCGATTTTTAAAGAAGCGATCGCTAAACCAAGATCAAAAATAAATAGCGGTGTGGGGCTTCGCCCCTCACCGCTATTTATTGGCTGGGAAGGGAGTACTACCATGCGGGATGGGAAAAAATAGCTTGCATAGTTTTGTTACCACGCAATTGATTGGATAGTGGTAAATGCCCCCTTGGCGCATCTAGACTCCAAATAAACTCATTAGGATAACGGGTAAACGAGCCGTCTTTTTTCCAACCAATCTTTAACCAGAACTTTTCCCATCCCTTGCCCAAACTCAGCCAGATTTTGCGCTGTACTGAGAATCCAAACTTACCTTCAGAATAAACAAGCCACAGTTGATTAATTGTTTGGAGATCACTAACAGGAATTGATTTTGCTTCTGTGAAATATAGCCAACCTCGCGCCAAAGCATCAGCACTCGCCGCTTCACAAAGTTTTTTGCTGGTAATGCGATCGGCTTCTTCAAAATCTTGTTTGGCTAGTAAAACCTGAATCGGTTGATAATCGATCGCTTTTTCTGATCGTAACGTGACCACGCCTTGAGGATAATGAATTTCAGCTAAGGCGATCGCCCTTGCTAGATTACTTTGCAATAAAGTTTGATGAATTTTACCGTCGATCCATGTGGGTTCAGTATTAGCCTCTTTATGGGCAGTTTTACGAACTTGGATAAATTCATCTAATATTTGCAAGCCTTCTTCTGCTAAATTTTCCCCAGAATTTAACTCAGCACTTACTAATTCAGCGATCGCAGGTAATTGATTTGCCTCTTTACCTGAAAACAATTTATCTTTTAACGCGGTCAGTTTTGTATCCATCAGATCTTAAAAATCACCCAAATTTATAAAGCGCTTTGCGCTGTCTTAAAACCGAGAGAAATATGTAAAAGTGCCGCTTTGCGGCACTTTTACATATTTCTCTGTATCACAAAACCAGCACCCATTGGATGCTGCTTTTAAATGCCCAAATAATTAGTCGATGTAACCCATCAAACCTGCATTGTCGATCGCATTAGAACCAACAGGTCTTGTTTCACCCATTTGTGAATAGGTTTCATCAACCACTAAACCTGAAGAACCAATGGGGCGCTCGCCAGCGATATAAAACTTATCGACAATCACAAATCCATCTTCCATGATTGGACGTTCGCCAGAGGACATGAATGTGCCAGTCACATGCACGTTACCACTGGTGATTGGACGGGTTGCACCCATAGACCCGTAAGTGCTGCTAACCACTAACTTGCTAGCCTCAATGGGACGCTCACCTGAACTGTTGAAATATTCAAAGGCGCGGAAGCCACCATCGGTAATGGGGCGATCGCCAAAATGCTTAAGGGTTTCTGTCACGGTTAATGATCCTTTTTCTGTGATGGATGTTGCCACAGGCTTAGATTCTTCTTTTACAGCTAGTGCTGCAATATCGACTGTACCAGTTTTGGTGGTTGCTTCAGTTTCAGACTTAGCTTTAGCAGGACGAGATTTGTCTGTCGTTTCGGGTTTATTGCTGTCTGTCTTGCTTTCGGGACTTGTACTCATACTTTTTAATCCTTAAAATTTATTTCTAATTTATTTCTAAAAAACTCTTAGTTGCTTTGAATCGTCGTAAATTATTATGGCGATCGCTAAAAAACTTTTAAAGTTAAAACCTTTCAAGTTAATTCTACAGAAAAAGTCAATCTAAGTTTATCTTTTGCTAAATCAGTTATTGAGAGTTTCAAGTAATAGTTAAGGCAAGAAAATTCACTCAAGTCTATGTAAAGTCTATGCAAATAAGGATTTTGAAAGTCCTATCCGCCTTTTGATAGGACTTTCATAGTATTTCTTGATACAACCCATAAGGTATTCCGATCGCTCTTAAATTCGCAAAACTACATCCAAGAATAATAGTCTCCTAGCCTTTAGCCTAAAGCTGGCATAACTCTGGGGAGTTCTAGTCGTTGTTGCTGTGGAGTGGGGCGGCGAGTGCGACCCGCTAGACGGAAACTAAGACTTTGCAATTCGATATGCAATTGGCGATTTTCTTTTTGCAAGGATTCAATTTTTTGTTTGATCGGCACGATCCGCTCGGCAAACTTAGCGCGATAGATATTGGGCAACTCCTGCACCACCTGTTCCAGCATCCGATTGCGATCGCTCATCTCTTGGATTTCTTGACGTAAAGCCACAGCTTCGCGATCGCGCTCTTTTACTTGGGCTTGTGTGGCTATTAGTTGATTTTCGACCATCGCCAGCTTTTCTGCCAAAAACCGCATCTCATCTGAATGCTGCTCATGAAATTCAGTACTGGGCAGAAAGGCGGTATTTCCCTTGACCAAACGAAAAAGTTCCTCGGAAAGCTGCTGCACTAGCAGATCCTTTTGTTCTAACTCGACCTTAAGTAAATTGATTTCTTGCTGAAGATCTACTGATGCATTTTGATCAAAGTTTTGATCAAAGTTTTTACCAAGATTTTCGTCAAGATTCGCTAGAGCATTTACTGTGGCATTCATAGGGGCGTTATTTGTTTGGGGGATTTAGGCTAAGATTTATAGCACACAAGTACTTTATTAGCAATTTTTTGAGCAAAAATTTTGATTTGTCCTAGTACACTTGGGGATAGCTATAAAACTAAACTCAGATGAAACCCAGAGAAAATTTTGAAAATGCAGCTAAGCTGCACTTTTAAAATTTTCTCTGGGTTTTCTAAAGCGCTTTGCGCTGTAATCAATTACAATTTTTTGGAATTAGCAAATCGGAATCGCGCATGAACCCTAAAACGAGCCACTCCCAAGATTCATCAGTCCTAAACCGATTGAATTTGAGTCCATCTCAAGCTGATTTAGACGAGCATACGTTACTGATTTCGGCTCAAGCGGCGATCCAGCTACAAACAACTTTACTTAAAAATTCTATTTCCCATATTCAGTCGGTCAGTGGCAATCTAATCCTCACCACCACGCTCAAAAGTACATTAGAAACGCTCACCAAATATACGGAATCAGATCAAGGAAGTATTTTTTTGATTGACCAAGATGGAATCATCATCGAGAGTATTTTGGCACGAGGTCCAGTCACTCGCGATCTCAAAGATTCTCTGATTTCTAAAGTTTTGGGTGATGGACTTGCGGGTTGGACATTACGTCATCGCCAGATTGGGCTAGTCTATGACACGATCGCCGATAAAAGATGGATTCAGTTACCTGATCAACCCTACAAAGTGCGATCGGCTCTGACCATACCCTTAATTTATGGAGTCGATGTAGTGGGGATTATTACGCTCACTCATGCTGAGCCAAACCATTACGATGAGGCGATCGCCTTGATGATGCAATACAGCATCGAGAGTATGACGATGATCATCCTCAACGCCCAGCTTCACGCTGAGTATCGTGCTTTAGGCTCCAAGTAGTACAGAGAAAATTTCAAAAGTGCCGCGATGCGGCACTTTTGAAATTTTCTCTGGTTTTCATTTCAGCGCAAAGCCCTGTAAAGCAGTGTAAATTGTCCAACTATCCATTAGCAGCAGTAATAACGTAAACACCAGCAAAATCAAATACATCCAAGGCTGTGCTAGAGGACGAATATCTCGCGTGTCAATTCCTGTGCGCTCTTCCACTATTTTCACCAATCGTGCAAAACCAACTACCCGCATTGGTAATAAATATGCTTGATCTGATGTTTTACTGACAAAATAATAAGCAATCCCGCCCTGTCCCGTAATTCTCGGCTTCAGCGATGCAATCTCTTGCCAAGTCAGTGACCAGCCGCGCCGCACAAAAGTCGGAAACCATTGCGGATAGGTTACGCTGATCCCTATATCGTTAAGGATTACGCGATCGCTCAAAGCTCCATACAAAAATACAAATCCGATCGCTAAGCCTACACTCAACCATGAAGCAGGGATCGCCGCGTGAGTGTAATTACTCAAGAATGGCAAGGGCGCAGTTAGAGCAATGTACAACAGCAGTAATGTAATCTTGATCAACGGTGAGACATGAAATATATTACTTGTGGGATTGGGAGAGTTTGTGGGAGCGGTAAAAGATTCAGACATGAGTATCGGTTTTGTAAGTTATTGTCTAAGCGATCAAAATTAAATTAACATTATTGTTTAGATACAGAATTTTTTAGATACAGCGCCTTGCGCTTTCTTAAACCCCAAGAGATTTTTGAAAAGGCTGGCTACGCCAGCCTTTTCAAAAATCTCTTGGACTACATATTTACGGATGGTGTAAAACGTGGGTTGGCGTGTACGTGGCGTTCGTGGTGCAACCACAGTTGAGGCAAATAACTACGCGGCTCTAGAGAGGGCTGTGCTAGAGCTTATGGAGGAGATCGAGGCGCAAAATGATATCGATCCGCGTGAAATTGTCAGTGCCACTTTTTCGGCAACAACAGATATTGATGTGGTTTTCCCTGCCAAAATTGCCCGATCGCGCTCGCATTGGGAGCATGTGCCGCTTTTAGATGTGCAGCAAATGTATGTCAAGGGCAGTTTAGAGCGTTGTATTCGGGTTTTAATTCATGTCAATACCCCCCTTGAGCAGCATCAGATTAAGCATATCTACTTAAATGGAGCGCGAGATTTACGCCCCGATCTAGTCTGCGCTCAAGTTTAAATGGTTATAGCTAGACAAGGAGGATTTAACCGATGACCTTAGCGATCGCCAATCCATCAAACTTAATAACTGTTGAAGATTATCTCAATTATGACGATGGCACTGATGCTCGTTATGAGTTAGTGAATGGGGAATTAGTAGAAATGCCGACAGAATCTTTGTTTAATTGTCAGATTGCTAAATTATTAATGTTTGAACTGGCAAAATACATTCCGATTGTGCGGATTTGTCTGAAGGATATCGAAATTGTGGTTAGTGGTAGTCGAGCCAAAATCAGGCGACCCGATCTAGCTGTGCTTAGTGAGGATGGTTATCTGGCTCTAGCAGGAAAACGTAGTAATACTGTCACCGATCAGATGCCTGCGCCCATTTTAGTCGTTGAAGTAGTATCCCCTAGTCAAGAAAATCGCGATCGCGACTATCGCCATAAGCGAACGGAATATGCAGCGCGGGGCATCCAAGAATATTGGATTATCGATCCCGAGTTGCAACAAGTTACGCTCTGTGTGTGGGTTAACGGGCAGTATGAGGATAGGGTTTACACAGGTGCGATGAAAATTGTGTCAACGGTAGTTGATGGTTTTGTGCTGAGTGCGAATGAGGTTTTGGACTTTGGGCAGGTTAGGTAATATATTTTCTCCGATGATTTTTCGCTTTATCGCCGCCAAAATGAACTTTATGGCGTGCTTCGCACACTCAAAAATATCACTAAAGCAATTCAATCCTAAACGGGCTTTTCGCTAGCGAGTACGATAAAATCAACCACAGTTAGCCGCTTAAGCTGTAGCATAATTTGATTATGGTAACAAGAATTTTCCTGTGTAACGAACAGACAGAGCCTGAGATTCGCGATTTTATTCGTGAAGCGATCGCTGATATCTCGGAGGGGGAGCAGTATATCGTTACATGGAACTGCGGTAATATTCAAACTCTGAAAGTGGGCGATCGCGCCTATTTCAAACGCATTGGTAGTGCCAGTCAGGGCTATTTTGCATCGGGGACAGTGGTTCCTGCCGATCGAGAATATCAACTGAAGCAGCGATCGGCAAGGTATCGCGAACTTAGCGAAGCCTATGATATTGACTCACAGGCGAATAATTTTCGGATTTGGGTAGCGTGGGACTCGTGCGTGAGTTTTGATGAGCCACTGAGGACAGATTACCTGCGACAGTTACCGCATTTTCAGGGAATGCCCCTTGAGCCACAAAATGATGCGGGCGTATTTCGTGAGGAATATGTACGAATGCTTGATCGCGAATGGGAAAAACAAACTCAAAAGGCGTTTCGGACTGGGAAGGGGATTAGTCTGATTGATGTTTATTATCGCTGGGGGTTAGAGGATATTCAGCAAGGTTTTCCACAGGATGCGTTGGAATCATTTCGACAAGCGCTGAAACTGAATCCGAATTTTATTAAGGCTTATCTAGGCTTAGGCGATGCCCATGTCAGTTTGAAGGAATATGCCAAGGCGGTCGGTGATTATGGCAAAGCAATTTCCATGCGTCCCGATAAGGCGCGACTTGCTTACTTTAAGCGTGGAGAAATTAATTTTTTATTGGGGCAGCTTCAGCAAGCTTTGGCTGATTTTCAAGCGGCGATCGCCATCGATCCCAATTTTACCGATGCTCATTTTGCGCTGGGGAATACTTATTTCAAACTCAAGAGTTTTGAACAGGCGATCGCTTGTTATGGTCAAACCCTAGATTTAGATCCCCAACGTGATCTCGCTGCATTTCGGCGAGGGCGATCGCATTATGTTCTCAAGGAGTTTCCTGAATCAATTCGTGACTTTAGCTATGCGATCAACTTACAGCCCAGTAATGTCGATGCTTACTATTATCGCGGTTTAGCCTATTCACAACCCAGCATTGCCGATGAAACGCTTGCGGGTGATGATTTACGCAAGGCGATCGTTCTCTACCAAACTCAAGGGAAACCTGAAAAGGCGAAAAAAGCCAAGGAGTTTTTGGAAACTCTAGCGATCGATTCTTTGCCAAAAGCAAAACCGAGAAGTAATTTGGCGATCGCCCCTGCGGCTACATCACCCGAACCAACCGTAGAAATTGCGCCACCGCCACCAACAATTCTTGTTGATGACGAAGAATCTAGCGATCTGATTATCGAGCCTCAGCCAATTGCCATTCCCATTTCTAATCTCAATTCCAGTGAAGAAGCGATCGCCGCCTTCTCTAGTTCTGATGTGGAGATTTCTCGTTCACCTGAAACTAATTTTGTGGAAGTTGAGAAAGTTGTAGAGCGGATTGTGGAAGTCGAGAAGTTTGTGGAAGTCGAGAAGTTGGTTGAAAAAATTGTCGAAGTTGAGAGATTTGTTGAAGTTGAGAAGTTAGTTGAAGTCGAAAAGATGGTTGAAGTTGAGAAAGTAGTCGATCGCGTTGTTGAGAAATTTGTTGATCGCGTAGTCGAACGTGTCGTCGAAAAGCCAATTCCTTTCTCCATCGAAGATCCTAGCACTGCCGAAAAACTGGCGATGATCTCGGTGATGGCGCAATATATGCGTGATGGCTGGATAGTGCGATCGGTTGATAAATCTCAAGTTGGTTACGATCTCGAATGCTCCAAGGAAGATGCGAATGAAGCCGTTGTGATTAAAAGCTTGACTAGCGATCGCGCTTCCTTTGCTATTTCCGCGATCGAAATTGAGAATGCGCGTAGCAACAAGGATTTTGTACTTTGGGTAGTTAGCGGCGCTGCGGAAAATCCTGAATTGCGTTGTTTGCGTGGACGCGAACTCTTCGAGCAGTTTGACCTCGATCCTCTCGCCTTTGCCGCCAAAGTTAGACAGTCTGCCGTACAACTAGAATTTGCGCCAGTTTCTCTAGAAATGCCTCAATTTGAGCAGCAAGGGTAGAGGTTAATGGCAGCACAATCAAGTTTGTTTGGTTTAAATAATTCAAATCGATATTTTTCTAAAGCAGATGCTTGGGGCAAAAATCAATTTAACTCAAGTTTTCCAGCCGCTTTATCTTGTTATCTCCATTATCAAGGAATTGCCGCTAATTACATCTGTATCTCAAATCAAAAATTTGGCATAAATTCAATTGATATTGCTAATGTGTTTGGAATTAATCCCAGTGAAAGTAACACATATTTTGCATTTGAAGCGCAACATACACCATTTCAGAAATATGTAATTGGAACTTTGCCAAGAACCGATTTAGTAATTCAGGATAGTTCCACGGGACAATGTTTGCGGGGACTGGAGGTTAAATTAACTGCATTACCTGATAACACCACTTGCAATTTGAATGATGATAAATTTGGTTCTGAAATTGTAGTTAGACCTGACACAATTGTATATTTAGCAGCCAGCATAGTTAGCACAAATATTGAGATTGTTAAAAAGTATATTGAAAGTAGTGCTGTAGTTATTGATAATTGGTCAGATGCAAGAGAAGTAATTACTAGTATTGCAAAAATAATTGGCTGCATTTCCAACATCAGTATTGATCTTGAAAACAATCAATCTCCATTTCTTTTACAGCCTATTTGGAAGACTGTTGGAAAATCACCAAAGCTTGCAGAGAATTGTCTAGATGTTTTTGTATGGAGTGATTCAGCCTTTGCTTGGTTCATATCACAAATATCTAAGAACGATAATGCAGCTACTCAAATAACTCGTCAAACTAGGACAAGTATTTGGCTATATAAAATGCTTTTAGATATCTGCAATCACGGCAGATGTGACTATAAAGATATTATTGATAAACTTTCTTATAACACAAAAAATGATAAAGCTTTTGCTTCTGCTGGGAACGTAACTAATCAATATATGTCATGTGAGAATTTGACATTTCCAAGGATTAGAAAAGACGAAATCAAAAATATAATTTTGGGCGGTGGGCAAAACTTACTTAGTCCAGAACGTAGATTTGACGCAATTATTTTTAATTCACCAGAGTTATTCTCATGATTACTGCTGTTGATTTATTTAGTGGTTGTGGTGGTTTATCGCTGGGATTTCAGCAAGCAGGTGTTGAGATTTTAGCAGCTATTGATAACTGGGCTATTGCCCTAGATGTCTATCGAGAAAATTTTAATCATCCCGCAATTCAGCAAGATCTTTCTGATGAAGTTATATCAACTAAAATAATCCGTAAATTTGCTCCTGAAATGATTATCGGTGGTTCACCATGTCAAGATTTTTCAAGCGCAGGAAACCGTAATCTAAACGGCGAAAAAGCTGGCTTAACATACAATTTCACAAATATTGTTTGTGATATTAAACCAAAATGGTTTGTAATGGAAAATGTACCAAGAATAACTAAAAGTAATATTTTTACGCAAATATCTAATCAGTTTTTAGACTGTGGCTATGGTTTGTCTAATATTGTTTTAAATTCCTCATTTTGCAATGTTCCCCAGTCGCGATCGCGCTTTTTTTTGATTGGTGAACTTGGAACTAATCAAAATACTCTAATCGATTTATTTAAGATTAATTTATCAAATAAACCGATGACAGTTAGAGACTATTTGGGTGACAAATTAAATCTCGAATATTACTATCGACATCCTAGAAGCTATGCTCGAAGGGGTATTTTTTCTATTGATGAGCCAAGTCCAACCATAAGAGGGGTGAATCGTCCGATACCACCAAATTATAAATTACATAGTGGTGATCCTCAAGATATTAATATTGATATGATCAGACCTTTATCAACGATAGAAAGAAGTTATATTCAAACATTTCCAGAGTCATTTAAGTTTTTTGGAACGAAAACTAGTCTCGAACAAATGATTGGGAATGCTGTCCCCGTAAATTTAGCTTTGTTTGTAGCTTCTAATATTTTGAATTTCATCAAAGATGCTGATTAGTTGCTGGGTCTCAACTTGCCAATAAAATGATTGAAAATATTGAGACAGATTTAGGCATTTTCCATGAGATTATGGAAAACATTAACGGCGATAGGTTATGAGTGTGCTTTGAAGTGTATCTTAATAATTTGAGGTTAGTAAAAAAATGCAGATGACTGGGAGTATCTCAGGAACAACCAAAATCTTGGGGGTGATGGGTTTTCCTGTCAGTCACAGTCTTTCACCTGCGATGCATAATGCCGCGATCGCCCAATTAGGGCTGGATTATGTATATCTACCATTGCCAATCCCTGTAGAAGATCTAGCCTCGGCGATCGCAGGTTTAAAAGCGGTTGAATCGGTGCAAGGGTTTAACTTGACAATTCCTCACAAAGTCGAAGTGTTGCCATTACTTGATGAAGTCATGCCGATCGCTAGAGCCGTAGGTGCGGTGAATACGGTAAAACGGATGGGAGATAGATGGGTTGGCACAAATACTGATGTTGCGGGTTTTTTGGAACCGCTTAAGCAGCTTAATTATGATTGGTCAGAGCGCCCCGCTGTTGTGCTGGGAGTTGGCGGTGCGGCTAAAGCCGTGGTTGCAGGGTGTTTAGAATTAGGCTGTCCGATGATTCATGTTATCGGTCGAGATAGCAAGAAAATCAAAAAATTTCATGGGAATATGACTAGCCAACTCCGCGATTACAATTTGCGAGTTCATCATTGGACATCAATTCCATCGTTGCTAGAAATCGCAGGAATCGTGATCAATGCCACACCGATCGGCATGGCGAATGATCCTAATACTCCCATCAACGAGATCGAGATGGCGTTGTTACCCGATCAGGCGATCGCCTATGACTTAATTTACACACCACGCCCGACCAAATTTCTACAAATTGCGGCTGCACGGGGGCTGCAAGCGATCGATGGTGTAGAAATGCTAATCAACCAAGGCGCGATCGCCCTTGAGTGGTGGCTGGAACAACCGATTTCCATCGAAGTCATGCGTGCAGCCCTATTGCAAAAGCTCGCCTAAAACCGAAAACTGGTGAGGCGGGCGAAGCCTGCCTCACCAGTTTTGAGTTTCAATAAATTTTTATTCCTAAATACGGAAATTTAAAACTATGTCTTCAGAAAAGCCTGATAGTGTTTGGAATCATAAGCCTTGGTGGTGTCAGCCTTGGTCAATTATTTTGACTGGCTTCTCGATTATTAGCGGTAGTTGGCTCCTATTTAAAATAGTTTGGCTAACTATTCTCGTGGCAATTCCCATATCTGCATGGATGGGCTTTTTTGTAATTCTATTTCCTAAACTAGCGCTCCAAGATGAGAATATCTCTCTAAACTAGCTAATCTATAGAGTCCCATATTCAAGTCGCTCTAAATAAATAAATTCTGGAGATTTAACACCAGCTTCGGCTCTAATTTTGACTAGTTGAGGTGACTCAAAAAAGATCTTGGCATCAGTGATTGAAGTCCATGCTGAGAAATGTACAATTTTGTTTGGTTCATTCTGATATTTTAGAACCTGATAAGAGCGTTCACCAGCCTCTTTACGAATGTCAGCCGCATCGTCAAACACTTTTTTCCATGCGGGATAATCTGCAACTTCGTGGATAATCAAAACATATTGCATGAGTGG
>JANMFC010000345.1:0-3544 GCA_031377675.1 Pseudanabaena sp. OTE_70b_metabat_355 | reverse complement strand
GCCCGCCCCAACGAATTTGGGTTCTAATTCTGGTGTAACTATTGATTGTATTTTCATATCAAAACCTTAGCTATGATTATGTTTGTGGATATGATTAACAAAAATTATAGAAAAATTTAAAACGTAAACCAAAACTCATCGCTGTATTCACTCTGTGAAATGCTGTAAACCGTTTCTAAGCTTAGGTTTCATCGATTACAATGATTTAAAAGTGATTAATAACAATTGCCTATAACCAATGATAGAAATAAAAAGTCATTCAGTCGCGGTGAGGTCAAGAACGATATGATCCCTTTAATCCGCTTTTGTGGGTGACGAAGGTAAACGTAGCTTGACTTAGAGCCTTAAACTTGGTGCAATTTCAAAGCTGCTTTTATTAATTGGACTGCAATCTTTAAGAGGTTTATTACATTCATGGCTACTATCTACAAAGTAAGATTGATCAATGAAGCCGAAGGACTTGATAAGACTATCGATGTCCCTTCCGATGATTACATTCTTGACATTGCTGAAGAACTAGGAATCGATCTTCCTTACTCTTGCCGTGCTGGTGCTTGCTCTTCTTGTGCAGGCAAAATCATCAGTGGTACGGTTGATCAAGGGGATCAGTCTTTCCTTGATGATGATCAGGTTGAAGCTGGATACGCGCTGCTATGCGTAACCTATCCCACATCTGACTGTACGATTGAAACCCACAAAGAATCAGAACTCTACTAAAGCCAAAAAAGGGTTGCCCCGCTTTGCGGGGCAACCCTTTTTTGGAGTAACAGCGTATCCACAACCGAATTGGGTCTCTCTTTGACCGTATCGCCTACTCAGGTAAAAAATCTTCATCCAACACTTGATCAGAGGTAAAAGGGCAAATCTCAGGGAAATCAGCTAAAGGTAATCTTGTTTCAATTTTGGCTTGTTTTCTTGCATCCAAATAACATTCATAAAAAGTCTGCTGAAGATAGTTCTTCAAACTGGGACTACTCTTAAAAATTTTTCTAATCCGTCGCCGATGTTCAGCAATACTTTTTTCCCAACTCCTTGTTCGTTTATTCGGTTGATATTGCCATTTAAGCAAATGTAGTAAAACCACCACTAAATCACTACTTAAAGTGTGTTTGTCACTATTTCCCATCGCTTCCACTTCTTCGAGTAAATTCACCACATCTAGTTCTGCTAATCTACCTTCACGCAATAGCTGCGCTATTGACTCAACCCATAGATTAAAGTCGCATTCATAGAGATTGTTAAGTGAATTAAGGGAACTGCTAGCGATCGCTGGTTCGTGAATATTCTGTGTCTCTAGGTAAGCCTGTGTCATCAGCTTTTCCTCGATGTTTTAGTGGCAACTAATTTTGAGAGTAACATAAGTAGCTAGGCATAATTATTTACATAAACTCAAACGCATTAAAATTCAAGCCCCAGTTGACTTTGCCACTAACATTGCTCAGTCTTAAAAAAAATTTTCTGGTTTTAAATTAGCGCAAAGCGCTATAAGTTTCTCAGTAACAGTCTGAAATGATCAGATCGCCAACAATTAGGTCAAACTGCACCGCAAATTTTAGTACTCATCATTAAAAGCGCTTATGTATATTGATGCTACGCCCTATCCCTATCCATATAACGGCGATCTCCGACCAGACAATACCGCTCTGATTATCATCGATATGCAGACTGACTTCTGTGGAGTCGGTGGCTATGTGGACACCATGGGCTATGACCTTTCGCTGACTAGAGCGCCGATCGAACCAATCAAAAAAGTTTTAACCCTATTTCGGGAAAAGGGGTTTTTGATTATCCACACCCGCGAGGGACATCGCCGTGATTTATCGGATTTACCTCAGAACAAGCGCTGGCGATCGCAAAGGATTGGCGCTGGCATCGGTGATGTTGGGCCCTGCGGCAAAATCTTGATCCGTGGTGAAGCGGGTTGGGATATTATTCCCGATCTTTATCCGATCAATGGTGAGCCAATTATCGACAAACCAGGAAAAGGCTCATTTTATGCTACCGATCTTGATTTGATCCTAAATCGTAATGGCATTAAGAATATTATTTTGTCGGGGATTACCACCGATGTCTGTGTGCATACGACCATGCGTGATGCCAACGATCGCGGCTATGAATGTCTGATGCTGTCGGACTGCACAGGCGCAACCGACTATGGCAATCATCTAGCGGCGTTGAAAATGATCGAGATGCAGGGCGGCGTATTTGGGGCTGTTTCTGATTCTGAAACATTGACTACAGCAATTAAGCAAAATCTCTAGTTAGATTAGGAGAATATGCTCAAAAAACCTGCTTAAAAGCCTGTTTAAAAAATCTGCTAGGTGTACGCCGCTATGGAAAACCCCAGTCCTAACGATCGCGAAAGCGGTCTTGCTGATAATCTGGTTGAAGAAGAATCTATGAGAGAGCCGATACCACCCTTGACCATTCCATCGAGTGTTTCTGCTGATACCCTGAGATCGCATTTGCCACCTGAGTTAGAGCTTGTGAATGTCTCCAAGAAATTCGGCTCTTTTGTCGCAGTCGATAACGTGTCGTTAAAACTGTTGCCTGGAACATTTCATGCCCTCCTTGGCGAAAATGGCGCGGGTAAAAGCACTTTAGTCAAGTGTATTATGGGCTTCCATGCGGCAAGTCACGGTGATATTTTAATCAATAAGCAATCTCGTGATATAAATAGTCCCCGCGATGCCTATAACTTTGGAATCGGCATGGTTTATCAGCATTTCACCGTAGTACCTTCAATGACCGTCGCTGAAAACCTCTTGCTGGTGCGTCCTGATACACCATCATTAATCAATTGGAAAGATGAATATGAGAAGCTAGATGCTTTCATGGCGGCGGCTCCTTTCAAAATCGATCTGAATACACCCATTTCTCAACTGGCAGCAGGACAAAAACAAAAATTAGAAATTCTCAAGCAGCTTTATCTCAAAAGTCGCATTCTTATTCTCGATGAACCAACTTCTGTATTAACGCCCCAAGAAGCTGATGAAGTACTAGGGCTGTTGCGAGAAGAAGTCACGGCAGGACGCTTGAGTGTGTTAATGATTAGCCACAAGTTCCGTGAGATTACCGCCTTTGCGGATAATGTCACCGTATTACGGAAAGGCAAATTTGCGGGAACAGGTTCCACCAAAGATCTATCCGTCTCAGACATGGCGGCGATGATGTTGGGCGAAGCCAAGGAAGCGCGGCAGGTTTCCAAGACGGAAGTTCTTGCCGATAATGTAGTTCTCAGAGTGCGGGATATTCACGCCGATCGAGACAATGGTATCGAAGCCGTTGCAGGTGTTAATCTCACTATTAAAAGTGGCGAAATTGTTGGCATTGCAGGTGTATCAGGCAATGGACAGCGTGAATTCGTAGAAGTTCTATCTGGACAAAGAATTGCTACCGAGGGTGAGATTTTCGTCAATGGCGAGTTATATAAGGCAACTCGTAAGGAGATGTATAACCATCAGGTCTTTTCCCTGCCTGAAGAACCTCTGCGCAATGCCTGTGTACCCCACATGAGCGTTGCCGAGAATTTGGCGCTGCGGAC
>JANMFC010000339.1:0-2935 GCA_031377675.1 Pseudanabaena sp. OTE_70b_metabat_355 | reverse complement strand
AGTAGTAGATTACTGTTTAAATTGCTAAGCGATCGCGCTGAAATCCGCGTCCAGTTACCCGTGATATTAGGCAACGATTCTGAACCAGAGCCAGATCTCGCCGTTGTCAGATTTGATGCTGATGAATATTCCTTTAGACATCCTGAAGTACCTGATATTTATCTATTGATTGAAGTTGCCGATTCAACTATTGCTAAAGATCGCAATCAAAAAGCGCGTATCTATGCCAAAAATCGGGTTTTAGAATATTGGATTCTTGATTTACAAAAGCGTCAAGTTTATGTATTTCGTCAGCCAGAAGAAGGTGTTTATCGCGAACAACTCATTCTGAATAGCGATGATAGTATTGCGATGCAAGCTTTTCCTGATGTAGCGATCGCTTTAAATGCTATGTTTCCCGTTATTTACTCTTAATTACACTAATTACATCGCTCCCAAAGCCTTTAACAAAGCCGCAAACTTAATCGTAGTTTCACTTTGCTCATCTTCCACTTGAGAATTAGCGACAATTCCTGCACCCGCAAAAATCCGCGCCCGATCGCCTTGAATATATCCCGCCCTGATTCCCACCCCAAAAGTACCTTCACCATTGCCATTGAGCCAACCAATCGGAGCCGCATACCAACCGCGATCGCAGGCTTCCCATTGCTGCATAAAACAAACTGCCCGATCCCTCGGTTCACCACCAACCGCCGCCGTGGGGTGTAACTGTTGCAAAATGTCAAGGGCGATCAACCAGTCGGAATCATCGATTTGAGCGGTAATCGGGGTGTGAAGATGCTGCACATTTGATAGCCTGAGCAAACCTGTATTTACTTGCGGATCGATCGCTGCGCCCATACTTTGCAAGCGATCGCAGATTGAACGAATCACAAATTGATGTTCGCGCATATCCTTTTCGCTATTAAGCAGATAATTTCCCAGCATTTGATCTTCGAGTACGGTTTTGCCGCGCTGGATCGAACCTGCAAGGGCATCACTGCGTAACCAGAGGCGATCGCCTTGCATCTTAAACTGTAAAACTACTTCAGGTGTAGCTCCCAAAAAGGTCTTGCCCACACCACAATCCAACAAGAAGGAAATACATTCAGGATATTCACAACGCAAGACATGGAGTACCTGAAACGGATCGAAATTGCGATCGGCAAGAACATCGAGCGCTCTGGCAAGTACGACTTTTTGAAAATGCCCTTGATTAATTAAAGTTAACGCTTGTTCGACAATTTCTGTCCAGATTTGCGACCCTTCTACCTCAATGATTTTACTGACTTCATGGACTGTCGGCGCTTGATAATGCGAGCTTTCGTGTAAATGCGATCGCATATTCTCAATGGATTCCGTCACTTCATTGGCATTATCCCAAGGCTGAATGTAGTGATTGAGAGTCAATGTGCAACCTGTCAAAGAATCTGTCGAATCATGGCGCACCATCCATCGTGGGATAAAAAATAACAACGTGGGAAACTCGATCGCGGGTTGATCGTCAGATAATTGCAAATCCAAGCAGTCATTGCCCTGACTGTGGCTGTGATAAAAAGAAAAAGCCCCAAAAACATGGATAGGAATTTCTGATTTTGCTAATCCCAGCGTGGAATGTTGCACGATGAGCGCATTCTCTAAATGCGCTTTCATAAATTGCTTGGCACAGTCAAAGCGATCGCTCAAATTGTGATTAGGAACTGAAATCTCAGCCACCGCTCCCGCTCCCGCTAATACCAAATTGGCTGTCGGCTGTTCCCAATAAAATTTCGCTTGCTTTGGATCGGTTTTGCTTGCCAATAACAACAAAAGATTGCTGCACTCCCAGTTTTGAGAGTAACTAAATAAAATCGGCGATCCCGTAATCTGCGCTTTAGCGATCGCTTTGACAATCTGATCGTGCAGAGATTTAGAATCGGTGCTGTTATGGGTGACACTCTGACGAACTTGCATGGTTAATATTTTATCGTAGTCGTCATCACACTTAAAAACTAAATAAAACACGAATAACCTGCAATGTATCCAAGAAAACTTTAAAAAAACTTGATTCGCAAGTTTTTTTAAAGTTTTCTTGGGTTTTAAGTGAGCGCAAGGCGCTGTAGCTCCTCAGACTCTAGTCAGATATACTTAAATGGATTCGCAGATCATGTTCAACAAAACGAAAACTAACTGTATGGAGACTGGCATGAAGCCCCTTGCCCTTTTGAGTGTTTCTGACAAAACAGGGCTAATCGACCTTGCTCGTGAACTATCAACTACCTATCAATTTCAGTTAATTAGTAGCGGCGGTACTGCCAAAGCGCTTAAGGCGGCGGAACTGGAAGTCACCAAAGTTTCCGACTATACAGGTGCGCCCGAAATTTTAGGCGGTCGGGTCAAAACCTTACATCCGCGCATTCATGGCGGCATTCTCGCAAGATTAGAACTTCCTGAACATCAGCAAGATCTCGCCGATAATCAGATTCAACCGATCCGCATTGTCGTGGTAAATCTTTATCCCTTTGCCGAAACGATCGCTAAGCCCAATGTCACCCTCGAAGATGCGATCGAAAACATCGATATTGGTGGACCAACCTTGATTCGCGCCTCAGCAAAAAATTATCGTCATGTAGCAGTATTGTCTAACCCTAGCCAATATGCCGATTTTCTGGCTGAGCTAAAAGCCAACAACGGCGAAACCACCCTAGAATTTCGCAAACAATTAGCGATCGCCGCTTTTAAACATACTCAGGAATATGACAAGGCGATCGCCGAATATTTGGGTGGTGACTTGAGTGAAGACAAACCAAACAGCGTAGAAGAGAAATCTTCTACACTATCTTCTTCCTACACTTTGTTATGCCATAATCCCAAATCCTTACGTTACGGCGAAAATCCCCATCAACCCGCTACATGGTATCAAGTCGGCGCAACTCCCAAAGGTTGGTCAGCCGCGCAACAACTGCAAGGGAAGGAA
>JANMFC010000301.1:0-37810 GCA_031377675.1 Pseudanabaena sp. OTE_70b_metabat_355 | reverse complement strand
CTTATTTAGGTTTTATAATTTTCAAAAAAAGTTTCAGGATTTTGTTAAAAATTACTTTTTAAACGTTCTAAACAAATGGCTAGGGTGTAATGATAGAGAGAATTTGTTAATAAAATTGATTAGAGTTAAGAAATAATTATGGATAGTGCATTAGCGATCGCCTACCTTGGAGCCTTAGTTCTGCTATTAGCAGGAGTTAGCTGGTTAGTGATTCGCCAGATTTTGAAAGCTCGCAGCTTGGAAAGTGTGATTTCTGACCTCCAACCTAAGCTCCAAAAGGAAAAAGGTACACCCGAAGACTATTACCAGCTTGGTAGTGTTTATTTACGCAAGAAGCTCTATGCTCAAGCGATCGCCCTGTTTAATAAGGCGGTGAAAGAGGGCGGCGAGAATTTGCCTGAAGTTTATAATGCTCTTGGGTTTTCTTATTTCTCACAGGATCAGTATGATTTAGCGATTAAAAATTATAAAGAGGCGATCGCTTTGCAGGGTGGATATATCACCGCGATTAATAATCTTGGTCATTCCTATGAGAAGAAAAAGTTGTTGCCTCAAGCGATCGAAATGTATGAGCAGGTGTTGCGGTTGGATGAGAAAAATGAAACTGCAACCCGCCGTTTGACTTCTTTACGCAAACAAGTTGTTCCCACTATCTAAAAATAAGCTTCGCTGGTACAAGCAAGAGCTTAGAACTCCCGCTTTGCGGCAGTTCTAAGCTCTTGCCTGTTATCCCAAGATTTCGTCCACGACAACATTGATATCTGGCAAGGCAAGAATCGATAAACTTTGTCCGCGAGAGAATTTTTGAATGTCTTGATAACCGCGCTCTGTAGGATATCGATAAACTTCTATACACTCACTGTTAATGTCAATTAACCAGACTTCAATAATTCCATCTTCAGCGTAGAGGGGGATTTTTAATTGGCGATCGCTCTCAATCGTACTATCAGCAACCTCAATTAACAGCAATACATCAGTCGGTTGAGGATGTCCCGACTCATAAAAATCAGCTTTGCGTTTTAGCAACATCACATCAGGTTCAGGTTCAGAAGTATTGTCTAAAGCCAATGGATTTTGAATCCGAATAATAACCTTTGCACCAAGCTTATGGGCAAAGGTGTAGTTACAACGATCAACGCAGGCGGCGTGTCTTCTGCCAATTGGTGACATTTTTATGATTTCTCCTCTAATTAATTCTAGGCGATCGCCATTTGTAAAGACTCCCGCATCAGCCATTAAATGATATTCTTTGACGGTGAAGAGGCGCTTGAGTAATGATGTTGCTGGCATATTTACCTCCAAATTAGTAAAGGGTAAAGAATAGTTGTTTATCCCAAAATCTCGTCAACACTAATAATGACATCAGGGAAAGCGAGAATCGATAAATTTTGTCCGCGATAGAATTTCTGAATCTCTTGATAACCGCGCTCCGTAGGGTATCGATAAACTTCTATACAAGCGCTATTAATGTCAATCAGCCAAACCTCGATAATGCCATCTTCAGCGTAGAGGGGAATTTTTAATTGGCGATCGCTGTCAATCGTACTGTCAGAAACTTCAATTAATAGAAATACATCAGTCGGTTGAGGATGTCCAGAGACATAAAAATCATCTTTACGTCTTAGTAACATCACATCAGGTTCAGGTTGTGATGTGTTATCCAAAGACAGGGGGTTCTGAATGCGTTTAATAACACGTTTGCCCAATTTGTCTGTAAATACTTCGACTAAACGATCTACACAAGCGGCGTGTCTTCTGCCTATTGGTGACATTTTTATGATTTCTCCTCTAATTAATTCTAGGCGATCGCCATCAGCAAATAGTCCTGACTCGAACATTTGATAATATTCTTTGACGGTGAAGAGGCGCTTGAGTACTGTCGTTGCTGGCATATTTACCTCCGTAGAATTAATCTTATGATAGCATTCAAGACCACGGAATTTAGAGCGCCTTGCGCTCAAATCTAAACTAAGAAAGAAAATTAAAAGCGTTGCGAAGCAACGCTTTTAATTTTCTTTCTTGTGATTCGTTTGATGGGGAATTGCTAGGGAAACCATCGTGGGAATGTACCGAATATTGGCAATACTTCAGGCTGGGGTAAGCTACTAAAGGTAGAACTATTTTGAGGATTGCTAATCCCTAAAACAATTAATTGCGTAGGTGGAGCGGTTGGACGAGAATTTCGCGAGGCTTTGGCTGAGTCTTCGGCAATGGATGCAGAGTCGGGGAAAGGATTACTATTCGGAACTGCGGAATTTAATAGAAGAGATTGACCATCGGGCGCAATCTTAAATTGAACTTCTCTTTGGGCTGGCAGTTCTAAAAGTCGGCGGACTTGGGCTGATTCTAAATCGATCGCCGCTAAATATGGCTTTTCACGGTAGATATTTTTTGCCGTATCCTGTTCTACATCCGTGAGCAGACAGTAAATATTCTTTTCCTGTGGGTCAAATTGAGCGCCAATAATTGAACCATTGATTTTTGTGAGTTCTTTTTGTACCCCTTGATTATTTACCAAATAGAGCGATCGCGTATAGTCTTTATTAAATTTAATGGTCGCCGCCTTGGTTCCGCTTCTGCCGAAGTTGAGAACTGTACCAAATCTGGGTAGAAAATCCAACGGCGGTGCTTGGGGTTCTAGAGGTAAAATCGCCACACCTTCACCCTGCGCCATCGCCACCGATGAACTGTCGGGTGTAAACATAAAATCGCCCCCAGGCTGATTGTCTAGCGATCGCGGCGCTTGCCCATCTTTAATCAACCAAAGTCCATAACGCCCGACTTGCTTGCGATTGAGACGCTGCACTAAAATGTTTTTTCCATCGGGTGACAAGTCAAATTTAAAATTTTGATAATCATCACTGGTGAGAATCATTTTAACTTCTGGATTAGAAGCAGTTAAACGATCCTCACTATCAATTCCCGTAGAAACTAGATACAGCTTTTGATCGAGTAAACTCTGCCCTGCTTCGATCGCGCCAAACAAAATTTTCTGGCGATCAGGGTAAATCCGAAAGTCGGTAACGGTCAAGTTTGCAGGCGTTAAAATGCGTTTTTGTTTTGTCTGGATATCGTACAAGATAAGACGACCCTGCTCTTCACCGATCGCACCAATGTAAGCAAAGCGGGGACTAGGTGTTGTAAAGTTACCGACAAAAGGCGCGATCGCAATTTTGGAACTGGATTGTCCAGATTTACTAGACTCATTGGCAAAGCGATCGTAGGCGTTATCTAACTTGACACTGTAAGATTTACCGTAGGTCGCAGGGGATAGCGGCGTGTAGGACATCCGCCGCGCTGACCAACTGATTTTCCCTGCGAGGGGCGGCTCAAATTTAAGGTTTTTCTCAACACTTTCACGATCCATTGGGCGATTAAAGGACATTACAAACGAAATATCGTTACCATCAATTCTTTGTCCCTGCCAGCTAAATTCTCTCACCTGCGGCGCGGTGCGATCGCCTGTCCATAATAGTATGGCGATCGCTACGCTCAAAACTACGACTAAGCCAAGGGCATAGCGATCGAATGGGCGATCGAATAACTGTGAGAACCATTTAAAGCGATTATTTGATTGCATAGGTGATGATTTTATCAAAAATTTTATGGCTCTTGGCAGTAGTAATCTAGCGCTTTGCGCTAAAGCCAAACTTTCATCTAATGTTACGTGGAAGGAATTCCTGCGATCCTCAATGTTGAGGGCTGGCACGGGGGCGCAGCCCCTACAGAACAAGAATTATTTAGGTAGGGGCAAAGCCCCCGTGCTTGCCCTGTCACGCTAGTAGCAAGAGATTTATCATCTGCGTTCCACGTAACATCAGTTACTTATAACTAGCGATAATTTGTGAATTGCAGGGCAAGGGGAAAATCTTCTGATTTGACCAGTTGAATGATTTCTTGAAGTTCATCTTTAGATTTGGATGTTACTCGCAATGCATCACCTTGAATTGAAGCTTGGGCTTTTGGAAAATTATCGCGAATGGTTTTAGACAGCTTTTTTGCCTGCTCCTGTTCAATGCCACGCTTGAGTTTAATCTTCTGAATTACCCGATTACCGCTAGCGGATTCAATTTCGCCATAATCAAAAATTTTTAGAGAGAGATTACGTTTAATCGCCTTCGATTGCATCACATCCACAACAGATGTCAGCGTCATTTCACTGTTAGTTTTGATTGTGATTAGTTCTTTGTCAAGTTCCATTTCGGTATTGGTACTTTTGAGGTCATAGCGACTGACGATTTCACGGCGAGTTTGATCGATCGCATTCACAAGTTCTTGATGATCAAAATCGCTAACAACATCAAAGGAATAACTGGAAGCCATAGATTTACTTAGGTTTAATTTTAGGTTTAATTTTTTGATGACAATACTACAGTTTACCGCGCTTTGCGCTGAGATGAAACCCAGAGAAAAGTTTAAAAGTGCAGCTTTGCGGCACTTTTAAACTTTTCTTTAGACGTATCACTCCCATAGCCTTCGGCCATCTTGACCACCTAAGCGATCGTGGGTATCACGCAACAGCCTAGGAATATCCAGATTTTCAGGGCATTTTGGCAAACAATCTCCACAGTCTGTGCAGCGAATTGCCTTACTCCCAGGGAACCAATGCCCCGCATTTTCAAACATTTTGTAACGATATTTGCCAAAATCGACCATATCAAAAGCGATCGCTAAATTTCTCAGTCTTAATACTTCGGGAATATTAATCTCTTCAGGACATGGCAAACACTGATAACATTGCGAACAGCGATCGCCTTCTAAAATCGTATAGCGGCGATTGATGCAGTCAAGAACGGCTAACTCTAATTCAGACATTGGCTGATCGTTATCCCATGCATCTTGGTGAGAATCAACTTCGCTAGGATTGGCGGCTCCGAGACTGAGAGTATGCACGCGGGGATCACTGAGTAAGAAGCGATCGCCCATATATAGCGCCGTAAAGGGGTAGCTAATTCCTGCCAGTTCTTCCGAAGGTTGATAAAGCATTCCCCCTTTGTCCGATGGCGAGATGATAAATACACCCATGTCTTTTTCATGGGCAAGCTGGACGGCGGGGGCGTTGCGTTGATTGAAGTAGTAATAATGAAGGTTAATCGACTCAAATAAATCGGTATTGATCGTATCGAGAATTACCTCAAGAGAGCCATGAGTAGAAAATCCCACATGACCAATCATTTTTTGATCGACAGCTTCCCTAACTGCCTTCATACAACCATTGGGATCTGTGACTAATTCCAAATGTTCACTTAAGTTAATTCCATGAATATCAAAGTTGTCGATATAGTCCACATTTAACTTTTTGAGCGACTCCTCAATTTGACGACGCATGGAATCAGCATCTTTAGTCGGTGAAATTTTCGTAGTTAAATAAAAGCGATCGCGTTGTTGACCTAATCCATTTCGCATCGCCCGACCGATAAATTCTTCGCTCTTACCATAGCCTTGAGCGGTCTCGATATGATTAATGCCAACTTCTAAAGCTCTTGCGATCGTCTTGTGAGCATTCTCGGCTGATTCCATATAGCGCATTGCTCCTAACGAAAATACAGATAGAAGCATCTCAGTTTTGCCAAAACGACGGTAGCGCATAGTTGATTTGTTTATTGAAGTAGTTTTTAAGTAACTCTTGTCAGAATGATAAATCCAGCCGTTGCACCAATTAAATTTGGTAGCCAAGCCGCAGCGATCGGTGAGAGAAACTCCACCTGTCCCAAAGCGCCACAAATAAATAGCAAAAGATAATACCCAAAAATAATTAACACACTCAATCCAAATCCGATCGCCGCGCCCGTCCTTTGCGGACGCATTCCTAACGAAGCACCAACGATCGCAAACACCACACAGATAAACGGCAGCGCATATTTTTGTTCGAGTCGAACTTCTAGCTTGCGAATTTCTTTGGTGTTGCCTGATTGCTTGAGTAAGTCAATATTGCGACGGATATCAGCAATATTCATTTCTTCAGCGCTACGTTGCTCTTGCGCTAAATCAAGAGGAGCGCGTGGTAAACGCAAATTTTGTTCTTCAAATCGCAAAATACTGCGGTAATTCCCATCTGATCCCACCAAATAAGTTGTGCCTTTGCTAAATTTCCAAATGCTTTGCTCAGGGAGCCATACCGCCGAATCCGCCGCTAAAATCTGTTGTAGCTGCCCCTGCGAAAAATCTAAAACTGTTAAACCGCGCATCTCTTTACCGTCAAAGCTACGCGCATAAAAACTGCGGACTAAACCCTGTTTGGTTGTGCCATCTTCCTGTGGCACTTCACCATATTGTTGATAGAAAATATCTTGGTTCTTAAACTGCACATTTTCTTGTTTTAGGGCTGCGCGTAATGTACTCCGCGACTGCCAATTTGCGGCAGGCACGATCGCCTCATTAAAAACATAGGTCATTCCCGTGACAAACAAACTCAGCACCAATGCAGGTAAAACCAATCGATAGGCGCTGACCCCACAACTGCGTAGGGCGGTAGTTTCACCATCGCCAGACATACGGCTGTAGGATAGTAATGTCGCCAGCAGCATCGACATCGGAAATGAGTAAACCATGAATCCAGGGATCTGATAGCCAAAAATCTGGAGTGCGATCCAAACGCTTAATCCTGCATCGGTAATCAGGCGAATTAGTTCAAATAGCGAGCCGATCGCTAAAATCACAGACGAAAATGCGCCCACCCCGAACAAAAATGGGGTCAGCATTTGCATAACCAAGTAGCGATCCATGATCGATAGTCTTGGCAGCCATCCTTGCGACAGGTTTGAAACTTTTTTCGTGGGATGAGTCGTTGGTAAGGTAGCCATTTTCTAGATTATTGACTTAGATCGAGATTACAGGTTTTTTGGAGCTTTATTACAAATATTTATTAAAACAAGAATCTAAATAAGCTGATTCTTGTTTTAAGGATAAACTTAAAATATTAATTAAGATATAATCCCCCACTTTGTGCTGCAATCTCCCCATGCCCACCGAAACAAATCACCCTACTTTTTTACTCGTTGACGGACATTCCCTCGCATTTCGCGCCTTTTATGCTTTTGGCAAACATCCCGAAGGTGGCTTACGAACCTCGACAGGAATCCCCACCAGTATTTGTTTTGGTTTCTTGAAAGCATTAATCGAGATGCTCGATCGCGAAAAACCCACCGCCGTAGCGATCGCCTTTGACCTCTCGCAACCGACATTTCGCCATGAAATTGATGAAACTTACAAGGCAAATCGGGCGGAGACTCCTGAAAGTTTTATTCCTGATATGCAGAATTTACAAAGAGTTTTAGCGGCGATGAATTTGCCAGCGATTACTCAAGCGGGTTTTGAGGCGGATGATGTGTTGGGGACTTTATCACAGGTAGCGAGTGCGGAAGGATATACGGTCAAGATTTTAAGTGGCGATCGCGATTTATTTCAGTTGATTGATGTGGAAAAGCGGATTTCGGTACTGAACTTGGGACAGAAAGATAAGATTGTCGAGTATCACGCTGAGCAAGTTAAGGAAAGATTGGGAGTACTACCCACAGAGGTTGTGGACTATAAAGCCCTCTGTGGTGATGCTTCCGATAATATTGCGGGAGTGCGGGGAATTGGTGAGAAGACGGCGATTAAATTGATTGAGGAATATGGGAACTTAGAAAATATTCTGGCTGCGATTCCGACAATGAAGGGGGCGGTGAAAATCAAGTTAGAACAGGGAATTGAGGCGGCGAAACATTCGCAGTTTATGGCGACAATTAAGACTGATGTGCCTTTGCCTGTAGCGATCGCTGATTGTAAGTTAACGGGTTTTGATACTTCCGAGTTAATTCCGTTATTGGAGCAGCTTGAGCTTAAGGCTTTTGTGGATAAGGTGGATCAGCTTCAGGCAAAGTTGTCGGGGAATTATGAGAAACTTGCGGTTAAGAGTAAGAAGCCCTCACCCCCAGCCCCTCTCCCGCAGGAGAGGGGAGAAGATGATGATCTGTGGTTTGATTTTGCGAAACAGGAGGCGGAGCAGGATCTGGCGGTGACGGCTTCGTTAAAATTGGATGTGCAGATTATTGACACCATTCCGAAATTAGAGAAGTTATGTGAAACTCTCAGTGGCAAACAGCCTGTGGCATGGGATACGGAAACATCGGCGCTCAATCCCTTTGAAGCAGAACTAGTGGGAATTGGCTGCTGTTGGGGAGAATCGGTTAGTGATGTTGCTTATATTCCCTTAAGTCATAACTCAGGGGAGAATTTGCAATGGCAAGAAGTGCGAGAAATTCTGCGTCCGATTTTGGAAGATGCGAGTTATCCCAAATATTTACAGAATACTAAGTTCGATCGCTTAATGTTTAGAGCCTCAGGGATTGAACTCGCGGGTGTGGTTTTTGACACGATGATCGCCAGTTATGTCATCGATCCAGAGGCAAGTCACAAGCTTGATGATTTAGCATGGGAATTTCTGCAAATCCGCACGATTAGTTACAAAAACCTCATGGGTAAGCGTAAATCGATCGCTGAAGTTGCCATTCCCTCGGTGGCTCAGTATTGCGGTATGGATACCTACGTTACCTATCGGATTATGCCGATTTTAAAGGCAGAATTAACCGCAGTTCCTGAACTTTGGGATTTATTCCAAAATGTGGAAATGGCTTTAGAGCCGATTCTTGCGGAAATGGAATGGCGCGGCATTCGGATCGATCGCGAATTTTTGAGTGCTTTTTCCTTGGAATTAGAGAAAGATCTCGATGCTTTAGCGATCGCCGCCTATCAGCAAGCTGGCAAAGAATTTAATCTCAATTCGCCAAAACAGTTGGGTGAAATTCTTCTCGAATTATTGGGTGAAAAGTTTACTAAAAAATCGCGTAAAAGTGCATCAGGAGCTTATTCCACTGATGTCGCAGTTCTCAATAAATTAGAAGGCGATCATCCTCTGATTGATACTATTCTCGAAAATCGCACCCTTGCCAAACTCAAATCTACCTATGTTGACGCTTTGCCATCGCTGATTCAGCCTAAGACTGGGCGGGTGCATACGGATTTTAATCAAACTATCGCTTCTACTGGACGTTTGAGTAGTTCCAATCCCAATTTACAAAATATTCCCATTCGCACTGCTTTTAGTAAGCGGATCAGAGCAGGATTTCTGCCCAAAGAAGATTGGATTTTGCTGGCTGCGGATTATTCGCAAATCGAACTACGGATTTTGGCGCATTTGAGTCAGGAACCAGAACTGATGCGAGCTTTTAATGCGGGTGAGGATGTGCATAGGGTGACAGCGCAATTGCTCTTAGAGAAAGCAGAAGTAACCAGTGATGAGCGGCGGTTGGCGAAAATCATTAACTATGGTGTGATTTATGGCATGGGAGCGCAGAAATTTAGCCGTGATATTGGTGTTCCTGTAAAAGTTGCCAAGCAGTTTATTGAGAAGTTCAATCAGCGCTACGAACGCATCTTTACCTATATGCAGGATGTGGAATTTGAAGCGGAACGGGATGGCTATGTGAGAACGGTTTTAGGGCGGCGGCGCTATTTCCGTGGGTTGAGTCAGACTGGTGGTTATCAAAAGGCGGCGATGTTGCGATCGGCGGTCAATGCGCCGATTCAGGGAACCAGTGCCGATATTATTAAGGTGGCGATGTTGCGGGTGGATGAGCTTTTGCGGGGTTATCAGGCGCGGTTGTTGTTGCAAGTCCATGATGAACTGGTGTTTGAGGTTCCACCTGATGAGGTTGCGGAGTTGCAGCCTAAAATCAAGGAGATCATGGAGTCGGCGGTGGAGCTTTCGGTGAAGTTAGAGGTGGATATTCATACGGGTAAAAATTGGATGGAGGCGAAGTAGTTTAGTTTGGGGTATAATCCTCATAAATCTTCTCGCAATCTAATCCCATGTCTCAAAGATTCAGAATAAATTATTCAAATTATTGATTCGTACACTGATAATGACACCACAAGATAACGAGAAAAGCGAAAAAACTCAGACTGAATCAATTGATAACATTAATCCAGTAATTTTTTATCGAGGGCAAAAAAAATGTCAGATAATATTTCTCCAAAAGTAGTCAAAGAAGAGCATTCTCTACCTGTTCTGACAGAAAATCTTTACGCCCGTATTCCTCAATACTTGATATTTAGTCTAACATTAACAACAATGGCGGTTCTTTTGCTTATAGGAATTGACAAATTTTATTACTATTCAGCTTCCGAGTCTGCTAGAGAAAGGTTTGAGAAACAATCAGGTGCTAAAGATATAATCACTTTAATCTTTTCTGCGCAAACTACTCTGGTATGTTTTACTTTAGGTTTTTATTTGAGCAGGAGTGAATCTAAGGTAGCTGACAATAAAGACTCTAATGATAATAATATACAATTATCTGAATCAAACTCATCTAATATTACTTTTACTTCTAACTTACTTAAGTCAATGGATGAAGCTGAAAGTGAATATCAACAGCTTTTAAGTGAAGAACGCTATGCTGAAGCTGCCGAATTAGCTGGTAATATTTATAAGATGTATGAAAAAAATACTGAGGCTTTAAAATCTCAACGAGATACTGATGAGTATATTTCAGCAGTATCTTGGTCTTCTTATTGGAAACTTAGACAAGATATTTATGAATCAAGGAGTAACTTAATCAATGATTGAAATTAAAGAGGCTTTAGCCTTAGTTCCTACGGCTCTAAACAGTATTAAGACTATTAAAGAGGCTTGCAATACCTTAGATGCTGGTCTTCTTCCGAATAATCGCAAGAAGCTCAAAGACTTAGAAGAATTAGTTGTTCGACTAGAAAGCCAAGTCAAGTTTGGATTCCCTGTATTGGCAAATTTAGTCACTTTGTATTCTGCTGTGGCTTTAGATGTAAGAGTCGCTTGGATTTTGACAGATAAAAATTGGGAACTACTAGGAACTGCTAAGAAGCCCGAACAAATTACTATGTTTTTGACTAGATTCCCTGGTGATATGGAGAGAAACTATATAAGCGTTGAGAAAGGAATATCAGGATTGCCCGCAGTAGACAGCAATGAATTAGGCATTGCAATGAGAATTTTAGAAGAAATTCGTAAATACTTGGATAGACTCAAGCAAGTTGAATTTAATGATGAATCTGAGTCTAGTATTTTTGCAGCAAAGGATAAATCTAGAAATTTATTGAATGAGATTAATTCACAATACCTAGCGCTAGATGGCATTTTATCAAAGCTAATTAAGCGTATTCTTCAAAGTTTCGGGTAAACTAACAGTTGGGTGTGAATTTTATCATTGATTTTAATGAATACTCAATTACTATGTGGTTAAAAAAGTTAGGAAGATACGAAGAAGCGATTTTACCTTACGACAAAGCAATAGAAATCAAATCTTCTGATTCAAGGGATTACTACAATAAAACCTGTTCTTATTCTCTCCCCAACCAGATCGAACCTGCCTTAAAAAATCTCCAAAAAGCAATTCAACTGAATCCTAAAGAGAATCGCAAAATAGCAAAGACCGACTCAAGTTTTGACGACATTCGCCACGATCCACGCTTTCAAGCCTAGATACAATAGGAGAAAACACCATGACTACCCTACTCGAACAAGCCTTTACCGCCGCTACCAAACTCTCCCAAGAGAGACAAGACAAACTAGCACAGCTAATCCTGCAAGAAATTTCACGACCACAGCATCAACAAGTCAATAAAGCACCCACACAAAAAAGTCCCCTCCAAATATTTACAGAACTCGGCTTAGTTGGATGTATTGAAGGAGAACCCGATCTCTCAGCTAACTACAAATCCGTAGTCAAATCCTACATTCTTAAAAAACATGATCATCATTGATACAGGAGCCTTTGTCGCACTTTTCAATCGCCGCGATTCTGCCCATTTAGCAGCCCAAAGAGCCTTTGAAACAATCCAAGAACCAATGATTACGACATTCCCTGTCATTACCGAAACCTGTTACTTTCTAGCCGCAAGAGTCAGCCACACCGCCCAATCCAACTTTCTAAAAAGCTTTGTCTTAGGAGCATTTCAAATATTCGACCTTGAACCAATTCACATCGATCGCATGATCGTTCTCATGGAAAAATACGCAGATCTCCCAATGGATATGGCAGATGCCTCCTTAGCCGTTTTAGCAGAGCAGTTAAACAGTGGACGCATATTGACAGTTGATCGCCGAGATTTCAATGTCTATCGCTGGAATAATAAACCCTTTGAGAACCTTTTGATTTAGCAATTATCCCCATTTTCAAGTCTTGATACAATAGGAGAAAACACCATGACTACCCTACTCGAACAAGCCTTTACAGCCGCTTCTGCACTACCACAGACAGAACAAGAAGAAATCGCCCACGATATCTTCCGAAGACTTGAATCCAGAAAAAATTCCCGCCGATCTTTACTAAAAATTCCATTAGAACAACGCCGCCAAATCCTCGCTCAGCAGGCAGAGACAATGGTAGAGCATTATCAACAAAATCCAGAATGGAAAGAACTAGGAGCAGGAGATATCCTTGAGTACCACAATGAAACCAAATAGAGGTGAAATCTGGCTGGTCAATCTTGAGCCAACCGTCGGTGCAGAAATTCAGAAAACTAGACCAGTAGTTGTGATTAGCTCAGATGCGATCGGTAAATTACCCATAAAACTGATTGCTCCCATTACTGACTGGAAACCATATTTCGAGGAAAATATCTGGCATATCAAGATTGAGCCAGATAGCATTAATGGATTAAGTAAAGTCTCAGCAATTGATACGCTTCAACTAAGAGGTCTAGATACCACAAGGTTTATACGACAACTAGGCAGGATTTCTGAAGAGATAATGATGGAAATTACAATGGCGATCGCTCTAGTAATCGAATACACTCCAGATTAACAAGCAAGCAAAGACCGACTCAGATTTTGACAACATCTAAGCGATCGACGCTTTCAAGCCTTGATACAATAGAATCAATAAACTTATTTAACTCAGTTAGAAACAATGGAAACCTACAAGACCTACATCACCATAGAAAATCCAGATCGAGTAGTCCTTTCAAACTTACCATTTCAAGTAGGACAGCGCGTGGAAATCATCGTCTTACCCGAATATAACCGAGCCGTAATTAGCCAAAAGCTCAAAGCCTTATTTAAAAAGACTCAAGCCCTACCCGAAGTCAGCGAAATTACAGACGCTGATATTCAAGCAGAAATTAATGCCTATCGCCAAGGAAAATGAAAGTAGTTATCGACACGAACATCTTAGTATCTGAGGCAATTCGTGATGGCATACCTGAGATAGTCATTCAATTTATAGTAGATCGCCCCGAATTTGAATGGATTGTCTCTCAAGAAATCATGACTGAATACATAGAAGTTTTACAGAGGCGAAAACTCAAGTTAAGCGAAGAAGTTCAGCGAGAATGGATTGATTTACTCCAAACCGTTACAAAGCTAATTGAAGTCAAAATCGAAGTTGACTTTCCCAGAGATCGCAAAGATGCGAAATTTCTTGCTTGCGCGATCGCTGCCAATGCAGACTTTTTGATAACAGGCGATCGGGACTTCGAGGATGTTCAAATGTTAGAGAATACGACTATTTTATCCGTCAGAGATTTTAAAAAATTATTTTGCGATTAACCGACAGCGATCGCTACATGGCAAAGACTGATTTATATTTTGATAGCATCCGTTGCGATCGCTACTTTGAAACTAAAGCCCGCCCCAACAAATTTGGGTTTTAATTGCACGAGTTAATAAATTTTCATTCCTTAGGAGAAAAACGATGAACCAGCCAATTCCCCAATCTCTATACCTACATATTCCATTTTGTAAGCGACGCTGTTTTTATTGTGATTTCGCGATTACCACAGGTGGCGAGAACCTGAGACAACAATATGTTGATGCTCTATGTCAAGAGATTACGCTGACAATTGCTCAAATCCCGCCTATTAAGGCTTTAAAAACTATCTTTTTTGGTGGCGGCACACCATCTTTATTATCCGTACAACAGGTGGCGCAAATACTAGAAACGATCGCTAAGTATTTTGCGATCGCCCCTGATGTCGATATCTCGCTGGAAGCAAATCCAGGGACGGTGACTGTAGATAGTTTGCGCGGTTATAAACAGCTAGGCATAAATCGGATTAGTTTGGGCGCACAGGCTTTTCAGCAAGAATTATTGGATGTTTGTGGACGTGGGCATAGTGTTGCCGAAATCTATGAAGCGGTGGATGCGATTAAAAATACTGGCTTTGAGAACTTCGCTCTAGATTTAATTTCAGGATTGCCCAATCAATCAATGGAAAATTGGCAAGATTCCCTTCACAAAGCGATCGCCTTAGAACCGAAGCATCTCTCTGTATATGACCTCACAATCGAGACGGGAACAGCCTTTAATAAACGCTATCAAGCAGGCGATCGCCCCTTGCCTAGTGATGAAACTACAGTTGCGATGTATCTCGCTGCCCATGAGTTACTAACCGCCGCAGGATATGAACATTATGAAATCTCCAATTATGCTAAATCTTCCTATCAATCGCGGCACAATTTGACCTATTGGCACAATCAACCTTTTTACGGAATGGGTATGGGCGCAACTAGCTACATTGATCGCCAGCGAATTGATCGACCTCAAAAAATGCGTGCATATCTAGATGCAATTTCCCAATGGCAAACAGAAGGAATAGGGTTTACCGCTCCGATTCTTTCGGATATGGAAGAGTTAATGGATACCCTAATGCAGGGATTACGCTTGGCTGAAGGTTTGAGTTTAAATGCTTTGCAAAAAATCTATGGCTCGGCTCTATGCGATCGCGCTATCAAATCTCTAGAAAAATATGTTGAAAGAGGGTGGGTGAAATTTGTGAATTCGGAAATGGTTACAGAGACGGGTATAGAACTAAATACACAAATATTTCTGACTGTTCCTGATGGTTGGCTATTTTCAGATGAGGCGATCGGCGATTTGTATGAAACCCTGACCTGAGTTTTCAGTATTTGTGGACAGGCAAGGGGCTTAAGCCCTTTGTTCATCAGATTTGGTTTTTGGAAATGATTTACGATTGGTATATAGCATTCCTATTTATGAGAAAAATAGGGCTTCGACTTCGCTCAGCCAGCGTATATCGTTGGCTGAGCGAAGTCGAAGCCTCTCACAACTCATTTACGATTGCTATATCAAAAAATAAGGGATGCATCGCATCCCTATGTGTTTTATTTGAGATTTTCAGAAGCGCGATCGCCTTTGTAGGGTTGTGCGCCTGTGGCGGGAAAATCATCTTTAGCAGGAGTGAAAATTCTGGCGATCGCATCGCTTAAATATTCCACTGTGTTCATGAATTTTTGTGTTAAGCCGTTCATAACTATCACCTTTAGAGGAATATCTAGAGAACTTTGATTTAGGGTTTTTTCCTATCTATATATGGTAATACTTAAATTGTTAGGGAACGCTGATTTTAAGATACTGCAATAATTATTTGAGTTTCGACATATTGAGCTTTTGGCACTTCACCTCCCCGAATCACCTATTGAGATATTTAGACGTTACATTTTGTAACAAGATCAACCAAGTCACCCTTCTCGATTATTAAGTCAATCCTTCCTCTGGAAAGGTAGCTACAGCAACTTTCATTTTTTTGTTTTTTATAGTAGGGCATAAATAGCTACATCAAATACAAATGCTCAGTAGCAAGAGTTTCAGTTTCACCCGAATAAGAGCGAATTTCCTAATGACTGAACAAACCTTACAACCTCTTACAACCCTGTTAATAGTCGAAGATTCAAAAAGCGATCGCGCTACTAATTCTCATTGTCTGCAATCAGACACAGAAGATGATCGCGATCGCATTATCAAATCAGCAACTCTAAATCATCGAGCAGAGCTAGATGCGAAATTCGCAGAACACACCCAAGAGCGACGGCAAGTTAATCATCTGCAACGCGCTATTCTCAATAGTACGGATTACGCAATTATCTCCACAGACTTAAATGGCATCATTCAGACTTTTAATGCTGGTGCGGAAAAAATGCTTGGCTACAGTAAGAGGGAAGTTGTTGGTCAGGTTACACCCGAGGTTTTCTACGATTCTCAAGAGATTAACGACAAAATCGCCAAAGCATCAATAATATTAGGAAAAGATATTGGTTTGGGCTTTGGAGCGTTAATATCGATGGCGATGGAAGGATTGATTATTGAAGAAGAGTGGACAAATATTCGCAAAGATGGATCGCGCTTTCCCTCAGATATATCAATGACAGTCCTAAAGGACGACAACGATCACCCTATTGGTACATTGAGTGTCAGAAAAGATATTAGCGATCGCAAACAAGCCGAATTCCAAGTACAGAAATCAAGCGATCGCCTCGCTCTTGCCCTCAAGTCTGGGGAGATCGGCTGCTGGGAATTGGATATTCCGCAGAACCTTATTGATTGTGATGAGCGAGTGTATGAACTACATGGAATCTCAAAAGAAACTGATTCGCATCAGCTTTTTGAAGTTTTGATAAACGCGATACATCCAGAAGATCGTAACGCTACTCTAACTTTGCTCCAAGAAGCCGCCTTAGGACATGCAGAATATGATTGTGAGTATCGAGTCATTCATCCCGATCACAGCGTTCACTTCATTAATACCTATGGAAAGGTTGTTCGGGACAATCAAGGTAATGCCAAATGTATGATTGGGATTAATTTTGATATTACCGATCGCAAACAAGCCGAGGCTAATGCATACCAGCTATTAATTCAAAAACAGGCTCTGTTTCATATTACCCAATCGATTCTCCTAGCCCTAGATATTCCCCAAATTCTCGAAATCACCGTAAATAAAACAAGAGAAATATTAGACTTAGATCGCGTTGTATTTTATCAGTTTAATTCCAATTGGGGTGGTGAATTTATCGTCGAATCCGTTGGTGACGCTTGGGTTAAACTCATAGAAAATGGTGTGCATAAGACTTGGGACGATAGCTACCTCCAACAAAACCGAGGCGGTCGATTCCGCAATCATGAATGTATGATTGTTCCCGATATTTATCAAGCAGATTTTTCTCCCTGTTATATCGAAATATTGCAGCAGATGCAAGCAAGAGCCTACATGATCGCGCCCATCTTCATCAATGAAACGCTTTGGGGTCTGATAGGACTGTATAAAAACGATCAGCCCTACGCATGGCAGTCATGGGAAATCGATTTATTAGAACAAACTGAGAAGCAAGTAGCGATCGCCATTCACCAAGCCAATCTTCACGCACAAATTCAATCTGAATTGACGATCCGCAAACAAACCGAAATCCACCTGATTTTAGCCAATGATGAACTTCTTCGCGCCACCAATCTCAAGGATGAATTTCTCGCCAACATGAGCCATGAACTCCGCTCGCCGCTAAATGCGATTTTGGGACTATCCGAGATTTTGCATGTGCAACTTTTAGGGACGCTGAACGAAGAACAATTAGACGCGATCGGCACAGTAGAGTCAAGCGGCAAACACTTGCTATCCCTGATTAACGACATTCTCGACCTGTCGAAAATCACATCAGGGATGATGGAACTAGATATTACACCAGTCTCAGTCCAAAATCTTTGTGATTCCAGCCTTGTTTTTATCAAACAAATAGCATTTGATAAGAGAATTCAAGTCTTCAGTAATATTCCTCCACACATCAACAAGATCGATGTCGAATTGCGTCGCATGAAACAGGTATTAATCAACCTGCTCACCAATGCTGTCAAATTCACCCCCAATGAAGGACAAATCAATCTGCTAGTTGCCATCGGTAGTGGCGATACATGGCAAGGAGAGGCAACGATCCCGCAACAACTTAGAGACATAAATTCACCGACAATCGTATTTCAAGTCGTAGATACGGGCATTGGCATTGCCGCTAAGGATTTAAAACGACTCTTTAAACCCTTTATACAGATAGATAGCGCCCTCAACCGTCAGTACGAAGGGACTGGCTTAGGACTCGCCCTAGTCAAGCAAATTGTCGAACTGCATGGCGGTCAAATCATGGTTGAGAGTGAATTTGGTAAAGGCAGCCGCTTCACCGTTTCTCTACCCTATGAGATGTCTTGCGCTCCAGAATCTGAACCATCCGCTACAACTTCACAGCCACTGGTCGTAAATCCTGAAAACGCGCCGCTTATTTTACTCGCCGAAGACAACGGCGCAAATATCCAAACCTTTACCACCTTTCTGACCAAGATCAATTACCGTGTCATCGTCGCCAAAAATGGCGTAGAAGCAGTGAGCATGGCAAAGGCAAACTCCCCAGACATCATCCTTATGGATATTCAAATGCCGATCATGGATGGCTTTGAGGCAACTCAGCAAATTCGCCTCGATCCGAACTTGATTAATACGCCGATCATTGCCCTAACTGCTCTAGCGATGGAAGGCGATCGGGAAAAATGTCTAGCGGCAGGCATGAATGGATATATGAGCAAACCACTCAATCTCAAGCAACTGGCTACACAAATTGCTGAATTATTACACTGAATTATTGCAAAGAGCAAAACTATGAACAAACCATGTATTTTGGTTGTTGACGATGAACCCAATAATTTTGATTTAATAGACGCTATCTTCAGAAATCAAGACTATCGATTACATTATGCAACTAGTGGTAGAGATGCGATCGCCTCTTTAGAGAGGTTAAAGCCCGATCTAATTTTGCTAGATGTAATGATGCCAATCATGGATGGCATAGAAGTCTGTAAGAAAATTAAAGCGATGCCCCAATGGAGCGCCGTGCCAATTGTTATGGCTACGGCTTTAACAGCCAAAGAAGTCCTTGCCCAAGCCCTATTTGCAGGTGCAGATGACTTTATTAGTAAACCTATTAATCATTTAGAGCTAACGGCAAGAGTGCGATCGATGCTCCGCATTCACCAACAATATCAACAATTAGAAACCTTTAATATCCAATTAGAGGAAATAGTAAAAAAGCGCACTGCTCAATTGCGAATGATGATTTTGGAAGATACGCTCACTAAGTTACCAAGTCGTACATTCTTGCTTCAAGAACTCAAAGAGTGTTTGCAAATGGGCGAATCATCTCTGGCTCTAGTTTATATGGACTGCGATCAGTTTAAATTGATCAACGGTTCCTTTGGTCATGAGGTTGGCGACCAGTTACTGATTGCGATCGCCCAACGTCTACAACAGCATCTCCGCGCCAAAGATGCCTTAGATGTATTAGCGCGTATGGAGGGTGATGAATTTTGTTTTTTATTGCATCAATTTGAAGAAGCAACCATTGAGCCATTTTTGCAAGAGATTATCCAAAGTTTTAATCAACCTTTCACAGTGGCAAATTGTGAAATCTTCATCACTGTTTGTGTCGGGATCGCATTAAGCAGAGATGGCGATCGTAATGCTAACGAACTTTTGCAAGATGCAGACACAGCGATGTATCAAGCCAAATTACGCGGTAAAAATAACTATCAAATCTTCGATCGGCAAATGCATCTAACCATGTTCAATCGCTTGATTTTAGAGAACGATCTTCAGAGAGCGCTAGAAAAACAAGAGTTTATGCTCTTTTACCAACCGATCATTGAGGTACAAACTCAAAAACTTGTAGGATTTGAAGCCTTAGTACGCTGGCAACATCCTGAACGGGGTCTGGTTTCACCAGCAGAATTTATTCCGAACATGGAGACTTCAGGGTTAATAATACCTGTGGGAATGTTGGTATTTAAACAAGCTTGTCAACAAATTCATGCTTGGGCGCAACAGGGCTGGCAATGGTTAACCATGAGTATCAATCTTTCGGCGCGACAGTTTGGTTGTGCAACGTTACTTGCGGATATCGATCACATCTTGGCTGAAACCAATGCTGATCCAGCCAATATCAAAATAGAAATTACCGAAGGCGCAATTATGGACAATGTCGAAACGGCGATCGCTCTAATCAAAGAATTGCGATCGCGTCAAATGCAAATCAGCATTGATGATTTTGGCACGGGGTATTCATCTCTCGGCTATCTCCAGCGCTTTCCTGTGGATAGCCTCAAAATCGATCACTCCTTTGTCAGCGAAATTCAAACTGAAAATCGTAATCCTGTCATCGATACAATCATTGCGCTCAGTAATCAACTAGGCTTAGCCGTGATTGCAGAAGGAATTGAAACTAAGGAGCAACTTGCATGGTTACAAAATGCTGGCTGCCAATATGGGCAAGGCTACTTATTTAATAAAGCTCTACCTGCTCCCGAAGTTGAAAGAATTTACCTGAAATTCTAAAATTAAAGTGCGATCGCGTAAAATTTGTTATTGAGTTGGACAGTTTTGAGGGAAAATATATACCTGATTGAGTACAAAAATTTTTTAAGCAATTTTAACTATGGTCGCTGCACCCTCCAAACCTCAAACTCTTGAGACCCTCTGCATTAACTCCATCCGCTTTTTATCGATCGATGCGGTCGAAAAAGCAAAATCTGGTCACCCCGGTCTGCCGATGGGCGCAGCACCAATGGCTTTTGTGCTGTTTGATCAGTTCTTAAAATTTAATCCCAAAAGCCCTAAGTGGTTCGATCGCGATCGCTTTGTCTTGTCCGCAGGACATGGCTGTATGTTGCAATACTCATTGCTACACCTCACAGGTTATGACAGCGTACCTTTAGACGAAATCAAGCAATTCCGCCAGTTTGGCAGCGCTACCCCTGGACATCCTGAAAACTTTGAAACCGCAGGCGTTGAAGTTACCACAGGTCCTCTTGGTCAAGGTGTTGGTAACGCAGTTGGTTTGGCGATCGCTGAAGCACATTTGGCAGCTCGTTTCAACAAACCTGGTCACAATATTGTTGATCACTATACATATGTGATCCTTGGTGATGGCTGCAACATGGAAGGGATTGCTTCTGAAGCAGCTTCCTTGGGCGGACACCTCAAGCTCGGCAAGTTGATCATGATGTATGACAGCAACAGCATCTCCATCGATGGCAGCACCGACCTCGCATTTACTGAAAATGTCGGTATGCGTTACGAAGCTTATGGCTGGCATGTCACCTATGTTGCCGATGGTAACGAAGACTTGGGCGCGATCGCTAAAGCACTCGCTGAAGCTAAATCCGTCACCGATAAACCTAGCTTGATCGTTGTCACCACCACCATCGGTTTTGGTTCACCCAAAAAAGCTGGTACGGCTGGCGTTCACGGTGCGGCTCTTGGTACTGATGAAGTTGCCGCAACCCGCGCTAACCTCGGTTGGGAATACGAGCCTTTTGAAGTTCCTGCTGATGCTCTGGCTCGTTTCCGTCAAGCGATCGACAAAGGTACAAGTGCTGAAGCTGAATGGAACGATCGCTTTGCTGCTTACGAAAAGGCATATCCTACCGAAGCTGCTGAATACAAGCGGATCATGGTTGGCGAACTTCCTGAAGGATGGGAAAAAGCCCTTGAGCCTGTTGCCGAAAAAGAAACTTCAACCCGTTTACTTTCGGAAGCTTGCTTGAATGCATTGTCGCCTGTACTTCCCGAATTCCTCGGCGGTTCATCGGACTTGGCTCACTCCAACATGACCTATGTTAAAGGTTTGCCCGACTTCCAACATGGTTCTTACGAAGGTCGTAACTTCCGTTTTGGTGTTCGTGAGCACGCGATGGGCGCAATTATGAACGGCATGATCCTGCATGGCGGCACAATTCCTTACGGTGCAACTTTCCTCGTATTTGCTGACTATATGCGCGGCGCAATCCGCTTGTCGGCTTTGTCGGAAGTTGGTGTGCTATACATCATGACCCACGACTCGGTAATGCTCGGTGAAGATGGTCCTACTCACCAACCAGTCGAAACCCTCGCCTCTTTGCGTGTAATTCCTAACCTTTTGGTACTGCGTCCTGCGGATGCTAAGGAAACTGTCGGTACTTATCAAGTAGCGATCGCTAACCGCAAGCGCCCATCCTTGATGGCTTTCACTCGCCAAAACGTGAAGAATTTGGCTGGTACTTCCATTGAAGGAACCAAGAAGGGCGGTTACATCGTTGTTGATGCTCCAAATCCTGAGTTGATTTTCATCGCTACTGGTTCTGAAGTTGCACTTGCTGTAGGTGCTGCGGAAATCTTGGCTGCTGAAGGTAAGGCTGTGCGTGTAGTCTCCATGCCATCAATGGAACTTTACAATGAACAATCCGATGAGTACAAAGAATCCGTACTTCCAGTTGCAGTCAAGAAGCGCGTCAGTGTTGAAGCTGGTAGCACCTTTGGCTGGCACAAGTATGTCGGTTCTGAGGGCGCAGTTGTTGGTATGGACAGCTTTGGTATTTCAGCTCCCGGTCCAATTGGCTATGCGAAGTTCGGCTTCACTGTTGAGAATGTCGTGGCAACTGCTCGCAAGGTTCTCGGTTAATTAACTGAAGTATTTCCTTAAGGAAAATTTGCATAAAAAAAGCGCACTTAGTGCGCTTTTTTTATGCCTAAAGCGATTGCTATTTGCTTGAAATAAAACTGCGATCGCTTTAAATGATGTTAAACAAATTTAATCGAGTATTGCTATAAGTCTCTAATCACCAAAAAAATAGTTATATTCAAATGAAAAATGCTATACAGCACAGATATCTATACACAAATAGCATTAAAACTTATTAACTTTGTTGTATAATATCTTCTAATTAATGTTTTTAAATTAGTTTACTTATGATCTATTTATTAGATCTTTAGCGAAATCTACAAACCACTTACAGTTGGAAAACGAGCCAGTTGGAAAAATGAGCGAACCAACTCCATACGAGAAACTAGGAGTCAACGATGAAGCCTCCTTTGAAGCAGTGCGTGATGCACGCGATCGCTTGTTGCGCGAATACGCGGGGGATGAATACGAGCAAGAAGTGATCGAAGCAGCCTACGATGCCATCCTCATGGATCGTCTACGCGCCCGTAAAGAAGGGAAGATCGCTGTACCAGATCGGATTCGCTACCCTGAGCGTCTAGCCGCAGCCGCACCTACAGCTACGCAAAGCAATCCTCAACGCCGCGCTCCATCTTGGCTATCCAAGCTGTTGGACAGTCCCACCCAAAAAGATATTTACATTTCGCTGGGAATTTATGTCGCCCTTGGAGCGATTAGCTTTTTTGTGCCGATCGCCACTACCACTTGGCTATCGTTTGGACTGATTGTCAGTGTTTATTGGCTAACTCGTAAAGAAAATCGATTTGGTCGCTCAATATTAATCTCACTATCAGGAATTACGTCAGGTGTACTCCTTGCGGCTCTGACTAATCAAATTTTGGTAGTATCGCGATTTGCAAGCAACGGATTATTCCCTAGCCCGATCCAACTGGCGATTATTTTGGTAGTTATGTGGCTCCATGCCTGTTTCTTGAGATAGATTAAACATGAGTTTAGGTCGTGTAAATTTGGGGATCGCGCAACTTAATCCAGTCATAGGTGATTTGGTTGGTAATAGCGATCGCCTGTTATGCGCTGTGCAGAAGTTAGCCGATCAAAATGTGCAATTAGTGCTCACACCTGAGTTATCGCTCTGTGGCTATCCACCCCGCGACTTATTGATGCAGCAGCATTTTGTGCGCGACATGGAAACCGCGATCAGTGATCTTGCCAAAAAGTTACCTCCTGAAATTGCGGTACTAGTTGGGACGGTTTCAGTCAATCCAAATGCGAGCCAGTCTGGCGGAAAATCATTGTTCAATAGTGCCGCCCTATTACTAGGTGGCGAGGTCAAGCAGATTTTTCATAAGCGGTTACTACCAACCTACGATGTATTCGATGAGGATCGCTATTTTGAAGTGGGCAACGGCTTGCAAGTTTTTACACTAAACCTGAAAAATGGAGATTCTCTGCGAGTAGGCGTGACCATTTGCGAAGACATTTGGAACGATCAAAACTTTTGGGGCAAACGTAGCTATGCTGAAGATCCCGTTGCCGATCTGGTTCAAAAAGATGTGGATTTACTGGTAAATTTATCGGCTTCTCCCTATGCTGTCGGCAAACAAAGCTTGCGCGAGTCGATGCTCAGCCATAGTGCGATCGTCCATAATTTGCCATTGCTCTATGCTAACCAAGTAGGGGCAAATGACGATTTGATTTTTGATGGGCGTAGCATGGCGTTTAATCGCAATGGCAAAATGACGGCGCGGGGTAAGAGTTTTGAAGAAGATTTATTAATCATTAACTTTGATGAGCAGGAGCTAAATCAAACTTCAGTTAGATATAAAAACGATGATGCCGAAATTTTTGCGGCCTTGGTGCTCGGTGTGCGTGACTATGCGCGAAAATGCCATTTTCAGAAGGTGGTGATCGGTTTGAGTGGGGGGATTGACTCAGCATTAGTCGCCGCGATCGCTACAGAAGCGATCGGCAAAGAGAATGTGTTAGGCGTGTTAATGCCTTCTCCCTATAGTTCCGCCCATTCTATTACTGACGCGATCGCCCTTGCGAATAACTTAGGAATTTCCACGCAAACAATTCCGATTGAGCCAATGATGGCGGCTTTTGAGAATAGTTTAGCGCATCTATTTGCAGGTAAAGATAGTGATGTAACGGAAGAGAATCTGCAATCGCGAATTCGTGGCAGTCTGCTGATGGCGATCTCCAATAAATTTGGACATTTACTGCTTTCCACTGGCAACAAATCCGAAATGTCCGTCGGTTACTGCACCCTCTATGGCGATATGAATGGTGGACTGGCGGCGATCGCTGATGTTCCAAAAACGCGAGTGTTTTCCATTTGTACATGGTTAAACCATACTAATTCTCATCTATCGATTAAGGCAGGAATTACAGAAGTCATTCCCGTGAATATTATTACTAAGCCGCCTAGTGCTGAACTCAAGCCCGATCAACTCGATCAAGATTCTCTTCCCCCCTACGATATCCTTGATGATATTTTACATAAACTGATCAATCAACATCTTTCTACTTCCAAAATTATTGCCTCAGGACATGATCAAGCGATCGTTGATCGCGTAGCCCGTCTTGTCAAAATCGCCGAATTTAAGCGCCGTCAAGCAGCCCCAGTTTTAAGAATTAGCGATCGCGCCTTTGGTTCTGGCTGGAGAATGCCGATCGCCAGTAAGTAAGTAAGCTGATTCGTCAGCTTCGCGGACGAATCAGCTTATTTGGTTTCTTGATTTTATGGATCTTAAGCCATTCTCGTATTCACGAATCATTTCAGATTGCGGTATAATTGGATTCACTTAAAGGGCGATCGCCTTACATTAAACTTAAATTAAATCTCTGGCAAAATTCTGGATAAATGACAAGAACCAAACAAATAAATCGTCTCCAAGCACAAGTTAATCAGAATAATCAGATAGTTGACGTTAAAGAATCAAAGGATATAGAACCTTATGTCGTAGCTGCTTTTTATCATTTTACACAACTAGAAGATTATGAGTCGTTACAACTAACGCTCAAAGAATTTTGCGATGTTCATCAACTCAAAGGCACAATCCTTTTAGCTAAAGAAGGAATTAACTCCACGATCGCAGGTAGTCGCGCTGCCATTGATGCATTATTGGCTTATTTGCGAAGCGATCGCCGCCTTCAAGATTTAGAACATAAGGAATCCTACTGTCAAGGAGTTCCATTTCAACGCATGAAAGTGCGGCTTAAAAAAGAGATTGTGACTATGGGTGTACCCGACATCGATCCCTGTTATCAAGTTGGAACGTACATCGATCCACAGGAATGGAATGCTTTAATTGCCGATCCTGATGTTGTGGTAATTGATACTCGCAATAACTATGAAGTGGAATTTGGGACATTTAGGGGCGCGATTAACCCTAATTTGGAAACCTTTGGCGAGTTTCCAAATTATGTACAGAACCAATTAAATCCCGACAAACATCAAAAGGTAGCGATGTTCTGCACAGGTGGCATTCGTTGCGAAAAAGCTAGCGCCTATATGCTGTCACAAGGATTTACAGAGGTCTATCACCTTAAGGGCGGTATTCTCAAATATTTAGAAGAAATACCTGCTGAAGAAAGTGTTTGGGAAGGAGAATGTTTTGTGTTTGACGATCGCGTTAGCGTTACCAAACCAATTTAACAACCAATTACCCAGCCAGAATCTGTTGCGGTGTTAACTGTAACTCAGGAAACATAGGCGAAACGAGGCGATCACCATTACGAAACTCGGTCACATCATACCAACCATCCGCAAGCACCAACACCGAAACTTTCGCTTCAATTGGATCGACAATCCAATATTCAGGAATATCCCGCGCCGCATATTCAGTCCTCTTAGCGCGATAGTCAGTGATTTTTGTCGAAGGACTCACCACCTCAACCACCAACAAAGGTGGCGATAGGTCGAAACCAATGACTGCTTCCCGCTCCTGCAAGGACTGCCACTCATTTCGCAACATCACCACTACATCAGGAATACGCGCCGTATCTAAACCAATTCCACGCGGACAACGTACTGCAATCTGTCCCTGACGCACAATCCAAGGTTGAGCAGTTCGTTCTATTTCGGTACTAATTTTTCGATAAACCTGATCAATTGTCTCGCCATGACGACCTGTACCCATTGCCATTGCTAAAAGTTCTCCATCCACTAATTCATATTTTGTATCCGAATCATCGAAATAAGCTAGATAATCAGCAAAAGTGACTCTAGTTTTGGTAGGTTTTGCGATCGCAATAGTCATCAGCTACTCCTTAAAATTGCTCAGATTTTAATACAAAATTTCAGAGCCATATCTAGATATATTTTAGCCGAAATTTATCACAGCGATCGCCGTACCCTCAGCAAATACAACGAATTAAAATCTCAAAAAATAGGTTGTGATTACGGTAAACTGAGTTACTGTCCCTCAACTCGTGGTTATGGCAAGTTTTCTGTTAGAAGTTGGTACTGAAGAGCTACCCGCTAGTTTTATTGTTGACGCTTTGCGCCAGTGGCAAGAGCGCATCCCCAAGAATTTAGATGAACACCAACTAACTACGAGTAAGGTCAGTGTTTATGGTACGCCGCGCCGTCTGGCAGTACTAATCGAGGGCTTACCAATCCAACAAAGTGATCGCAGTCTGGAACTTAAGGGCCCTGCGGTTGGTTTGGCTTTTGTGAAAGGTGATCCGCAGGGGGAGCCGACTAAGGCTTTATTAGGATTTGCTAAATCTAAGGGAATTGATCTCCACGATATTTTTATTAAGGAAACCGACAAGGGCGCATTTGTATTTGCCAATCAGCAAATTGTGGGACGCGCAACGATCGATATTTTGCAGGAGCTTGCGCCAACTTGGATTACAGGACTAGAAGGTAAACGCTTGATGCGTTGGGGTAATGGTGATTTGAAATTTCCCCGTCCGATCCGTTGGCTGGTGTCGTTATTTAATTCTACGATTTTGCCGATTACGCTGGAAAATGTGCAGAGCGATCGCATTAGTCAAGGACATCGCGTATTGCATAAGCGACCAGTGATTATTGATACAGCCGTAGATTATGTCGCGACTTTGCGGGAAGCCTTTGTGGTGGTCGATGGCAAAGAGCGCGAAAAACATATCGTCACGCAAATCAATAGCATTGTCGAATTGTTTGGTGGTAAAGCCGAAATTCCTGAAGATTTACTCGAAGAAGTGACCTATTTAGTCGAATTCCCCACGGCGGTAATTGGCGAATTTGAGCGTGAATTTTTAGACCTGCCCCAGCCTGTGATTAAAACCGAGATGGTTAGTCATCAGCGCTATTTTCCTGTGCATTCAGTCGATAATCCCGATCAATTAATGCCACGCTTTATCACGATTTCCAATGGTGATCCCGACAAGTCGCGATTGATTTCGGCGGGAAATGGTCGCGTAATAAGGGCGCGTCTCTCTGACGGTAAGTTTTTCTACGACAGCGATCGCGCTGTGCATTTAGAAACATTTTTACCTCTGCTCGAAAAGGTCACATTCCAAGCTGATCTGGGTTCGGTTGCGGAAAAGGTGGAAAGAATTAGGGCGATCACCAAATTAGTCATTGACTCAATCCCCAATATAGTCGTTGAATCTCCTTCGATAATGCTCGATATTGATCGCACAGCACAACTCTGTAAAGCGGATCTAGTTACACAGATGGTCAAAGAATTTCCTGAGCTACAAGGAGAGATGGGTTATTACTATGCGCTCTCAAGTAACGAATCTATTGCAGTCGCCCAAGGAATTCGCGAACATTATCAACCTCGCGGAGCAAGCGATTCGTTGCCAACTTATCTTACGGGAAAGATCGTGGCAATGAGTGATCGTATTGACACCCTCGTTGGTATTTTTGGACTAGGAATTATTCCTACAGGCTCTTCTGACCCATTTGCTTTACGTCGCGCTGCTAATGGTATTGTCCAGATTACTTGGGATAATGAATTTCACCTTGATTTACCCAAGTTATTAAAATCGGTAATCGCTATATATTCTGAGAAAAATTTACTTACCCAACCACCTGAAACTGTTCTAAAAAATCTAAATAAATGGTTTAGTCAACGGTGTGAAACTATTCTCTTGGAGCAGGGTATTGATTACGATTTAGTTGATGCAGTTATAGGAAATGTTGATATAGATTACAACTTGCGAGTTTTAAGTGACATTACTGGCATTAAAGAACGCGCTAATTTTATTCAAAAATTGCGTATAGACAATACATTAGGCTCGATCTACGAGCCAATTGTCAGAGCTTCTCGTCTTGCGAATAAGGGGGACTTGGATAGTTTAACCTTTGATATCACATCTGTGATTAATCCTGAAACTTTAACCGAACCTGCGGAACAGGATTTATATCAGGCGATCGCGGCTTTGCCCAGTCAACCCAGTGGTGAGCAGTTAATGGAAGGTATTAAAGCGATCGCGCCTATCCTCGCGAAGTTCTTTGATGAAGTGCTAGTCATGGCTGAAGATCCCCAAGTGCGTCGAAATCGACTTAATCTGCTTGGCATTATCCGCAACTACAGCCGCCAGTTAGCTGACTTTAGCGCTATTCTTAAGTAGTGCAGTCTCCCTTAAAAATAACGCGAAAACCTCAATAAAACCTCTTTATGGCAATAATTATCGATGGCAAGGCTCTTGCTAAAAAGATGCAAAAGACGATCGCCGATGAGGTCGCGCACTTACAAACAAAATATGCACAAACAAAATATGGTCGTCCACCAGGGCTAGCCGTGCTGATGGTAGGGGATAATCCAGCCAGTGCCGCCTATGTAAAAAACAAAGAAACTGCTTGCCAGAAAGCGGGAATTGCCTCTTTTGGTAAACATTTTCCTGCTAACGTGACGCAGACTGAGTTAGAACAGGTGATCGACGAGCTAAATGCCGATGAGCGCGTAGATGGCATTTTGATTCAATTGCCTTTACCCGAAAATCTCGATGCGATCGCCCTATTAAATCGCCTTGCCCCTGACAAAGATGCTGATGGCTTGCATCCATATAATTTAGGGAAACTCGCAAGAGGTGAAGTGGGATTGCGGAGTTGCACACCTGCGGGGGTAATGGAGTTACTCGCCGAAGCCAAGATCGATATCGCTGGTAAAAATGCGGTAGTGATTGGACGCAGTATTCTTGTCGGCAAGCCAGTTGCTTTAATGCTACTAGAAGAAAATGCTACAGTCACGATCGCCCACTCGCGCACTAAAAACCTCGCCGAAATTACCCGTAATGCGGATATTTTAATCGCGGCGATCGGCAAGCCGGAATTTGTGACAGCAGATATGGTTAAACCTGATGCAGTGGTAATTGATGTAGGTATTAACCGCATTACTGATGCTCAAGGTAAATCACGCCTAGTCGGTGATGTGGACTATGCCAATGTCAGCAAGGTTGCCTCTCACATTACCCCTGTCCCAGGTGGCGTGGGACCGATGACGGTGACAATGCTCCTACATAATACGGTTTGGAGCTACAGAAAAAAGTTAGAAAAAAATTGACGCTCTTAGCATAGCCAAGAAATAAAAAAAGAGTTGCGGCGCGAAGCGCCGCAACTCTTTTTTCGGTTTGAGAAAGAATAGTTCAAGCAGCTTGTTCTTCTAATTGATCTTTATGCAGCCAAATCACGGGAGTTGGAACCTTACCAAACTTAATTTGGACATAATCACCACGAAACTCCAATACTTCACCCCATGTCTCAAAAAGATAGGATGACCAACGTGTATCATTCGCCGTTGCTTCAGTACTATTGTCTAATTTTTCACGAATTGCGCGAACAAGAGTGCCTTTTTTTAATGCCATAGGTTTTAACGCAACAAATAATTAAGGTTTTGAAACTACTATACAGTAGGCATTGTATAGCAGAAAAAACTGCGAGATACGATATTGCGTACTTTTTCAGTTTCAGTTGCTAGGATATCTAGATGAATTAGGGATAAACGCCATGTGCATCTGCATTAACTGCACCTATGTCGATCGCTGCATGACCTACCACTCGGTCGAAGCCTTACATTTGCAACCACATTTAACCGAATTTCCAGATTTTGAGGCGAATTCGCCCACGGTTAATGTGAATATCAGAACTGATTCCGAAGATATTCAAATGGAATGGGATGTTGTTGGCTGTGAAAGTTTTTTGTCAGAGATGGGCAAATGGGCAAAATTACGCCCTAACGAACTTGTTCCTACCTAGATTCAAATTTGTTGCACAAGCCCAGCTTGTGCAACAAATTTGGATTAAGAAATACCCAATAGCTCAACATCAAAAATCAAGGTCGCATTAGGAGGAATTACTCCGCCTGCCCCACGAGCGCCATAACCGAGTTCGGGAGGGATAATTAAAGTACGTGTCTCACCAACACGCATCAGCGCTAAACCTTCGTCCCAGCCTTTAATCACTTGCCCAATACCTAGCTTGAATGAAAAAGGACTCTTGCGATCGCGAGAACTGTCGAATTTCGTGCCATCCTCAAGCGTACCGACGTAATGAACGCTTACGGTTTGCCCCTGTTTAGGAATTGCGCCTGTACCAGCCGTGATCACTTTATATTTGAGTCCAGTGCCAGTTTCTTTGATTTCGGGATCATTCATATCAATTAAAGGTGCTGCTGCTATTTTTACTTCTGTTTGTGTAGGTGCGCCTGTAGATGGCGCACCGATGCTGGCGTTTGCGGTCTGTCCACCTGTAATTTGAGCAACTACGATGAACAGTACAGCAACTGCCATAATGCCAAAGCTAATCAAAATATCTTTCAAGGCTATATATCTCCATTCAGTTATAGCTTTATGTGATGAATATGCTTTTGGGATTTTACAGCGCTTTGCGCTAAAAATCACCACAAAAAAGAGCCATACAACTGTATGGCTCTTTTTTGCTGCTATGCCAGGAACGAGATTTGAACTCGTGACACGTGGATTTTCAGTCCACTGCTCTACCAACTGAGCTATCCCGGCGCGGCGTGCTTTTTTGCGCTTTACTAAGATAACACCCAAACGCATTTTAGATCAATAGAATTTTAAAAATTTCTATAAATAAGCGAAATAGGCAAAACGCGGTAGTTACAGCTTGTGTATATTACTAATCTAAATATTTCGGCTAAAAGAAATCGGCGATGAATTGGCAGTTAGGCGGGTGGGATGTTAGTCAAGAGATTCCAGTTCGGCTAAAGATAAACCTGTCACTTGAGCTATAAAATCCAAAGTACTTCCCGCCACTCTCATCGCCCTAGCAATATTCAACTGTTCCTCTCGCCGCCCTCTTTTCCATCCTTCTAACTCTGCGGCGATCTTCGTAGTTTCTAGAATACTGATCTCGTATTGTTTGTCTTTGAGATATTTCTTGTAAGCTTGACTTTCAGCAAGATCTAATGTTTCTTCACGTAAACGCTCTTTAGCTTCTGGCAATCCTTTGGCGGCAAAGCTATCTTTGATTTCACTATTTTTGAGAAAATAAATCCATTCATCTAAACTATCTTTGGTTGAGTTATCAAACTTGTTCACCCTCAGTAAATAATATTCTGGGAAAATCTGGTGAATATCTTCGGCTTTAAATAATTCTTTTTGGGTTCCCGAAAGTTCAAGGCGATCGCTAAGGTGACGACCTAAAAACTCCGTTCTTCCTTCATAGACATAATCATTACCGCGACCAAGAGAAAAATAAACAATGTTAATAGAATATACTTTTTTAATATTGCTGTATGGTTCTCCTCGGTTCAGATAGTCAATGATTAAGGAAGAAGCACCATAGAGCATTCGATGAAAGTAATCTTGCTCGGTACTATTCTGCACTTCGATGAGTAATAACTCCCCTTGAGTACTACGGGCGAGAATATCCACTCGATTTAATTTGCTCTCTTCGTTAGACTGATTACTTTCGCTCTCTAGAACTGTGTCAATTTTAATAGATTGTCCAATTAACTCACTTATAAAACCTTCTAAAATCACGAAGTTGACTTTATCGCGTAAAATCTTTTTGATTGCCCAGTCAAAACGGATATGTTTCATAACTCAAATCCTTTCTTGCGTGAAAAATTAACTAGGAAGCAGTCACTAGCCAAAAGACCGATCGCAGTCCATCGCGTAGAGATTTAGCGGGATCTTCGGAATTGGTATTTGTTGGAACCGTGACTGGATGCATTTGAATACCGCGACTGCCTAGGACAATTTTACCAATCACCTCAGCGCGAGGCATGTGATAGTCAGAAGTGATCACATATACATCCGTAATCCTCCGTTTCTGAAAATCAGTCACCATCGTCGTAAAGTTAGTCACAGTATCTACGGCGCGATAATCCAAGTGAACGCGATCGCGTTCAATACCTGCACGATCAAATACATTCTTAGCATATTCTCGTGGGCTGCCTGATGAAACATAAATTGGTATTTGCGGATGCTTTAAGCCAAACTGCGCCGCAAATTTTTCGCGCTTTGGATCGCCGCCCAAGACTAATATGGCTTGCGGCTCCTTAGGAACAGGCATAGTGATGAGTGGCGATAAACATGGCAACCCAAAAATCATACATCCAGCGCTAAATAGTCCAGATAAAGCGGTCATACAACTCCTGCGAGAATAAGGGTTAGTCATCATCATTCTTCTCTTAAAAATCTAATTCGCGTCGCCCCTCGATCGCTTTGGCGAGTGTAACTTCATCGGCATATTCTAGATCACCGCCCATCGGTATACCAAAGGCAATTCGCGTAACTTTGGTAAAGGGTTTTAATAATCCGCCCACATACAGCGTCGTGGTTTCGCCCTCGACACTGGGAGCGATCGCCATAATCACTTCACTCACCTTGTTGCCACTGACCCGCCGTACCAGAGTTTGAATATTAAGCTGATCGGGGCTAATGCCATCCATCGGTGAAATTAATCCTCCCAGCACATGATACTTGCCGCGATATTCACGGGTCTTTTCCAGAGCAATTAAATCACGCGAGTCGGCAACTACGCAAATAGTTGAATTATCGCGACTGGGATGGGCGCAAATTTCACAAATGGGTTCTGCGGATAAATGTCCACAGATTGTACAGCTACCAACTAATTGCTTAGCTTGAATTAAGGCTTGAGCAAGGGCTTCAACCTCTTCGGTGGGGCGTTTGAGGATATGAAGCGACAGACGTTGGGCTGTTTTTGTACCAACACCTGGGAGGCGCTGGAGTTGTTCGATGAGGTTAGCTAGGGGGCGGGTATACAAAACAGCGAAGGCATGAAGTAACTTAACAATTTTAACGTTTAAAACCAAAAAAAGAGAAAGCGCTCTGCGCTTTCTCTTTTTTAAAGAATATTGCCAATTATGAATTTGCTTTAACAAATTTATTTTGCAAAGCGTAAGCTTCTCGCTCCATAAGATTATTTTCGTATTTTTGCTTGGCGCGTTTGTATTCCACAAAATACTGATAACCAAATTGATCTAAGCCGCCATTTTGAAAGCATTGACGGACATGTACCATTTCATGGGCGAGAATACCCAATTGCCTAAGATCTTCCGAACTTTGAGGATCACGCAGATAGATCCGATCACAATAGGTTTGGGCGATCGCTTCGACATTACCAAAATGCACAGCAACATTGCCAAATTTCCAACGATCCATCATTTGGGCGTTATAAATGATCGTAACCCGATCAAGGTAGTCAATAAAATATCGCCGTAGATAACGTTTCTGAATATTGTCAAGGGGTAGCCCTACGCCATTTTTGGAACGCATTGTTTTTGCGGCTGCTTGATAAGCGATCGAGCCAGCCTGTCCCCACGCCTCATCCACTAAACTGAGTTTGGCTTCAGATTTGGTGAATATATCCATGTCAGAGACACCTATAGCTGTCACCAGTGCTAGGGTAAGCAAAATTAAAAAGCTTATTCTGCGAATGGTAGACATTAATCTTTCAGCAATAAAATAGAGGGCGTGCTTAGCTCCTACTCTATTTTATTGTTGATTTAATTCATTGGTGATGATTACCACCGTAATATTGTCGCGCCCACCACGCAGCTTGGCTGATTCGATTAAGGCTTGACCAGCTTGCTGAACGTTGCGAATGCTCTTGAGATGATGGGCAATGCGATCGTCGCTGAGTTCTTCGGTTAAACCATCGCTGCAAATCAAAAAGCGATCGCCTGGCTGCCATTCAGTTTCTTGCGCTGTGATGGATTTCAGGTCTTCACGCCCCAAGCATTGCAATAACATGTGTCGCCAAGGATGGGTTTTTGCCTCATCCGCACTAACTACTCCAGTTTGGATTGCTCTAGCAATCCATGTATGGTCATCACTGATTTGCTCAAGCTTTGCGCCACGCAAGCGATACAAGCGTGAATCACCTATATGACAATACCAAGGTTGATCGTCACGAAATATCAAAATAACGATCGTTGTCCCCATGTCCGATCGCACAGGATTAGCATTTTGGTCATTGATAATCGCAACGTTGGCTTTATCAATGGCAAGTTGCATGATTTTTTGGGGATCTGTTTCGCTATCCCAAAGCGATTCTAGGCATTCACGCACTGAATCGACAGCAATCTGACTTGCTACCTCCCCCCCTGCATGACCGCCCATGCCGTCAGCTACTACAAAAAATCGTCCTTCAGGATCGATGTAGTGAGAATCTTGGTTGGCTGATCTGACGCAGCCTGTATCGGTTGCTCCTGCAAATAGACGCTTCATGGTAGGTGGTTCGGCTTGACGTATTGATATTCATTCATTAGTCTACAACCCTAATAGTAGCTGAGTGACATACCCGACGCTCATTTTGTAAACAAATAGAGTGTGGGCTTCCTCTTTCATTTGCCGAAGCCTAGACTAAGCGATCCTAGTTTTGGTCTTACCCAGCATCCGCAGGTTTTACTCGCCGAGTACTAACTGGCAAGATAGTTTCCTATCTTCGAGGCAGACTCCCTGTGTCCCAAGGAGTGAATATTATTTTTATTTTTCACCTATCCATAGGCTCTTTTACGGCTTAGCGGGATATTAGGGCTATCAGTGTAAAACTAACAGGTGGTGTCTAGCCTTTATACAACGGAAAGTTCGCCCACCACGGCTACTCTTTTCAACTCCGATTAATCCCATTTTATCATTGATTCGCTAGCGCTCAATTTATTTTATGGCTCGTTTCATCCCGCCACCTTGGCTAGATTGGGGTAGCACCGCTCTAAGTGAATTGCTTTAGACATCGAAAATTAAGCCACATATCCTTGTTTTTTGCCCCAATTCAACCAATCTTCTGCCATAAGCTTGATTTTACCTTTATGTTCTGGTTGCACAGGATTTTCTTGGGTAATTTGACGTAAAGCAGGAAGCCAATAAAGCGGATTTTGGCGTAAATCCTCTAATAAGAAAGGAACTACAACTTTTCCGATACTCACAATTTTTTGATAAGTAGGATGTTTAGTCATTTCAACTGTAGATGACATACCTTCTACATCTTGAGTCCATTGGGAGGCGAGATTAGTAAACTCTTCTTTAGCTTCTTCAGGACTATATTTTTTGATCTCCAACTTTTCTTCAGTAGCCGAGACTATACCTGTGTGACTGCCGCTTTCAGATGGAATTTCCAACAGTTTATAGGTCATGTGCTTATTCCCAGAAGTTTTGAGTAACGACTAAAAGCCTAAAATTTATACTAGCAATAATCTTGATTAATTGATTAACGTTCGGGGCGATCAATTCGGGATAACGATCGCAATAAAATTAATAAAAATAATCCTGCGGCGATCGCTGATATCACGGCGGGAATTTGCAAACTGTTGATCAATAACAGCGTGGCACAGAGCAAACAGGTTGCGCCCAACAACGCATAAATACCGCCGATCGCCACATTACTTAACCGACGTAACAGGCGATCGGTTTCTTGAGATTTGACTCTGACTCTGATATCACCGCGATCGAGCTTGGATAGGGTTTCATCAATGCGACGGGGTAAAGCGATCGCTGTATTACTCATCTGTGTAGCTTGACGACCTAACTCACCGAGAAAAGCCGTGGATAAATTACCTGATTCCTTAGCATTGCCATTTTCCATAAGATTTGTAGCGTAGGGTTGCGCGACTTCCATAAAGTTAAAATTGGGATCGAGTCCTTTGCCTAGTCCTTCCAAAGTGGAAAGCGCTCGCATAACAAAGGTAAAGGTGGCGGGAAATCGAAATGGTTGATCGTAGGCAATATCGTAGAGATCATCACTGATGGCGGCGACAGATTGTTTTTCCATCGACTTGCCCATAAAGTTATCGAGCATATACTGCACCGATCGCCTCAGTGGTCCCGTATCGCCAGTAACCTCTAAGGCTCCTAGCTCGATCAACGAATTAATCACTGCTTCGCCATCTTTTTGGGCGATCGCAAAGAAAGTTTTTAATAACTTCTCGCGGGTGATCGATTGGATCTGTCCCATCATCCCGAAATCATAGAAAATTAATTCGCCGTTACCCGTAACCGCTAAGTTCCCTGGGTGAGGATCGGCGTGAAAAAAGCCATGATTGAGCAGTTGTTCCAAATAGGACTCGGCTCCAATGCGAGCAATCACTTTGCGATCTAGTCCCGCCGCTTCCAGCGCGTCATAATTACTAACTTTGATCCCTGGCATATATTCCAAGGTCAGTACTCGCCTTGAGGCATAGCGCCAATACACACGCGGAACTAGAATGCGGCGATCGCCCCGAAAATTACGGCGAAAGGTATCGGCATTACGCCCTTCGTTTAAATAATCCGCTTCTTGGTAAAGGATCTTGCGACATTCTTCATAAATACCAACCCAATCTCGTCCTTTGCCATGTTTGGGATGATTTTGAAAATATTCAGCAATTTTTTTGAGAATCCCCAAATCGATCGCAAATAATTTTAATAACCCTGGGCGCTGTACCTTAATAACAATTTCTTCGCCCGTATGTAATTGCGCCTTATGAACTTGTCCTAAACTTGCTGCCGCGAGAGGAATCGGATCAAAATAGCCAAACATTTCAGCGATCGGTTTACCTAACTCGGTCTCAATGATTTGTTTAGCTCTAGCCGCCGTAAACGAAGGAACCTCATCCTGTAATTTTGATAGCTCCTCGACCGACTCCGTTGGTAAAATATCGGCGCGGGTAGACAGTAACTGTCCGACCTTAATAAATGTTGGGCCCAGTTGCAGCATTGACTCGCGCAGCCAGATCGCCCGCTTGCGGGTACGCTTTTTGACCTTGGCTTCAGTCTTGCCGCCGACATAGCTCCATTTTTTGCCATCGCTCCAGATCATCCAAGAAAACATGAGGACAGTGCGCCAAATATCTATGGTGCGACCGAGTTCGGAGTAGTTTTCACGACTCCAGCGATAATTTGTTGGCTCAGGGGATAAAACTGACACGGTTCACTAACGAAGGAAGGACTTTTGCAAAAATCTGTAACAAACCTTTACATCTTACTCTGATTATCTGCCCTAACCCAAAAATTGATTTGATCATCACAATCTTGACTAAGAACTGAAAATTTAATAACCTGTGCATATAAAGCCCAAAATTGTTTCGGCGGGCTTCGCTCGCCGAAACAATATTG